>NZ_JAXLWP010000005.1:0-351705 GCF_046328425.1 Kouleothrix sp.
GCGACTGCTGCGCGCCGCAGGTTGCCAGCGCCCGGCCGAGGTCGGGCATCAGTGTGCTGGCCCACGTTGCGGCCGAAGGAAACCCAGGCGTAAACTCGGCGACCCAATCGAGCACAAGGTGATCGGGGGGCTGCGCCGTGTGGCCGGGAAACGTCACCAGGTCGACGTGAATTGCGCCCGGTGGCAGCAGCGCGTCAAGTTGCATGTTCAGCCTCTCGATCGCCGCGCGAATGTCGTCCATCTCGGTATGAATCTCGGGCGGCGTGCTCAGGCCAAGCTGGGCAGCCCTGAGCTCAAGCTGGTGCAGGCGCCGCTCGTGCTCGTTGCGGATCTGCTCGATCTGCTGGCGCTGATCAGATGTCATTGGCGTACGCCTTTCGCTGATAGTGCGCGGGCATCCTGCTGCCGGGCTGCGTGCTCGCACCCTGCTGCGCGAACAGATACACCATCGGCTCACTCCATCGGTAGCTCACGGATCGGCGTTGCAGGGATTTACTATAGAACGTGGCTCAACGAATTTTTAGGAGATGCATGGCAGGTCTTTTTTTGGTAGCGTGCGGCGGGCTTCGCCAACCGAGCCGTGCGCGCACCATTGCGATGCGGCACCCGCTATGCTATACTGCCAGGGCAGCCGAGGCGCAGCAGAGCGCCAACACGGCACAACCACACGCTACACCTGGAGGCGGCAATGCAACAACCATTGACCTCTTTGCCCCTGACGGATACAGCCCACCGGCCGCACCAGCTGCCGCCGCGCCCGCGCAGCATCGAGGAAACCGGCCTGGCGATGACCTTCATCTCGGACATGATCGTCCGCGCGCTGTACCTGATCGGCGAAATGACCGGCCAGCAGATCGTTGACCTGCTGCACCTGCCCTACGACAACGTGATCGACCAGGCGATCACCTACCTGCGCCGCGAGCAGATGTGCGAGATCAAGGGCACCGGCGGCATCGGCGAGAAGGCCTACCGCTACCAGGCCACCGCCCGCGGCATCGAGCGCGCCAAAGAGATCGGCGAGCGCACGCAGTACCTCGGCCCCGCGCCGGTGACGCTGGCGGCCTACACTAGCATGATGGCCGAGCAGAGCACCCAGGGCCTGATTATTACCGAGGACTCGATCCGCCAGGCGTTCGCGCACCTGGTGATCGGCGAGTCGCTGCTGCAGCAGCTCGGCCCGGCGATCAACTCCGGCAAGTCGATCTTCCTGTTCGGCCACGCCGGCAATGGCAAAACCAGCATCGCCGAGGCTGTGTCGAAGCTCATGTCCGACACGATCATGATCCCCCACGCCGTGATCATCGACGGCCAGATCATCCGCGTCTTCGACCCGATCCACCACGACCGCGTGCCGGTGGCGGCGAACCTCGAGCATACCTACGACAAGCGCTGGGTGCTCTCGAAGCGCCCGATCGTGATCGCCGGCGGCGAGCTGAACCTCGACTCGCTCGACCTGGTGTACGACGAGTACAGCAAATACTACGAGGCGCCGCTGCAGATGAAGGCCAACGGCGGCCTGTTCCTGATCGACGACTTCGGCCGCCAGCAGGTGCGCCCGCGCGAGCTGCTGAACCGCTGGATTGTGCCGCTCGAGAAGCGCCAGGATTTCCTGACGCTGCACACTGGCAAGAAGATCGAGGTGCCGTTCGACCAGCTGATCATTTTCTCGACGAACATCGAGCCCAAGCAGCTCGTCGACGAGGCGTTCCTGCGCCGCATCCGCTACAAGGTCGAGGTCGGCAATCCCTCGCCGCCCGAGTTCCGCGAGATCCTGCGGCGCATCTGCAAGGCCAAGAACGTGCCCTATAGCGACGAGGGCCTGCGCTATTTGCTCGAGCAAGAGTACGGCAAGCGCAATATAGAGCTGCGCGCCTGCCACCCGCGCGACCTGATCGACCAGCTGATCGACATCGCGCGCTTCACCCGCACCCAGCCGACGATGTCGCGCGAGCTGCTGGCGGCTGCATGTAAGTCGTACTTTGTCGAGGTGTAGCGGGGAGCGGTCGAGCGGTCGAGCGGAGAGCGGGGGCGAGCACAAGGCTCGCCCTTACGGTGGGATACGGTGGGATGTGGCACACTACATCTGCTAGAGCGGGGGTGAGCACAAGGCTCGCGCTTACGGTGGGATGTGGCACACCACATGTGCTAGAGCGGGGGGCGAGCACAAGGCTCGCCCTTACGGTGGGATGTGGCACACCACATCTGCTGTCGCGCCACGAGGCATGTGCCGCCGACGGTGCACACGTGAGGGCGTTCATTATGGGGTCTGGGGCGTAGCCCCAGCAGGGGGATGCAAGGGGCGGCTGCCCGCCCCTTGCGCGGGGTACGGGGGCGCAGCCCCCGAAAGACCTCCGCGCGGGGTACGGGGGCGCAGCCCCCGAAAGACCTCCGCGCAGGACAGGGGGCGCAGCCCCGAAAGACCTCCGCTATGCCTAGCCAGGAAGAGATCACCACACAGCTCGAGCTGCTGCGCACCAACCGCCGCACCCTGGCCTATGGCCTCGAGCAGCTGGGCCGGTTTGGCCCATCGTATACGCCGCCGAACGTGCGCGCCGACATCGACGACGCGCGCGCGGCGATCGGCCGCATCAAGCAGACGCTGCGCGGCTGGCAGGTGGCCGTCGACGACCTGCCCGACGACGCGCCGGCCGCCTCGGCCGCCTCGGCCGCGCCGGCCGTGCCGGATCTGGCGCAGCAGCTCGCGGCGCTTGGCATCGCGCCCGGCGCTGGCATCAACCCGAACGACCTGCAAACCCTGGCGCGCGCGCTGCAGGCCCAGAGCCAGGCCTCAGGCGACGGCAACCTCTACCGCGCGCTGCTCAACCTCGACTACCGCTCGCAGACCGGCACATTCGCGCAGTCGGTCGCGCCGCGCAGCCTCGCGGCCTACCTGATCGACGGCCCGCGCCTGTTCGGCCAGCGCTGGCTGCTCAACCGCCTGCTCAAGCGCTACGAGCGCTCGATCCAGCCGATCTCGATCGACCTGCGCCGGCTCGGCCGCGGCAAGAGCGTGGCCGACCTGTGCCAGGAGATCGGGCGCAAGGCCGGCGTGGCCGCCAGCACGCCCGAGCAGATCGCCACGGTGCTGTGCAAGTGGTGGGAGACGCAGCACACCATCCTGATCTTTCACTCGATCGACCTCGTGGGCGAGGCCGCGCTGAACGCGATCCTCAGCGGCTTCTGGGCGCCGATCGTCGCAATCGCCCGCCAGTCGCCCTGCTGCGCCGGCAGCAACAAGCTGCTGCTGTTCCTCGTCGATAACCAGGGGTCGTCGGCCGGCTGGAATGTGCCGATCGCGCAGGGCCCGGCCGACGACCCCGCGCGGCCGGTGCGCCTGCCGACAATCGCGCGCTTCTCGAGTGCCGACCTGGCCGACTGGATCGAGGCGTCGCTGATCGATCTGCCCGACGACTTCAGCACCCGCACCGACCCCGAGACCATCCTGGCCCACTCGGACGACGGCATCCCCGAGAGCGTGCTGGAAGAGATCTGCGTTGTGTGCGACTATGATTGGAACGAGGGAGCGAGCCGATGGCTGAAGCATTGAACCGCCCCGCGCTGGAGTACGGCACGCAGCCGCGCCAGGCGGCCGGGTCGCCGCCATACCTCCCCAGCCAGGCGCTGGCCGAGGCCGTGAACCTGGCGATCTTTCTCGGGCGCCCGCTGCTGATCAAGGGCGAGCCGGGCAGCGGCAAGACGCGCCTGGCGCGCGCGGTGGCCGAGTACCTGGGCCTGCCGTACGAAGAGTGGCACATCAAATCGACCAGCCGCGCGCGCGATGGCCTGTATACCTACGACGTCGTCGGCCGGCTGCGCGACGCCCACCTGGCCGCCAATGCCGCCGCCGACCCCGGCGCGCTCGAGCGCAGCAAGAGCCCGGTAAACTATGTGCATATGGGCCCGATCGGCCGCGCCTACGCCAGCGAGCAGCGCACCGTGCTGCTGATCGACGAGGTCGACAAGGCCGATATCGACTTCCCCAACGACCTGCTGCTCGAGCTCGATCAGCAGCGCTTTATTGTCGAAGAAACTGGCGCCACGGTCGAAGCGCGCCAGCCGCCGATCGTGCTGATCACCAGCAACGACGAGAAAGACCTGCCCGACGCGTTTCTGCGGCGCTGCCTGTTCTACTACATCGACTTCCCCAGCCCCGAGCGGCTGCGCGCGATCGTGCTGGCGCACTTCCCCGACGCCTCGGCGGACGTGGTCGCCGCCGCAGTTGAGCGCTTCAATGCGCTGCGCGCGCGCATGCTGCAAGACAAAGGCGCCACCGGCAAGCGCGTCAGTACCAGCGAGCTGATCGACTGGTTCCGCGTGCTCCAGCGCTTCCCGCACGACGAAGCGCTGCGCCGCCTGGGTGGCGAGCTGCCGTTTGCCGGCGTGCTGCTGAAGAGCTGGGAAGATCACCAGCGCTACCTGGCCCAGGGCTAAGCCATGACGAGCACAGAACTGCCGCTGCTCGAGCTGTTCGCCGAGCTGCGCCGCGCCGGCATGCAGCTCGGCGTCGATGAGTATATGCTGGCGCTGCGCGCGCTGCGCGGCGGCTTCGGCCTGGACGGCCGCGAGTCGCTGCGGCGGATGTGCCATACGCTGTGGGCCAACACGCCCGACGAGCAGCGCCTGCTCGATTACCACTTCGACCGGATCATCGCCCAGGACGCGCCGCCGCCGCCGATGCTCGGCGAGGCGGGCGCCGGCCCTGCGGCGGCGCCGCGCGTCGAGGATATTCAGCTCGCGGCGCCGGCTGCCGCCAACGCTGGTGCTGCCGCGCCTGCGCCCGCGCCGGCCCCGACCGCCCAGGCGGCGCGCGTGCTGGCGCGCATGGGCGCGGCCGGCGGCCCGCTGGCGGTGTTCGCCAGCGCCGGCGAGCATTTCCCGCTCACGCGCCGCCAGATGAAGCAGGCCTGGCGCCACCTGCGCCGCCCGACGCGCATTGGCCCGCCGGTCGAGCTCGACCTCGACGCGACAATCGCGCGGATCGCGCGCGATGGCATGCTGGTGATGCCGGTGCTGCGCCCGCGCCGCGTCAACCGCGCCGAGCTGCTGCTGCTGATCGACCGCAACGGCTCGATGGTGCCGTTTCACGGCCTGAGCCAGCAGCTGATCGAAACCGCCACGCGCGGCGGGCGCCTCGGCCAGGCCGGCGTCGGCTACTTCCACAACTGCCCCGCCGACTACCTGTACCACGACGCCGGGCAGCAGCGCGCCGAGCCGATCGGCGAGTGGCTGGCGCGCCTCAGCGGCGAGCGCGTGTCGGTGATGATTATGAGCGACGCAGGTGCCGCGCGCGGCGGCTTCAGCCCCGAGCGCGCGCTGCTCACCGCCGCGTTCCTCAGCCAGCTCAAAGCGCGCTTCGCGCGGGTCGCCTGGCTCAACCCGATGCCGCGCGCGCGCTGGCAGGGCACCACCGCCGAAGTGATCGCCCGGCTGGTGCCGATGTTCGAGCTGGGCCGTATTGGGCTGGACGGCGCGATCGACGCGCTGCGCGGCCGCGCCAGCCGGGGAATGTAGGCGGAAGCGAGCGGCCCGCGAGATCCGCTGTGTCCGGCCGAGAACCTGCGACGTTGAACCATGAGCGAACCCGCTACAACCAGCGCCCGGCCCGCGTTCCCGCGCCACCCGCGCCTGCGCTCGTTTGCGCGCAAGTTTGGCCGCGCGTACGTCGACCTGGCCTGCCACGCGGCGTTCCCGATCGCGCTGACGCCCGACCTGCTGTATATGCTGTGGGGCGGCTTCCCGCGCGACGTGCTCGACCAGCCGATCGGCGCGCCGTGGGTGGCCGTGGCCGACCTGCTGCTCTCGAGCATGTGCGACGAGGTCGGCCACGAGCTGTACGAGCTCGACCCGGCCGTGCGCGAGGAGCTGCTGGCCGAGCTGCGGGCCAACCCGCGCTTTGGCCCGCAGCGCGCCGCCGAGCTCTCGGACTTTGTGGCGCGCTATGTCGAGCAGCAGCTGCGCAGCAGCGACCCGTTCGTGCGCGACTTTGCCGAGGCCCAGCACTGGGCCGCGCGCGCCGCCGTCGACCCGGCCGCCGCCGCCGCCGAGCTAGCGCGCGCCTACGCCGAGGTTCAGGGCGACGATCGCGAGCGGCTGCTGCGCCTCGAGGCGATCGTCGCGGCGCTGGCCCGCCCCGAGCGCGCCGGCGAGATCGAGTCGCTGCTGCCCTACGCCCGCGCGCTGGCCGACTGGGCGCGCGGCGACACCGCGCGCGCCGCCACGGTGCTGCGCGCCATGGCCACCGCCGGCGGACAGATCCAGATTGGCGGCGTGGTGCTGCCGGTGCCGCAGGATCTCGCTACGCCTCCCGCGCCCCAGGCAGCGAGCGCCGCCGCGCAGCAGGCGGATTTCGGCGAAGCGGCGCAGCAGGCCGCGTCAGCGCCCAACGCCCCGCAGGTGCCAGCTGAACCGAGCGAAGAGCTACTGCTGCTACTCCAGCGGCGCGAGGCCACGCTGCGCCGGCTGCGCGCGCTCGAGCAGCAGCAGGCGTATTTTGGTCTCAATAGCCCGGTGGCACTTCTGAACGATCTTCAAGAGGCCCAGAAAGAAATCAGCAATCTGGATACGCAAATCCAGTTGCTTGGCGGTACGCCCGTAAGGTCAGGCGAATTGGCCGAAGAGATCGCGCATCTGCAGGCGCTCTACGCCACCCAGCAGCGGCGACTGCACATCCTCGAAGAGCAGGTCGCTAGGTTCTCGGAGCAGCTGGCGCCGCCACAAACCATGGCCGAGCTGCGCGCGGTGCAGGAGGATATCGCCGCTACCTCCCGGCGCCTGCGCGAGCTGGGCGTGGCGCCAGAGGCAGCCGAGGCCCAGCCGCCGGCCGAAGCCGCGCCCCAGCCGCTGGGCGACGACGAGCGCGAGCAGCTTGAACAGCTGCGCCAGGCCCACCGCCGCACGCTGTATATGCTAGAAGAGCAGCAGGCGCGGTATGGCATGCAGGCGCCGGCCAATCTTGTTTTGCAGGCCGAAGACACGCGCGCGCGGCTCGCCGAGCTGGATCGCCAGCTTGGCAGCGCGCTGCCGCTCGACGACGAAGAGCGCGCGCATCTCGCGCGGCTGCAGGCCCTGCATGTGGCCAATCTGCAGAACCTTGAGACCCAGAGCGCCCGGTATGGCGCGAGCGTACCGTCGCATATCGCGCTCGAGATCGAAGATCTGCGCGCGCAGATCGCCGAGATCGATCGCCGGCTGGGCCAGGCGCCGCCAGCAGAGACGGCCGTGCCCAATGTTGGTGAGGTGCCGCAGGCTGCAGCACCCGCTGAGGCGCAGCCCGCAGCCGCACCCGCCGAGGCTGCGGCGCCGGGCGGCGCGATCACGCTGCACATTGCGCGGCAGGGCCAGGGCTTCAGCGCCGACCTGAACGACGGCACGGGCTGGCTGCGCGCGCGGCTCGTGCTCAGCGACGAGCAGCTTGGCGCGGCGGCGAGCGCCGCGCGCGAGGCGCTGAAGGAGATTGTGTTCACGCAGATCGGCGGCCAGTACACCTACCAGGTCGCATCCACCACCATCCCGGCCGAGGTGCACGCCCAGTCGCTGCAGAAGCTTGCGCGCGCCGGCGCGCAGCTGTACGAGCGGCTGTTCTACGCCCCCGGCGGCGACGGCGCGCGCCAGCTCGGCGACCGGCTGCGCGAGCTTTCGCGCGGCGCCCGCCTGCGCGTCCGGGTTGTCGCCGAGACATTCTTCATCCCCTGGGGCCTGCTGTACGACCGCGCGCTCGCCGACGCCGACCAGATCGACCCCGAGGGCTTCTGGGGCTTCCGCCACGTGATCGAGTGCCAGGTGCCTTCGAGCGAGGTGCGCTCGCCCACGGTGCTGAGCGAAGAGGCCGAGCCCGCCGCCACGCCGGCGATCGAGCCGCGCGAGCAGCTTGAGCTGGCGTTTGTCGGCAACAACGCCCTCGACACGCAGTTCAACCAGCTGCAGCAGCCGATCGTGCAGACGCAGCGGCAGTTCATGGCCGCGCTGCCGAATGTGCGCCTGGCCGAGTTCGCCACCGTGCCCGAGCTCTACGCGCTGCTGAGCGACGCCAGCAGCCCGGCCCAGCTGATCTACTTCTACTGCCAGCTGGTGCATAAGCGCGCCAGCGACGCCGGCGGCATCGACGCGTCAGCGCTGGGGCTCACCGACGCGCGCGTGAAGCTTTCTGAGCTGAAAGAGCGCACGCCCCCTGGCGCGCGGCTGCCCGGCGCGCCGCTGGTGTTCTTGAACACCGCCAGCAGCGCCGAGCTTGACCCGACCCGGTTCGAGGGATTCACGCCCTTCTTCCTGGCGCACGGCGCGCGCACGGTGGTCGGCAGCGAAACGAATATGCCGGCGGTCTTCGCCGCCGAGTTCGGCCAGGAGTTCGTGAAGCGCTTCGCGGCCGGCGAGCAGAGCGCCGGCAACCTGCTGCTGAACATGCGCCGCGCCTACCTGCAGCAGCGCAACAACCTGCTCGGGCTGCTGTACGCCTTGTATGGCGACGCCGACACCCAGGTGGTGTGGCCTGCGCCCGAGCCGCCGCGCGCCGCCAGCAAAGGCTCGCCGGCTCAGCGCAGCGGGCGCCCGCTGCCCCGCTAATGCGTGAGAAGCCATGCCGCTAACCCCCGACATGCTGATCGCCGGCTATTCCCAGGGGCTGTTTCCCATGGCCGGCGACGACGGCGCGATCAGCTGGTACGACGTGCGCCGCCGCGCGATCATCCCGCTGGACGCGTTTCACGTGCCCAGGCGGCTGGCGCGGCGCGTGCGCAACGGCGGCCTGGCGATCCGCGTCGACACATGCTTCCGCGACGTGATGCTGGCCTGCGCCGCGCCGCGCCCCGGCCACGACGGCACCTGGATCTCGGGCGAGATGGTGGATGCCTACACCGAGCTGCACCGCCTCGGCTTCGCGCACAGCGTCGAGGCCTGGCGCGGCGGCGAGCTGGTGGGTGGGCTGTATGGCGTGGCCGTGCGCGGCCTGTTCGCCGGCGAAAGCATGTTCAGCCGCGAAACCGACGCCAGCAAAGTCGCGCTGGTGCACCTGGTCGAGCGGCTGCGGCGCGGCGGGTTTGTAATGCTCGACTCGCAGTACATCGTCGGCGAACACATGCTGCAGTTCGGCACAGTCGAGATCTCGCGCGCCGAGTACCAGCGCCGCCTCGCGCAGGCCCTCGCTGTTGCGGCAGTGTTTTGATGGCTGGGAGCTTCTCTAGCTGGTCATGCTGGGGCGGTGCGCCCCCGGCCCCGCAGGTGGTCATATCGGGGCGCTGCGCTCCCGGCCCCCCCGCGTAGGGTTGGCTTGCGCTTCGTCTTGGCTCCTTGCACGCCTCGTGGGTTGGTCATATCGGGGCGCTGCGCCCCCGGCCCCCCGCGTAGGAAAACCCTGCCGGTTTTCCTACAACCTTTCCGGCTGAAAGAAGGCCGTGCCAGTTTCAACGCCGTACGCTCGTGCCTCAGGGCAAACCAACAGATCGTTTCGCGCCACGAGGCAAGCCTTGTGGGATGGAGCGACATGCTGGTTTGCCACGAGGCATGCGCCACGAAGGGTGAGCATATCGAGGCATTCTTTACGGGGTCTGGGGCAGCGCCCCAGCGCGGGGTGCAGGGGCTGGCGGCAGCCCCTGTTGCGGGGCACGGGGGCGCATAGCTCCCCGGCTCATCCCGACGGGAGAAGGGCGCGCACGATGCGCGCCCTACGGAAAGAAGGCCGTGCCAGTTTCAACGCCGTACGCTCATGCCTCAGGGCGAACCAACAGATCGTTTTGCGCCACGAGGCAAGCCTTGTGGATGGAGCGACATGCCGGTTTGCCACGAGGCATGCGCCACGAAGGTGAGCCGAGGCATTCTTTACGGGGTCTGGGCAGCGCCCCAGCGCGGGGCAGGGGCTGGCGGCAGCCCTGTTGCGGGGCACGGGGGCGCATAGCCCCCGGCTCATCCCGACGGGGAGAAGGCGCGCACGATGCGCGCCCTACGGGAAAGAAGGCCGTGCCAGTTTCAACGCCGTACGCCCATGCCTCAGGGCAACCAACAAATCTTCTACGCCACGAGGCATGCGCCACGAAGGAGCATATCAAGGCATTCTTTACGGGGTCTGGGGCAGCGCCCCAGCGCGGGGTGCAGGGGCTGGCGGCAGCCCCTGCTGCGGGGCACGGGGCGCATAGCCCCCGAAAAACCTAGCAGGCACGGGGCGCATAGCCCCCGAAAAGCCTAGCAGGCACGGGGCGCATAGCCCCCGAAAAACCTAGCAGGCCCGTCAAGCACCCGGGTGCGCCCGCGCCCACACCCATAGGGTTTCGCCGCGCGCGCCGCTGCGCTATACATAGCATGACGATGTTTGCATTGCACTGGAGCCTTGTCATGCCGAACTTGCTTCGCCCCTACCGCGTGTTGGTCGCCGCGCTGCTGCTCGGCGCCGCCGCCGACTACCTGTTCAACGGCCGGGCGCTCGGCGTCTCGGCGCCGCTGTTTGTGGCGCTAGGCCTGGCGCTGCTGGCCCGGCTCGGCGTCGACGAGCGCCGGCCCGCCACGCGCGCCAACCTGTGGCTCGGCGGCGCGGCGCTGTTCTTCGCGCTGTGCCTGGCTTGGCGCGCCTCGGCCACGCTGACGGCGCTGAACGCCGCGGCGGTGGCCGGGCTGCTGGCGCTGCTGGCGCTGAGCTACCGCGCTGCGCCGCTGCACGCGCGGCACCCCGCCGAGCTGCTGGCTGGGCTGGCCGGCGGCCTGGGCGACATGCTGTTTCAGCCAGGGGCGCTGGCTGCCGGTGCGCTGCGCGCTGCGCCCGCGCCGCGCCTGCGGCTCGCCTCGGCCGGGCGCGTCGGCTGCGGGCTGCTGCTGGCGCTGCCGGTGCTGTTCATCTTCACCGGCCTGCTGATGGCCGCCGACGCGGTGTTCGCCAGCTACGTCGAGCAGCTGCTGAGCTTCGACATCCCGTTCGATCTGGCCGACCTGCTCGGGCACGCGCTGTTCGCTGGGGCGGCCGCGTGGGCCTGCGCCGGCGGGCTGCTGGTGGCGCTGGTGGCCGACGAGCGCTGGGTGGTGGGGCGCGCGCTGGCCGCGCTGGCGCGCGCGCTCGTCGGCCTGGTGTATGTCGAGCCGGCCGAGGCCGCCGGCGTCGAGGATCTGCCGGCCGAGGGCGACACCCAGCGGCTGCGCGCGGCCCGGCGCGCGCCAATCGCGATCGGCGCGACCGAGGCGCTCACCGTGCTGGCGCTGGTCGATCTGCTGTTTGGCGGGTTTGTGGCGATCCAGGGCGCGTATTTCTTCGGCGGGCTCGACACGCTGGCGCGCACCGGCATGACCTACGCCGAGTACGCGCGGCGCGGCTTCTTCGAGCTGCTGGCGGTGGCCTGCCTGTCGCTTGGGCTGCTGTGCGCGCTGGCGGTCGTCACGCGCCGGCCGGCTGCGCGCGTGCGGCGGGCGTTCAACGCCGCCAGCGCCGCGATGATCGCGCTGGTGCTTGGGCTGCTGGCCTCGGCCTTCGAGCGCATGGCGCTCTACGAGCAGGCCTACGGCTACACCGAGCTGCGCGTCTACACCCACACGTTTATGATCTGGCTGGCGCTGGTGCTGGGGCTGTTTCTGCTGGCGCTGTTCCGCGCGCGCCCGCAGATCTTCACCTTTGGCGGGCTGGTGTCGCTGGTGGTGTACCTGGCGGCGCTGAACCTGGCCAACCCCGACGCGCTGATCGTGCGCGAGAACATCGCCAGGGTGGGCCGTGCGGCCGCCTATAGCCATCGCGGCGAAGAGGTTGACGTATTCTACCTCACGCAGCTCTCGCCCGACGCCACGCCGGCGCTGGCCGCGTCGCTCGGCCAGCTCAACGGCGAGTCCTGGCTTGTGGTGGCTGCGGCGCTCGGCGGCCGGCACGACGAGCTGGCCAGGCAGCAGGCCGCCGACGGCTGGCCGAGCTGGCACCTCGGGCGCGCCAGCGCGCTCTGGGCGATCGAGCGCACCGGCCTGGCGCGCCCGCAGTAGGCGCGCCTACGGCCGCGTGATCAACGCCGGAACCGCCAGGCGGTGCTCGAACCAGCGCGAGATCAGCGCGATCACCTGGTCGGCGCTCTCCTCGATCGGCTTGTTCGTCACGTTGATCGAGGTGAAGCCGCCGCGGCGGAAGATCCGCCGCGCGTACTCGACCTCGTCGTACAGCGCCTCGGGGTCGGAGTACGCCCGGCCGCCCATGCCGGCCATGTTCTGCTGGCGCCAGCGCCGGTGCTGCATCAGCATATCGACGTCGATCGTCAGGCCGACGACGCGGTGGCGGTCGATCTCGAACAGCTCGGGCGGCGGCGCCACCGCCTGCACCAGCGGCACGTTGGCCACCTTCCAGCCCAGCACCGAGAGGTAGATGCTCAGCGGCGTCTTGCCCACGCGCGAAACGCCCGTCAGCACCACGTCGGCCTGGTCGAGCTCGTGCGGGTTGCGGCCGTCGTCATGGTCGACAGTATACTCGATCGCTTTGATCCGCTCGAGGTACACGTTCTCCTGGCCCTGGTACAGCCCCGGCTGGCCCAGCGGCGCCTGGCCGAACACCGCCGCCACCTGGGCCAGCGGGTCGCCGATTGTGTCGAGCGCGACGAGCTGGTGCTCGCGGGCTTTCTCGATCAGCAGCGCGCGCAGCCGTGGCTCGACCATGGTGTGGATGACGATGCCGCGGCGCGCGGCGGCCTGCTCGACTGCTTCGGTCAGCTGCTCGGTGTTCGACACCTGCGGGATGATGATCACCTCGGGGAATTTGCCGGGGAACTGGGCCAGCACCACCCGCGCGATATGCTTGCCAAGCGCGCCGGCGCCGCCCGAGATAATGAAGATCGGCGCTATCGGTTCCATTGCCAGCCTCCCGCCATTCGCTGCTACTACGCGCTACAATAGCATCGGCGCGGCTGGCGGCCGTGGAAGTTCGGCAACGTGTTGTGGCGATCACTCTACTGGCGCGGGGCCAAGCAGCGCGTCGAGCTCGGCGGCGATGCCAAGCGCCGCTGCCTCGATCGCGCGGCCGTCGCCGCTGTCGCGCGCGGCCGCGCCTTGCAGCGCGCGGCCCCATTCCGCCAGGTTGGGGCGGCCCTGCAGAAACGTGGAGTAGATCCGCCGGCAGGCGCTGTCTTTGGCCCACTCGCCGGCGATGCGCCGGCCGGCCGCGTGCATGAGGGCCGCGAGCCGCGCGTGGGCTGCCGGGTCGCGCACGCGCGCTAGCAGCGCGTCGCTCTGCGCCAGCCAGCCAGGGTAGCCCGCGCCGCCTTCGAGCAGGTAGGTTCTCACCCAGCGCCAGTACTCGTCGAAGCTCTGCCTCGCGGCGTTGCGCCGGTCGCGGGCGTAGGCCGCCGCGAAGTACTGCCGCCACGAGTCCACCAGCGCGGTCTGTTCGGGTGTGGCAGGTGCCATTTGGCTGCTTTCTCGTACGCGCCGGGCTGGCGCGGTGTCGGGATATGCGAGCGTGTGCGAGCGCGAGGGTTGCTTCGGCTGGCTTGGCGCGTGGCGAAGGCCGAATGCGCCTACTTTGCCGCGCTGCGCTACTGCGCCAGCGGGATTATCAGGTGCTCGTCGGGCACGAACAGGCTGCCCTCGGTGGCGCCCTGCGGCGCGACGCGCGCCAGCTGGCGCGCCAGCTCGTGGCTGGCCATGCGCCCGGCCAGCGCCTCGCGCCACGCCTGGCCCACGCGCCGCACCTGATCGCCGGTCTCGTGTACGAACTCGAGCCGGAAGTGGCCGATCCCCGCCTCGCGCCATGCGTCGAGGTGCCGGCTGGCATCCTGGGCCTGGGCTCCAAACACAGTGTTGCGGCAGCCCACGTCGGCCATCACCGGGTGGGCGCGGCCGCTCACGTCGCGCAGCGCCACGCGGTGCTGCTCGCAGGGGTGGCCGCAGTCTTTGTAGCTGGTGCCCGCCGAGAGAAAGCGGCAGAACACGCAGTGCTCGGTGTGAAACACCGGCAGGTGCTGGTAGGCCACCACCTCGAGCTTTTCGGCGCCCAGGCTGGCGGCCAGATCGGCCACCTGGGCGGCGTTCAGATCGTGCGTAGGGGTGATGCGCGCAAGCCCAAGCTGCATGAAGGTCGCGGCCGTCAGGGTGTTCGCGGCGTTCAGGCTGAAGTCGCCGATCAGCTCGGGGCAATCTTCCTGCTGCAGCGCCTCGAGCAGCCCGCTCGAGCGCACCACGATCGCGCAGCCGAGCTTCAGCAGAAATCGCACGACGCGCTGCTCGCTGGGCTTGAGCACGCGCGGGCTGGCCACCCGCGCAGCGATTCCGTGCTCCTGCACGCGCTCGACTGCCGGCCGCAGCCCGTAGAGCTCGAGGTAGTCGAGCGTGATGCTGGCCGGGCGCAGCTCGATCGCGGCCTCGAGCTGCTCGGGCGTGCGCACCAGCAGGTGCAGTTCATGTTGAATAGACGGCCGCGAAGCTGCCAGCAAGGCATCAGGGCGCGAAGGTTCCTCTGCAATCGTATCTGGTTCAGGTATTCTTGGTGTCTTGGTGTCTTGGTGGCTAGGCAGCTCGTGAGTTTGTTTTAGCCAAGGACGCGCGCTGAGCGCAGCAAGCGCCTGTTCCGGGTCGTTGATCGCTATCCAGCGCGCTGTGGCCTGCAGCTCGGCCAGCTGCTCGGTGGCGGAGCGGCGCAGGCTGTTCAGCAGCGAGCTGGGCGCAAACGGTTGGCCGCGCAGGTCGAGCTCCAGCTCGGCCAGCTGGTAGGGCGTATTGCCGAGGCGGCCAAGCTGCTCGCGCAGGAACTCGGCGCTGAGCGCGCGGCTCTGCGCCGGCCCGAGCGGCTCGTCCGAGCGCACCGTCACGCGCAGATCGGGCCGGCGCGCCAGCACCCACTCGATCGCCAGCGGCGCGCCCTCGTGCGCCACCACGCGCAGGCGCAGCGGCTGCTTCTGCACTGGCGCGGCGGCCTGCGTAAAAGGCCGCGCGGCGCGGTCGAGGTCGGGGTCGTGCGTGCGCCACACCAGGTCGCCGGCGCGAATGCGCGCCGTGTCGATCGCGCCAGGGCCGAAGCGCAGCTCGAGCTGGCCATCGCGCGCCGCCGCGACGCCGTAGAGGCGCCCGCCCTCCTCGGGCTGCTCGGGGCTGCGCCAGCCGGCCGCGTCGAACACCATGCCGTCGCCTGGCTTCAGCGGCGCGGCGGCGATCGCCGGGTCGGGCGCCAGCAGCACGCGGTCGGGCAGCACCCGCGCCACGCGGCCGGCCAGCACCCCGCGGTGGCGCGGCGTACGGCCGCTCACCACCGACTGGTGGTTGGTGCCGCTCACAAAGTGCGCGCCCAGGCCGCGCGAGTACACCTGCTCGATGCGCAGCTCGTCGGCGCGGCCGATACTCAGCGACACGCCGGCCCAGGCTTCGTCCACGGCCTTGCGGTACGCGCTGGTGGTGATCGCCACGTAGTTCGCGTCCTTGTAGCGGCCCTCGATCTTCAGCGCCGACACGCCCAGGCGTACGATCTCGGGCACCAGCGGCAGGGCGTACAGGTCGCCGGGCGAAAGCAGGTAGCGCGCGTCGCCCAGCGGGCGCAGGCGGCCGTCGACCAGCAGCTCGTAGGGCAGGCGGCAGGCCTGCGCGCACTGGCCGCGGTTGGCGCTGCGCCCGCCCCAGGCCTCCGACGAAAAGCACTGCCCCGAGTACGAGACGCACAGCGCGCCATGGACAAACATCTCGAGCTCGCAGTCCGTCTGGGCGCGGATGGCGCGAATATCGTCGAGCGACAGCTCGCGCGCCAGCACCACCCGGCTCACGCCAAAGCGCCGCGCCAGCTCCACGCCCTCGGCCGAGGTGATGCTCATCTGGGTGCTGCCGTGGATCTCGAGCTCTGGCGCGATCTGGCGCGCCAGCCGCGCTATGCCCACGTCCTGCACGATGATCGAGTCGGCCCCAGCTGCGGCGATCTCGGCCAGCGCGTGGGCCGCCTCGTGCAGCTCGCGCTCGAACACCAGCGTGTTGAAGGTGACATAGCCCTTCACGCCGCGCTGGTGCAGCGTGCGCATCACCTCGGGCAGCTCGCCGGGTTCGAACCCGACCTTGGCGCGCGCGGTGAAGTGCTTCAGGCCAAAGTACACCGCGTCGGCGCCTGCCTCGATCGCGGCGTGGAGCTGCGGCCAGTAGCCGGCCGGGCTCATTACTTCTGGCTTGGCTGGGGCTGTCGCTTCTGGCATCGTGGCTCCCGCTCTGCTCGCGCCCGATCGCGCGGCCCATAGGATACCACAAATACCGCTTGCCAGGGGAACAAAAGGCAGTGTGGCGATTTCGGCAAAGCTGAAACCGCCACACTGCCTTGTGCTCACCACGCTTCCGAGCGCGGGAGCGGGGGGTATTGTTGGCGTCGTGGTGCAGTGGCTTTGCGACCGCACCACGACGCCAAAACGGAATACTAGCGGCTGGCCACCGGCACAAACACGCGCCCGTCCGAGACGATCGTGGCGCTGTTGGTCGGGTTCTCGGCGTCGGCGTAGCCGAATGTGCCGCTGCCGCTCACCTGGCGCTTGTATGTCGCGCCGGCGGCGAGCAGGCCACTGTCCCAGCTGTTCGCGCCGCCGCCGTCCAGCTGCACGTCGCGCGCGCTCTGGGCCGATGCGCCGCTGCCGGTGATCGTGTGACCCTGCGTGTCGGTGTTGACCCACACGATCACCGTGCCGGGCCGCACCTTCACCACCGGCGGCTCGAAGCCGTTCGGGCCGACCGTGACGGTGACGGTAGCGCTGCCGGCGATCTTGGGCGTCAGCGCGATGTTATACTCCACCGGCGTGTTGCTCACTACGATATCGCGGCTGCGGTACGGCTGGTAGCCGGCCTTGCTGGCTTCGAGCCGGTAGGTGCCGGGCGGCGTGTAGAAGCTGAAGAAGCCGTTGGCCGCGGTTGTCTGCGGGTTGGTTTGCCCGAAGTCGCTCGCCGGCCATAGCCCGAACGATGTCGCGCCGCTCGCGCTGGTCTGCGCCTGGCTACACGTCACTGTGGCGCCGGCCAGCTTGCCGGCCGTGGGGCCGAGCCGCGCGTCGTATACCACGCCTTCCGGATCGATCAGCACCTGGCCGTCGGAGCAGCGCCGCACCAGGTTGCACGTGACGCAGATGCGCAAGCTGCTGCTGCCCAGCTCGGCGCGGTCGCCGGTGGTGAAGGTCGTTTGGAACACGTGGTTGTTATCCGGGTCGGCCAGGCTCACCGTGCCGGCGGTCGGAACGTCGAGCGTTACGGTGGCGCTCGGGTCGGTGCAGCACAGCTTCACCGTCACGGTGTAGGTGGTGTGCGCGCGCAGAAACACATTCCAGCCGTCCTGGTCGGTGCGGCCGCTCTTGTCGCGCGGGATGAACGCGCGCCCGCCGTCGTCGGTGAACCGCAAGCTCAGCGGGCTCCAGCCCAGCGTGCTGTCGACCATGACCGTTGCGGTTGGCGAGGGCTGGCTGGCGACGCCGCCGAGCCGCGCTACGGCGTAGATGTCGTGCGCGCCGTTCGCCAGTGTGGCTGGCTGCGACCAGACCCCGGCGTTGCTGGCGGTTTGCGAGCCGAGCAGCGCGCCGTCGACGTAGACGTCCACCGCCGCGCCGGGCTGGGCGCGCCCGCTGATGCTGATCGTGGTCTCGCAGGTGGTGCCTGGCGTTGGGTAGACGATCACCGGCGGCAGCAGCGGCACTGTGACACTCGCCACGGCGGTGTTGTTGGCCGTGTTGCTGTCGCTGGCGCTCTGGATCGTCACCGTATTGCTGAGGATCGTGCCGGGCGGCGTGGTTATTGGCGCGCTGGTCTGCAGCACAATCACGCCGGCCTGGCCGGGGCCAAGGTCGCCGAGCGCGAAGCTGGTGATCGCGCCCGCGTCGCTGTGCGGCAGATTCGGCACCGCCAGCACCTCGCCGCGCGTCTGCGGGCCGCTGAGGGTATCGGTCAGGGCCACGCCGCCGGCCGCGCCAGCGCCGTGGTTCTGGTAGCCGATGCGCCAGCTGATCCGCCAGATCGGCGTGTCGCCGTTTGGCCCATCGCTGCGAAACTCGGGGAAGATACTGCCGCTCTTCTCGACGGCGGGGTCGGCCGGGGCGCTCTCGCCGCGCGATACTAGCAGGTAGTCTTCGGTTTCGCCGAGGCGGAACGGCTGATCGTAGCCGCGCCCGTCGCCGTAGCTGCAGGCCAGGCCCGTGCAGCCCGCCGGCAGCACCTTGTTCGCGGGCCGGTCGCTGAGCGTGACGCGCAGCCACGCCGGTTTGCCGGCCAGCTGCTGCGGCCAGGCCACCGGCCCGCTGGTGCTGGCCAGCAGATCTTGCGTGCCGGCGATCTTGGTGGTGTCGATCGGCATGTCGATCACGATGTGCTCGCGCGCAAGCGCCGGGCCGTTGCCGCTGGCGGCGGGGCACTCGAACGAGTCGGCCCAGTCGCCGTCGCGGTTGCTGTCGAGCCACACATTCAGGTAGGCTATGCCGCTGGTCGCCGTGAGCCAGCCGCTCGCCTGCGGGTCGACGCTGACCTTGATCGGCAGCTGCGCAGTGGCGCAGTTGCTGAACTGCACCTTGTCGCGCGCCAGCCCGTCGTCGCCCTTGTCGAGGTCGGCCGCGCCACTCGCGGGCTCGAGGTTGTGGGCGCCGTCGCTGTCGAAGCCGACATCGGCCTCGTCCTCGGCGGTCACGGCGGTGCCAAGCCGCAGCGGGCCGGCGATCAGGTGCTCGGGGCCGTGCGGCGCTGCGCTGTTGAAGACCGTCGGGAACTGGCCGGGCACGCCGGGGTAGGCCATGATCGGCATGGTGTTGAAGTGGTTGCTGCTATCGGGGGCGTCGCCGAGGTCGTGGCACGCAAGCCGCAGCATGGTCGCGTTGCTCTGGCCCTGCTCGTTGCTGGTGTACCAGCGCGCGGTGTTCACTAGCTGATCTTCGCAGCGCACGTCGCCTGTGAGCCGTACGCGCAGCTTGACGTGCACCGGAGCGCCAGGCGCCACCGTGCCGTCCCAGGTCGCGGTGCCGCCGTCGCCGACGATATGCGCCTCGCCGCGCTCGGCGGCCGCGTCGATGCCCTGCAAGCCCAGCGGCAGCACGTCGCTGATATGCACCGTATGCGACACATTCGTCGTGGCCAGCGTCAGCATGTACGTCGCTTCCTGGCCGGGCAGGATGCCGCGGTCGATCACCAGCGCGGGCTGGCCGTTATTCTCGGCCACAATCCGCTTCTCGAGCGTGATCTGGCCGGTGGGCGGCGGCTGGCAGCTCACCGGCACCTGGATGTCGGCGCTCTGGATGGGCGCGCGGTTGAGCTGCTGGGCGCGCGCGACATTGTGGATCACGCGGTTGGGCTGGCCGTCGGGGCACTGCGTCAGCTTCACCTGGAAGCTCACGCGCAGCTTGGCCTGGGGCGCCAGCGCGCCCTTCCAGCCGATCGTGCCGCGCGGCCCGGCGCCGGCGTCGAAGTAGGCCACCAGCGGGCTGGCGCCCGGCGCGATCTCGCTGACGCTTGGCCCGCTCACGAGCTGCACGTTGGGCGAGAGCGTGTCGGACATCACCGCTAGCGCGGCGGGGCTGCCGGCCGCGCCGGTGTTGGCGATGTCGATCGTGTAGCCGAGCACCGCGTTCAGGCCGGGCGTGCCGCTGGCGCTGGTGGCCTTGCTGATCGTGATCGGGCCGGGCTCGCCCTGGCCGGGCGCGGGCGGCGTAAACAGGTAGTCTTCGGTCTCGCCCTCGGCGTAGCTGTTTGGCGCGGCTGGGCCGCGCCCGTCGGCGATGCCGCCGTCGGCGGTGGGGGCCGGCTGCTCGCTCAGGCTGAAGCGCACCCAGGCGGGCGCGCTTGGCGCGGCGTTCAGCACCAGCATTGTCGGGATGGTGAAATCCTGCGAGGGCGCCGCGAACGTGCTGGTATCGATCACGAAGTTGCGCACGATCCACTCGGAGGTCACGCTCTGGCCGCCCGGGCAGGCGCGCTGGTCGGCCCAATCGCCGTCGCGGTTGCCGTCGAACCAGACGTTCAGAAACATGCGGCCGGTCGGCGGCTGGGCGTTGAGGTTCTTCGATACACGCACGCTGAGCGTGCTCTCGCGGCAGTCGCCGATCAGCGCGCTGCTCTGGTTCAGCCAGCCGTCATCGCCGCCGTCGTTGTTGGCGTTATCGGCGCCGCCGGCCAGAATATTATTTTTGCCGTCGGCGTCGGCGCCGGTGTCGGCCTCGTCCTCGCCGGTGACACTGGCGCCGAGCCAGGTGCGGCCGGTGTTGGCGTGGCGCGGGCCGGAGGGCGCGGGCGTACCCGAATTCCAGACGGTCGGGAAGCGGCCGGGAACGCCGGGGTAGGCAGTGTTGGCAATCCCGGCGTGGTTGTTGTCGCTGTCGGGGGCGTCGCCCAGGTCGGCAGGCGCCGCCGCGGCGCTGGCGGCGGGCGTGCGCGCGCCGGTCGCCAGGGCCAGGATGACCAGAAGCGTGATAGGGGCCAGCCGGCGCAGCGCGCCGCGCGGCCTGGTGGTCGTGAAGGGCATGCCAATCTCCTGTCGCGAAATGTTGGCGTCGACGTAGTAGCCAGGTAGATCGAGAACCCTCGAATGCCTTTTCTTCTGCTCCTTTACGAGGCTCGCCTCGGGCGATCGGCGCCGACGCTGCTGGGCGCGGTGGCGGCGCACTGCTTCAGCAAGCGGAAATACGCTGTGTCAAGCCTACGGTAGCGCGGCGCGGCTGTCAATACCCGGCGGTACCGGGTCGTGATAGGCCGCTGGTCCCACTCGCGGCTGAGAGCAAGGTACTATCTGGGGCGCTGGGAAGGCGAAACTGGCACGTGGCCCCGTTCTTGCTTACATCCACGCGGGCGCACAGCAAGGCCTGCGCCCGATTGCGAAGAGATAAAGGAACAATGCCATGCGAAAAATACTCGCACCCCTCGCGCTCGGCGCCGCGCTGCTGCTGAGCGCCTGCGGCGGCCCGGCGGTGAACGACGCCGCCAGCCAGGCGGCCACGGCCGCGAGCGGCCCCACCGCCGGCGCCGCGCTTGATCAGATCGCCACCGCAGCCTCCGACCCGACCAACGCCGCGCTGGCGAATAGCGCGCTCGATCAGGGCGCCACTGCGCTGGCCGAGCCAACCACCGTCGCCGCGCTGAACGAGGCGGCCACGGCGCTCGCCGGCCCCGAGGCGGCCACGGCCGTGAGCGACGCAGCCGGCGCGCTGAGCGCCGCCGCCAGCGACGTGACGCTGCAGCAGGGCCAGGCGCTGGTGCTCGACGCCAGCAAGTCGGCCGGCGATATCAAAGACTACAAGTGGACGATCACCAAGGCGCCGGCGGGCGCCGAGGCAGTCGTGGGCCAGGTGATCAAGGAGAACTCGAGCGGCAATGTGTCGATCGACCCGGCCGACTACGCCAAGTACTTCCCGAAGAGCGGCGACTACACCGTGCAGCTGGCGGTCACCGATAGCGCCGGCAAAACCGCCACCAACGACTTCGCGGTGACGGTGCCGTAGCCGGCGTTCGCTCGATCTGATCCACAGGGCGCATGGCGCGCGGGGGCGTGTTCCTCCGCGCGCCATGTAGCTTTATGCCCGTGTGGCGCCGCGGCCGCCGCCGAGTCTATGGCCGAGGTGGGATGAAGGTACCGAGCAAGATAGGACTTTTATGTGATAGCCGGCGCGCTGCGGCAGGTGTATAACCAACCGTGCCAGCGCGGTGTTGTCACCGTTCTGTAACCTGGAAGCGCTGGCGCATTGAGGCAAGGTAGGCTATGCTGTTCCTCCCTAAATAACCCCCTGGTCGCACAGGGCATCTAGGCGATTTCCAGCATCACAGTCATAACTATCGAGATGGAGTATGGACGCAACTACGCGCGATCCGGCGGCTTTCCTACCCCTGACGCAGGCCGAGTTTCAGATCATGTTGGCGTTGGCAGAGGCCGAGATGCACGGCTACGGCATTATGCAGGAGATCGCGGCGCGCGCGGGGTACCACGCGCGGCTTGGCCCGGCCACGCTATACCGCTCGCTCAGGCGCCTGCTTGAGGCCGAGCTGATCGCCGAGGCCGAAGACCGCCCCGACCCAGCCGTCGACGACGAGCGGCGGCGCTACTACCGGCTGACGCCGCTGGGCCGCCAGGTGGCCCGCGCCGAGGTCGAGCGCCTGAAGCAGCTGGTGAGCGAAGCCTACCGCACCGAGCTTATGTACGAGTGCCCGGGCGAGGCGGGGAAGAGGTGAAGCTGGAAATAGGAAAGGAAACGTAATAAATTATATTTTCATTTAAAACATAATAGAGTCTAAAGTATAGCCAATCTGAACTGATATTGTAAGGGCGCGATATATCACGCCCTTACAGTTTATTAAGGGAAAACTCGCCAGTTAGTAATACTTTACAAAGTAAAATATAAGCGCAGTGAAAAAAGTTAAAACCGCTAAATATAACATAATTATTTTATAAGAATTATGTTTACTATTTACAGGAATTCGAATTGCCTGTACTCTAATGCGTAGTAGCTCATCTCCTTCCTTTTTTACGAATATGAATTCATTCAAAGCAGGCTTATTTGGCAGACGATGTTCATTAAGTGCAAGTGATATCGTAATTGGTCGATAGGGATATAGTTCGATTGTTGGGTGGTTTATTATAATCCACTCAGGATAGTCAATTCTAGCGCGTAAGTATCGACGACTTGTATTCGTAATATTAATAGTTAGTTCTTTCGGGTTATCTTTCTCTATATTTCCAAAGTTTAGGGCAGGATTATCTGCTGAGATTAAGTATGGGCCATTGCCGTAAAAATCTTGATCTATGAGCAGTAATATAGTATCGAGAAGGATATTTTGAGGGATCAAACTGTCGCTAACAAGATCGCGAACTTTATCAGAAAGTTCAGTTTTACCCCAATTATTTCGTAGTTGATTGTGTAGATCTGAACGTGCCCATTGCACTCCGGTCTCCCAGTTATTTATACACCACATCACTAATTCGCGCGATGTTTCTATTACTTTGCCATCAGGAGCATGAACAGGTGCTGATCCTCTGAGTGATTGAATAATAATATTCAAACGATTAAGAAATACTTGTGCATTTGGACGATCTTCTATTCGCGTGCTCCAGCTTTCTGTGATAAGTTGGTCAACCTCAGGCGGTATATTTGGATTTACTTTGCTAGCTAAAGGTAAAGGTCGACCAGCACTGAGATAATGTTGCTTACCTGTTAATAATACGTATAGTGTTACAGCCAAAGTATAAATATCCGAACGTGGTTCAGTTTGACCTTCCAACTGTTCAGGAGCCATAAATCCACGCGTTCCGCCGTAGTCATAGACGCCGCCCGTACTATATTCACGCGATAGTAATTTACCCAAACCAAAGTCTATCAGCCAGATGCGCCCATCTCGTCCCCGCATAATATTAGAGGGTGTAATATCCCGATGAATAATAATGGGCCTATGCGTGTGTAAGCGAACTAATATATCACATACTTTTTGTATGTAACTCAATGCATTGATAAGTGGTAAAGCCCGACCATTAGCTTGTTCGAGTAGTTCATTTAGATTGGCACCTTCAATATAATCCATAACAAAGCTATCATGCTTTTCAAGGAGATCCCAGATTTTAGGGATACCTTCTGTATGTTCGTCACTTAGCTCTTTAAGTATTCTCACTTCTTCCTTAAAGGTATGGCGTACATTACGGCGTTCATCGTCACTCATTTCTGGAGTTAAAGTTAAACGTTTGATAACGTATTTGCGCTTTAGCGGTAAATCCTCGGCTAAATAAGCAGTTGCGAAACCACCCTTTCCAAGTGGTCTAATAATCCGGTAGCGCTGTCCTTCACCGACGGTAGCGTTTTCTATAAATGGATCGGCAAATGGTAATAATAGCGGTGGTATTGGCGAAACGGATGACATGCTTGCATCGGTTTCTTTTTCTGTTCCTTCATGTACTTCCGATTCTGTTGGAAAATCAGGAATAGGTACTTCAAATTCAATATTTTTATTTTTGCGGATATTCGAGCTACTATTAGTTATTTTTTGAATAATCTGCTGAAGTTTTTGTTCGCGCATAGAATAGTTTGTAAGATCGATACAATCCAATATCTCAAGTCGTTTTGGTAATGTAAATACTTCCAACTTAACTGGTATGATTCGGTTTCGTATCGTGTTGTTGGGATCGCCGTTTCGTGCTATTAGTTCGGTGAATTCGGTAAATTCACTAAGTAGCCAATCTTCGGTAAGTATTAATAATATTTTGTGACTATTATCTACTGCATTCTCAATATTGCGCATTTTTGGGTGGCCAAATACGAAATCGCGGTAATCAACACATACTGTTAGCCCAGCATTCTCAAGACGTTGGAGAAGCCAATCTTTTACCCACGTGCGATCTTTTTTACTATAAGAAATATATACATCGTATTTCATTGCGACTCCAGTATGCCCATTTATTTTATTGAAACGTGATTTGAATTTTATATTAAAGATCCTAATGTATATTTGTAGATTGTTGTCGTCTTATCTCTTCCAGCATGATCTGCCTTCCTCTATATGTTATTTGATAATATCTTCGATGATTTTCATTATTTTTAAGATTAGCATTATCGCTCACTTCCTCGATAACCCCGTCATTTAGCATTTTATCTATAGTATAGTACAATGTAAATGGATGTATAAAACGTGACATTCTATTGGAATCATTAAATAAACTTAATATAATATCATATCCATGTTTGGGAGTGCCATCTAATTTCCTGAGTATGCGATACACTAACGTGTTTGTATACATTATCGTCTCCTTACTTAGCTTACTTTGTGTATAATTGATTTTATTATTTATTGTAAAAGAAAAGTTGAAGAGTATTCCGCTTTTTGCAGTTCTGCGGAATATATAACAGCTTCTGCTCACAATAAAACTATCTAAAAGATATATCTAACCCCGGCGGCGTAGTGCCCTCGCGACTCCAGAAGCGCACCATGCGCCGGGCGGTGGTTCCATCGGCTATCACGAGCGTGATGCTACGCTCGCCACGATCAAGTGTCGCGTTGATGTAATCGGTGATGTCGAATTCGATATCGCCAAGCTGGCTGATCTCGGCGCTGAGAAATGGCACCGCACTGTTAATCGGCGGGCGATTGTTCCAGGTAATCGTGTCTTCCTGCCAGTTGTTGTCGGAAACATACAGCTTCACAGGTGCGGGCTCGCCATTGGGCAGGCGCTCAACTGTTAGAGTGAGAATGGCTCGTACCACTGGCCCGGACACTGACGGGAGGTCGAAGCGGATATAAGCATTTCGGTCGTACTCATCGCTGCCGTCTTTAACAATGAGCAGGGTATCTGCGCCGTGGTTCGTATCTGCTTCGTCGCCATTGCGCACATACGCGTCTGCCACTGGGAAGCGCGTTTCGTCATCTGATGGCGTCGGTGTGTGGGTTGGCGTGTCGGTCGGCGTCGGCGTATCGGTGACAGTTGGCGTGTCGGTCGGCGTCGGTGTATCGGTGACAGTTGGCGTGTCGGTCGGCGTCGGTGTATCGGTGACAGTTGGCGTGTCGGTCGGCGTCGGCGTGTCGGTTGGTGTCAGCGTTGGCGTTCGGGTCAGGCTTGGGATAACCGTTGACGTTGGCGTTCGTGTTGGTCTGCGCGTTCGGGATGGCGTAGCAGTTGATGTTCTCGTCGCCGTTCGCGTGGGCGTTGGTGTGCAAATCTTCAGCGGGCAAGCGGTTGCCGTCGGCGTACTCGTAGCAGTGCGTGTCGCCGTTCGTGTGGGCGTCGGCGTGCAAATCTTCAGCGGGCAAGCGGTTGCCGTCGGCGTACTCGTAGCAGTGCGTGTCGGTGTTCTCGTCGGCGTGAGCGTCCTGGTTGCCGTACGGGTTGGTGGCCAGGTTGGGCGGCAAAGCCAGAGCGGGCAGGGTGTACGTGTTGGGGTCGGAGAGAGAGTGCGGGTCGCGGTGGGAGTTGCCGTTCGGCTCGCCGTCGGCGTGCGCGTCGGCGATGCTGTTCGTGTCCTTGTTGGCGTGTTTGTTGACGGCAGCGTCGGCGTGCTCGTTCGGGTTCTTGTAGGTGTATTTGTTCGGGTTTTGGTTGGAGTTGGCGTGCAGGCTTTTGGCCGGCAGGGCGTGGCTGTAGCCGTGTTGCTTGGCGTGGCGGTACGTGTTGCAGTGCTAGTGTTGGTTGGTGTACGCGTGGGCGTGTGAGTTGGCGTATTTGTTACAGTGCGCGTGGGCGTGTGGGTTGGCGTATTTGTTACAGTGCGCGTGAGAGTGTGGGTTGGCGTATTTGTTACAGTGCGCGTGGGTGTGTGGGTTGGCGTGTTCGTGACGGTGCGCGTGGGCGTGTGGGTTGGCGTGGTTGTCGGCGTGAAGGTCTTCACACCGGATGGCGGCAGCGGTGTGGCTGTAGGCTTCACAGCCAGCGGCGATGCGATGATCTGGGTGACATTAGTACCATTTGATGTAGTAGGTGTAATAAGGTGTAACAACGGGGTCGCAGTGATATAGGTTGGAGAAGGTGTTATAGCCGGTGTTATGGTTGGGAAAACAGGCTGGGTTATTTGGGTTAGTGGTACATTAAAAGGTGAAGGTGTGGGATCAATCACCAAACTGGCTGTAGTAGCTACCACCGATGTGCTTGTTGATGGTGGGGAAGGAAAAATCGGCGGTAAAATTCTGAAATGCCACATGCCCACGCCGATCGTGGCAACCAGTAGGGCCGCAAGCAATATTCTGCCAGCAGTAGACGCCCAAATTGTGCTCAAGCGGTCGAGCGCGACGCCTTGGGCCAGGCCAAGGCCATCAAAGAGTATGCGTTTGAATAACCCGAGGTATTTATAATTGCTTTGGCGGTACGCTGTTTGTGCAAGCGCCTCAAGGTCAAGCAAGATCTCGCTGCGGTATTGCCTGCGCATTGGCGCTGTGGCCGCTAGCAGCAACCATCCGCAAACGCCAATATACCAACCGATGATCCGCTGGTGGAGCGTGCCTGGCGAAGATGCACTGGACATAGGCGTGCCTTTGGGTGCAATGCCTGCGGCTTCTTCGTGGTCGGGTAGGGTAGGCTGTGCCTAACGGCCGCCGTGGGCCTGACGGCAAATCGCCAACTAGCGCGTGCTCGTAAGCACACGCCGTGTACAGCCTTGTGGGAACGATCGGCGCCTACTCCGACCCTTCTGATATGTGTGAATATAGTCGCTGCGGACTACGTCTGTGGCGAAGGAAGACTATGCTAAATGGCTCAAGAGGTATGATGAGGCAGTATACTATAAGGTTGCAAAATTGTGAAGAGGAGATTTATATATACTAAATGGATATATCATAACGCATTGATACGCGCTATAATAGTACAAATGTGCTGATACCTATGCGAATTACGGGCCTCTGTAGGAAAGCGCTTGTCTGCCCTCATGCCCAGCGCGTCAGTATCGCCTCGCGCGCGAACAGCAGCGTGGCGCCCCAGATCGCCAGCGCGGCGATGATTGCAAGCACCAGTGTGGCGGCCAGCGCCACGGCCGGGCTGAGCGTTACCAGGCCGCTGACCTGCCCAAAGAACACCGCGAGAAACGGCACCACCAGCCAGGCCGAGTACTGCTGCGCGGTGCGCGGGTCGTTTACGCGCGCCGAGATCGCCACCATCGCGGCGATCGCGATCAGCGCTAGCAGTGGCGTGCACAGCGCGAACACGGTGAGCCAGCCGGGGCTGACGATTGCGCTGAACACGCGCGGGCTCAGCGCCGCTATGCGCGCGGCGGCCACAAAGACCGCGCCGAATGCCCACGTGAGCAGCATGGTCGGCACTAGCGCGGCCAGCATCTTGCCGGCCATCAGCTCCCAGGTTTTGATTGGCGTCGCCAGCAGCGGCTCGAGCGTGCGGCTGCTTTTTTCGCCAACGATGCTATAGGCCGCGATGATGCTCGGCAGGATCATGGGGATCAGCAGGTACATCGACGAGAACGCTTGCCCCGGCAGCGCCTGCGCCAGCTCGGCCTGCGACATGCCGCTCAGCGCCGGGTTCAGCCGCGCGACTTGCCGGGAGAATTCGTCGCCGCTGGCTTGCCCTGGCGCGAAGCGGATGCCGAATAGCACCACGGCCGGGATGATCGTCAGCATGAGCGGCAGCACCACAATGCTCAAGATCAGCCCGCGCTGCTTGCGCAGGTCGAGCCACTCTTTGCCTAGCAGGATCTGAATATTGCGCATCGTGTCACCCCTGTAACTTTCATGAGCTACGCGGTTGGCCGTTTTGCCTTCGGTAGAGCGGTATTTCTTATGGTGCTGCAATGTTCGCGCGGAGCGCGAACATTGCAGCACAGACTGCCGCAGGTTGCATCAGCACACCACGCGTGCGGCCGCGTAGATCGTGTAGCTTTTCAACCGGCGTCTTCCTGGATCAGCTCCAGGTAGACGTCTTCCAGCGAATGGCTGATTGGCTCGACATAACGGATGGGCGCGCCGGCACTTGCCAGCGCCAGCACCAGCGCCGGGTTGTGCTCGTCGGGCGCGTCGACGCGCAGCTCCAGCGTGTCGCCCTGGGCGCTGGCCGCGCGCACCGCCGGCTGGGCGCGCGCCAGGTCGAGCCAGCGCTGTGCGTCGCCGGCCAGGCGCACGCGTGTGCCGCTGCCGAACAGGCCGGCGCGCAGGTTGGCCGGCGTGTCGAGCTTGAGCAGGTGGCCGCGAAATACTCCAATCAGGTCGCATAGCTCGTCGGCCTCGGGCAGGTTATGGGTGGTGAGAAAGATCGTGCGTCCGCCGGCGCGCAGGCTCTTGATGAACTCGCGCACCATGCGGCTGGCCTCGGGGTCGAGCCCGGCGGTCGGCTCGTCGAGAAACACCACTGCCGGCTCGTGCAGCAGCGCGCGGGCGATGGCGATCTTCTGGCGCATGCCCTTCGAAAAGCTGCCCACCCGGTCGTCGCGCCGATCCCACAGCCCCAGCAGGCGTAGGTAGCGCTCGGCCTGAGCGTCGGCGCGCGCGTTGCCGAGGCCGTACAGCCGCGCGAAGAACACCAGGTTCTGGCGCGCGCTGAGCCGCTCATACAGGCCGGGCGTCTCGGTGAGGATGCCGACGGCGCGGCGGATCGCGTCGTTCTCGCGGCCGAGCTGGCGCCCAAGAACCAGCGCCTCGCCGGAGGTTGGCGCGATCAGCGCGGTGAGCATGCGCACCGTGGTGGTCTTGCCGGCGCCGTTCGGCCCCAGGAAGCCAAACACCGTGCCGGCCGGAATGCTCAGCGTGAGCTTCTCGACTGCGGTGCGCGGCCCGAAGGCGCGCGTTAGCTCGTGCGTCTCGATTGCATTCAGCGATGGTACGGGCATTGCTGCCATCGTGTGGCCCTCCTGCTGCCGGCCTGCCCATCCGATCAGGTCACATCCGGGCCGCCAGGCCGAGCTATGCGTGCCCATTATGCGCTATAGTGATGTTCTCAGCAACCGGCGCGCCGCGCCGCTAGAGAAGCGGAATACAATCGTATGCTTCAAGAATTGACACAGCCCCAGCCGCACGCCACAGCCGGCGCTAGCATCTGGGGCCGCGCGCACCGCCAGCTGACGATCGGGCTGATCCTGACGGTCTCGGGCACGGCGTTCGAGGCGCTGGCGGTGGCCACAACCCTGCCCGCCACCGTGCGCGACCTGGGCGGGCTGGGGCTGTATGGCTGGGCCTTCAGCGCGTTTATGCTCGCCAATCTGATCGGCATTATTCTCACCGGCGCTACCGCCGACCGGCACGGGCCTGCCCGGCCATTTCTGCTTGGCAGCGGCGTGTTCGTGCTTGGCCTGCTGGTGGTGGGCCTGGCGCCCTCAATGCCGGCGGTGATCGCCGGGCGCGCGGTGCAGGGCTTTGGCGCCGGCGTGCTTTCGTCGGTGGCCTACGTGACGATCGGGCGCGGCTACCCCGAGGCGCTCAAGCCGCGCATGCTTGCGGTGGTGTCGAGCGCCTGGGTGGTGCCGGGGCTGGTTGGCCCCGCCGCCGCCGGCCTGATCGCCGACAGCGTCGGCTGGCGCTGGGTGTTTCTCGGCCTGGTGCCGCTGGTGCTGTGTGGCGCCGCGCTCGCGCTGCCGGGGCTGCGCGGGCTGGCCGGTAGCGGCCAGGGCTCGCGCGAGTGGGCTACCAGCCTGGCCGCGCTGGCGCTCGCCGGCGGCGCTGGGCTGGCGCTGGCTGGGCTGAGCGGTGGATCGCTGCCACTGCGCGCGGCGCTGATCGTGGCGGGCCTGGCGCTGGCGCTGCCGGCGCTGCGCCGCCTGCTGCCCCCCGGCACCCTGCGCGCCGCGCCGGGCCTGCCGGCTGCGGTGGCGGCCCACGGCCTGCTGAACCTGGCATTTTTCGGCGTCGACTCGTTCATCCCGCTGGCGCTGACCAGCCGTGGCCAGAGCGCGAGCCTGGCCGGGCTGGCGCTCACCGCCGCGACGCTGACGTGGACCACCGGCTCGTGGGTGCAGGCGCACTTGGCAGCGCGCCAGAGCCGCCGCGTGATGGTGGTGGCCGGGCTGGCGCTGATCGCGCTCGGCAGCGCCGGCATTGCCGCGACACAGGCGGCGCTGGCGCCGCTGCTGCTGGCGCCGCTGGCCTGGGGTGTCGCCGGCCTGGGCATGGGCATCGCCTTCTCGACCAACGCGCTGGTGGTGCTCGAAGCCGCGCCGCCCGGCCAGGAAGGCAGCGCGTCGTCGGCGCTGCAGCTGGCGAATGTGCTGGGCGTGGCGCTGGGCGCGGGCCTGGGCGGCGCGATTATTGGCGGCGCGAGCACGGCCGCGGGTGTTTCGCAGGCCGGGCTGCTGACGCAAGATGCGATCATGATCGGCGTGGCGCTGGCCGGTATGTTGGTGGCGCGGCGCCTGCCGTCGCGTGCACCACAGCGCTAGCCTGGCTCCTGGCGCGGCCACCTGAGGCTGCCGGGCAGCGCCCAAGCTCGAGGATCAAAGCCAGGCCGTGCCGGCAAGCCAGGCCGTGCGCGCATGCTCAGGGCGCGAAATGGCCTGCTGGCGCTCCCTGAGGCATGCGCCACCGGCGCTGAAGCCGCGCCGGCCTTTGTTCTCGCACCAGCGCGGGCCGCGCGGGGTTTTGTGGTACACTAGCGGGCGTTTGTCGGATTACGCACGAAAGGAACCCTCGGATATGCGACGCGCGCTCGTAGTGCTGATACTGCTCGGGCTGGCGCTGGCCGGCTGTGGCGGCTCGACCGCCGATGTTGCAGTGCCCGATCCGCCCAAGGCCACTGCCTTAGAAAAGGGCGACAACCAGAAGATCAACCAGATTATCGAGGGCTGGCAGGCCCAGGTGCCGGGCGTACTTGAGCAGTACCAGATCAAGAAAGATACCATCCAGGAGAAGGTCTACCAGTCGAGCGCGAGCTTGCAAGAGGTGGTGGACTTCTACAAGCAGCAGATCACCAGCGCGAACGGCTGGGTCGAGGCGCGGGGCATGCCAGGCCAGCAGGGCGGCATCTTTCTGAACGCCTACGACCACGGCACCATCAGCCTGGTGATTGGCGCGTTCGACGCCACGCAGGCGGGCGGAACCGGGACGGTGATCTACACCGCGAAGGGTACTAAATAGGCTGGCGGCCTTCGCTCTCGCAAAAAGAGGGGTTCAGGGCGTTGAAGCCGTCCTGAACCCCTTTCGCTCTTTAGAGTGGTGGTTTGGGGGTGGCGAAGCCGCCCCCGAAGTTTCTTTTTATGATGCCCTGCCCGGCGAAGCCTGGCAGGGCATACAAGCAAGCGATCAGACGGAGTTAGTGCTATAGGCTGCTAGCGCCCCAGCGCCAGCACCGAGCTTTGCACCAGGTCGATCACCGGCGTAGGGATAATGCCGAACACAATCACGCCAAGCGCCGCCAGGCCCACGCCGATCGCCAGGTTGCGATCGAGCACCGGGCGCACATCGCGCACTGGGTCGCGCATGAACATCTGCACGATGATCCGCAGGTAAAAGAACGCCGCGATCGCCGAGGTGATCACGCCGACAATCGCCAGCCACTGCAACCCGGCCTCCCAGGCGGCGGCGAAGACGTAGAACTTGCCCCAGAAGCCGGCGGTAGGCGGCACGCCGGCCAGCGAGAACATGCACAGCGCCATGGCTACCGCCAGGAACGGCTGGCGGTGCCACAGCCCGGCGAAGTCGCCCATATCCCAGGCGGCCTCGCCGCGCTGCTCGAGCGCGATCAGCACCGCGAACGCGCCAAGGTTGGTGAGCGAGTAGGCCAGCAGGTAGAACAGGAAGCCCTCGACGCCGCGGCTGGCGCCGGCCGCGCCGCCCGCCGCCAGCACGCCCATGAGGATGTAGCCGGCGTGGCCGATGCTCGAGTAGGCCAGCATGCGCTTGACGTTCGTCTGCGCCACCGCCGAGATATTGCCGATCAGCATGGTGATGGCCGCCAGGATGGCCAGGATGACCGCCCATGTGGCGTACTGCGAGCCGAGCGCCACCAGCAGCAGCCGCGCCAGCGCGGCGAAGCCCGCGCCCTTGGTGCCCACCGACATAAACGCCGCCACCGGCGTAGGCGAGCCCTCGTAGACGTCGGGCGTCCACATGTGGAACGGCGCCATCGAGATTTTGTAGCCGAAGCCGATGATTACCAGCGCCGCGCCCGCCAGCATAAACGCCACGTCGTCGGCCGCCAGCCCGCTGCCAAGCTTCTGGGCGATGCCCACCAGGCTCGAGGTGCCGGTGGCGCCGTACAGCAGCGCAATGCCGAACACCAGGAAGCCGGCGGCGAAGGCGCCGATCAGCAGGTACTTCATCGCCGCCTCTTCCGAGGTGAGGCGCGGGTAGGCGAAGCCGGCCAATACATACAGCGTGATCGACAGCAGCTCGAGCCCCAGGAACAGCACGATCAGGTCGGTGCCCTGCGCCAGCAGCATCATGCCGCCGGCCGCGAACAGCACCAGCGCGTAGTACTCGCCGCGCTCGATCCCCTGGCGCGGCAGGTAGTCGAGCGAGATGAAGATCGTGATCGCGGTGCTGAGCAGGAAGATCCAGTTCAGCGTCAGCGCGAAGTTGTCGAGCACCAGCATGCCGCCGAATGTGCTGCCGTTGCCGTTCCAGAGGGGCACGCCGGCCGCCGCTGCGCCGGCCACAACCAGCAGCGCCAGGTAGCCGATCAAGCGCTTGCTGCCCGGCCCCGTGAAGAGATCGGCCATCAGCAGCACCATGGCGCCGCCGAATACGATCAGGAGCTGGAGCGACACGCCGATGTCAACCGCAGGAATTTGAATTGGAGGCATAGAAAACCTTTAACAAATCGTTTGTTGGTTGATGGTACCTGTCGATCTTCTCTGCGCGATTTTCCCAACGCAGCGCGGAAAATTGCACACGATGCATCGGATAGTACCGCTCTGCCGAAGGCCGAGCACACCAACTGCGTAAGTTCTACAATGCCTAGCGCACGCTCGCCACCACGGCCGAAAGCGTCTGCGCGATGCCTTCGATCGAGGGCTGCATTGGCGCGAACAGCAGGTTCGGGTACACGCCGATCACCACGATCGGCACCAGCAGCAGCACCAGCAGCGCCGTCTCGCGCGGGCTGATGTCGCGCAGCTCGGCGTTCTCAGGGGTAGTCACATCGCCCATGAACGTGAGCCGGAACATGCGCAGCAGGTAGGTGGCCGCGAAGATCACGCCGATCACCGCGAAGGCTACAAACCCGCCGCCGAGCGCCTCGGAGAGGTATGTGCCCTGCATGATCGTGTACTCGCCGACAAAGCCGTTCAGGCCCGGCAGGCCCACCGACGACATCACCATCGCCAGCGCCAGGCCGCCGTACACCGGCATGACCTTCCACAGCCCGCCGAACGCCGACATCTCGCGGGTGTGGCGGCGCTCGTAGATGTAGCCCACCACCAGGAACAGCGCGCCGGTCGAGAGGCCGTGGTTCACCATCTGCAGTAGCGCGCCAGCGATGCCCTGCTGGTTCAGCGCGAAGATGCCCAGCACCACAAAGCCGAGGTGGCTCACCGACGAGTAGGCCACCAGCTTTTTCATATCGGTCTGAGCGAACGAGACCATCGCGCCGTACAGGATGCCGATCACCGCCAGCACGCCAATCGCCGGGGCGGCCCAGCGCGCGGCCTCGGGGAACAGCTGCAGGTTAAAGCGGATCAGGCCGTAGCCGCCGAGCTTCAGCAGCACGCCAGCCAGGATCACCGAGCCGGCGGTGGGCGCCTCGGTGTGCGCCAGCGGCAGCCAGGTGTGGAATGGCCACAGCGGCACCTTGATCGCGAACGCCAGGAAGAACGAGGCGAACAGCAGCCGGCCGGCGGTGGTATCGAGCTTGAGCGCGCCGCTGGCCAGGTTCTGCTGGAGCGTGGCGATGTCGAAGGTGCCGGTGCCGGTGGCCTGGCGGTTGAGCAGGTACAGCGCGATGATGCCGAGCAGCATGAACACCGAGCCGGCGAAGGTATACAGGAAGAACTTCACCGCCGCGCGCACGCGGTTGGCGCTGCCCCAGATGCCGATCAGCAGCGCCATGGGGATGAGCGTGAACTCCCAGAAGATATAGAACAGAAACAGATCCTGCGCCACGAACACGCCGATCATGCCGGTTTCGAGCAGCAGCATGAGGATCTGAAAGCTGCGGAAGTCCTTGTGCACCGAGTCCCATGTCGAGATCAGCGTGATCGGGGTAAGGAAGGTGGTAAGCAGCACCAGCCACAGGCTCACGCCGTCGATCGACACGCCGTAGCCAATACCCCACGAGGGCACCCACGGCAGGGCGTCGGCGAACTGGAAGCCCTTGCCAAGCTCGAACAGGAAGTACAGCGGCAGCGAGGCCGCCAGCGCCGCCAGCGCGAACAGCAGCGCCAGAATGCGCTGTGCGCCGACGTTCTCGCGCGGCACCAGCAGCAGCGCCAGCGCGCCGAGCGTGGGCAGCCAGAGCACGAGCGAGAGCAGAGGAAAGCCTAGCTGGTTCACATTAGTCCCCAGTTCTGAAAGTTATGAGCTACGAGTGATGAGCGTTGTGTTGCTGTGAATACTTCAGAACTCGTAGCCCATAGCTCATAGCTACACGAACGCGAAGTAGCCGACGAGCACAACCACGCCCACAAAGAACACCCAGGCATAGTTGCGGATATAGCCAGTCTGGCCGCGCCGGAACAGGCTTGCCAGGCTGCCGAACACCCGGCCGACGCCGTCGACCAGGATGCCATCGATGCCCTGCTGGTCGAACACGCTGGCCAGGAAGCCGGCGAGCATGCGGTAGCCGCGCACGATCACGCGGCTGTAGAACCAGTCGAAGCCCCAGGCCAGCTCGGCGCCGCGCCAGATATCGCCGGCGTAGCGGAAGCCGGGGTCGTCTTTGCCGGGCTTGATCTTGGCCTCGAGCACGCGGGCATACAGGTACCAGCCGCCATACATCGACGCGCCGGCCAGCAGCGTCACCACAGCGGCCAGCACGCCCTTGCCGATCGTATATGGCGCGGGCTCTTCGCCCAGCACCGGATGCAGGTAGCTATCGAGCCAGTGCAGGCCGGGCAGGTTCATCACCCCGGCGATGATCGCGCCGACGCCCAGGATGATCAGCACGATCTTCATGCCGCCGGTGCTCTCGTGCGCGTGCTCGGCGTGCGCGTCGCGCGGCTTGCCCCAGAACACCAGCGCCACCTGGCGGCCCATATAGAAGGCCGTGAGCAGCGAGGAGATGATCAGGACGATGCCGGTGAGCGGGCTGCCAGTATCGAACGCCTGCGCGATGATCTCGTCTTTGCTCCAGAAGCCGGCGAACGGGAAGATGCCGGCCAGCGCCAGCGCGCCGACCATGTACGTCCAGAAGGTCGTGGGCATCTTGGCGCGCAGCCCGCCCATCCGCCGCATGTCTTGCGTCTCGTGGGTGCCGTGGATGATCGACGCCGAGCCGAGGAACAGCAGTGCCTTGAACACACCGTGCGTGAGCAGATGGAACATGCCGGCCACGTAGGCGCCCATGCCCACCGCCGCAACCATGTAGCCCAGCTGCGAGACGGTGGAGTACGCCAGCACGCGCTTGATATCCCACTGGGTGACCGCCGCGCTGGCCGCGAGCAGCGCCGTGAGCACGCCGATGCCGACAACCCACGGGGCGGTGCCGCTGGCGAGGTCGCTGAACAGCGTGTGGTTGCGCGCGATCAGGTACACGCCCGACGTGACCATGGTGGCGGCGTGGATCAGCGCCGACACTGGGGTGGGGCCAGCCATGGCGTCGGGCAGCCACACAAACAGCGGCACCTGCGCCGACTTGCCGGTGACGCCCACCAGCATCAGCAGGGTGATCAGCGTGAGGATGCTCATCTGGCCGAGGATGCCGACATTCACTACCTGGCGGCCTACCTCGGCGGTGCGCTCGAGGTAGCCGGCATCGCCGCCCGCCTGGCCGTAGAATGTGAGCGTGCCGAGGCTAGCGAAGATCGCCATCATGGCCAGCAGCATGCCGGCGTCGCCGACGCGGTTGGCCACAAACGCCTTCACTGCGGCCTCGGAGGGCACAATCCCCGGCGGCACGCTTTTGCGGTCGAACCAGTGGCTGATCAGCAGGAACGAGCACAGGCCCACGCCCTCCCAGCCCAGAAACAGCAGCAGCAGATTGTCGCCCATGATCAGGAACAGCATGGCGACGATGAACAGGTTGAGGTAGGCGAAGTAGCGCACCGGCCGCGCGTCGCCGTGCATATAGCCGATTGAGAAGACGTGAATGAGCCCGCCCACGCCGGTGACGAGCAGCGCCATCACGGCGGTCAGCTGGTCGAACAGCAGGCCGAACGGAACGCGGAACGTGCCGATCGTCATCCACTCCCACAGCACGAAGTCGATGTGGTGCTTGGCCTCGGCGGCGGCTTCGGCGCCTGCGCCGGCCACCTGCAGCGATTGCAGCACCGCGATCGAGGCAAGCGTGGCGACAAACGACAGCGCCACCATCGCGCTCGCCAGCAGCCCGGCCTGGCGCTCGTTGCGGATCACAAAGGTGTTCAGCAAAAAGCCCAGCAGCGGGAATGCTGGGATCAACACGACAATCCAGGTCAGATCAGACATTGAAGTTCCTCGACAATACCGGCCACCGACCATCGGCCACGGCCGCAGCGAGCGTGTTGCGGCCGCCGTCCATCGGTCGTCGGTCGTCCTAACCCCGTAAGGTGTTGATCTCGTCGATGTCGGTGGTGCGTTTCGCGCGGAAGATCGTCACCAGCAGCGCCAGGCCCACTGCCACCTCGGCGGCGGCCACGGTGATCACGAAGAACACCAGGATCTGGCCATTGGCCGACTGCCAGCGCTGCGCGAAGGCCACCAGCGCGAGGTTCGCCGAGTTCAGCATCATCTCGACCGACATAAACACGATCAGCGCGTTGCGGCGCGTCAGCACACCCACCACGCCGATTGCGAACAGCGCCGCACTGAGCAGTACATAGTAGCTGGTTGGAACCATCATTCGCTCCGAAGTGTTGAGTTTTGAATGTTGAGCTACGTCTTCGGCAATTCAAAACCCAACACCCAAAATTGCTTTAGCTCTCGGCGGCCTGGCGGTGCTGGTGCAGCACAACCACACCCACCAGCGCCGCCAGCAAGATCACCGAGGTGATCTCGAATGGCAGCAGGTAGGTGCTGAACAAGGCTTCGCCGATCTTCACCGGCGTGGCAAAATCTTCGGTTGGTGTGGCCGGGCTGGCCAGCGAGGTGTTGGCGCGCGCGAAGAACACGTACAGCGCCTCGCCCAGCAGCAGCGCAGCCATCAGGATCGCCAGCGGCCGCTGCCACGCGATCCGGTCGCGGTCGTCTTCGGCGCGCTCGGCGCCCAGCAGCATCACCACAAACAGGAACAGCACGATGATCGCGCCGGCGTAGACGATCAGCTGCACCGCGAACAGGAACGGCGCGCGCAGCAGCAGGTACAGCACGGCGATCGAGCTGAAGTTCAGCAGCATGAACAGCGCGCTGTGCACCGCGTTTTTGCTCAGCAGCATGGCCACGGCGCCAACCAGCGCCACCAGCGCGGTGATGGTGAAGACGACTAGCTCCATATATTTCTCTCCGACCAAGGGCGAAAGAACAATGACGAAGGAGGCAACGCCAGCGTTTCATCTTGGCCGTCGGTCACTCGCCCTTCGTCATTCGTCGCTACTACAGGTCTATCTGCGCGGGCGGGCTTGGCCGGCGGTTGAGCTGCTGCAAGATCGGCGGGATCTCGCCGTGGCCCTTCTCCGGCGGCACCAGCAGCATCTCTTTGGTATAGATCGACGACTTGCGGTCGTAGAACGATAGCTCGTACTGATGCTCAAGCACGATCGCGTTGGTCGGGCAGGCGTCTTCGCAGTAGCCGCAGAAGATGCAGCGCAGCATGTTGATCTCGTAGGTGGCGGCATAGCGCTCGCCCGGCGAGTTCGGGTGCTCGGGGTTGTTCTCGGCCGGCACCACCAGGATCGCGTCGGCCGGGCAGGCCGCTGCGCACAGCGCGCAGCCGATGCAGCGCTCCATGCCATTTTCGAAGCGCTTCAGCTCGTGCCTGCCGCGGAAGCGCTCGCGCACCGGGCGCTTGACCTCGGGGTACTGCACCGTGACTGGCTTTTTGAACAGGTATTTGAGTGTTGTGCCAAGACCTTTGACGATTTCCCCAAGCATATGCGTTTCTCCGAATATTTCGGCCTGTGCGGGTGGGCGATTTTCGCCTTACCGGCTGGCTTCTTTCTTCACCAGCGTTACCTGGCTAGCCGGCGGCTTGCGCGGCCCGCGCATGCTCGCCACCACCACCACTGCGATCAGCCCGACCACAAAGGCAATGCCGCCGCTGATGTAGCGATTGTCGGGGATCAGCACATTCAGCACGGCGGTGAGCGCCACGTTGAACAGCGCCAGCGGCAGCAGGATCTTCCAGCCGAGGTACATCAGCTGGTCGTAGCGCACGCGTGGCACTGTCGCGCGGATCCACACCGACAGGAACGACAGCAGCGTGACCTTCAGCAGGAACGCGCCGAGCGAGAGCAGGCCGAACACGGCGTTGCCGGCGAACTGGCCGGCATTCGCCGTCACGAACTGCGCGAGCGTGTACAGGCCGGGGAAGTGCCAGCCCCCCAGAAACAGCGTGACGGCGATGGCGTTCATCGCCACCAGCTTGATATATTCCGACATGAAGAACAGCGCGAACTTCATGCTGCCGAATTCGGTGTTGTAGCCGCCCACCAGCTCCTGCTCGGCTTCGACGAGGTCGAACGGCGCGCGCACCACCTCGGCGGTGGAAGAGAGCAGGAAGATCACGAAGCCCAAAAACTGCGGCACGATGAACCACCAGCCCCACTGGCGGTTGACGATCTCGGCGGTGCTGAAGCTCTCGGCCTGCATCACGACTGCGAGCACCGAGAGGCCCAGCGCCAGCTCGTACGAGATCACCTGGGCCGAGGCGCGCACGCCGCCGAGCATCGAGTACTTGTTGTTCGACGACCAGCCGGCGATGGCGATGCCGTACACGCCCACCGAGGTGACCGCCAGCAGGTACAGGATGCCAACGCTGATCTCGGCCAGCTGCAGGAAGTTGCTGCCGCCGGCGGGGGCGCAGCCGCCAAGCGGCAGCACGCCATCGCCGCCCGAAGGCCAGCAGCCCAGCGGAATGGTGGCCCAGATGATCAGCGCGGGAACGGTAGCGAACGCCGGCGAGATCAGGTAGACCCACTTATCGGCGAGCGCCGGGGTGACATCTTCCTTGAAAAAGAGCTTGACCGCGTCGGCGGCAGGCTGGAGCCAGCCACCGAGGATCTTGCGGCCGCCCGGCAGCGGGATGTAGCCGGCGCGGTTCGGCCCTATGCGGTTCTGCAGTCGCGCCAGCAGCAGGCGCTCGAACAGCGTAAAGTAGGCGAACAGTGTTGTTGCGGCCAGCGCCAGTACGAGCGCCTTGACGATCAGGATGATGATGTCGAGAAAGGCCATAGTATGTATCCTATACGTAGCCGGAGCGCGATACCCAATGTTGCCACAGGCGCGTCATCCAAGCTTGCTGAGCGCCACGCGCGTCTGCGGCCCGCTGAGCAGGCCAGCCAGGTCAACGCCGCTCACCAGCGGCAGCAGCACCACGCCCGCGCTCAGGCCGGCGTCGATCTGCGCGCGCAGCTCAAGCGCGCCGGTGGCCGAGCTTATGCGCACCGTCTCGCCGATGCCCACGCCGAGCGCCTGCGCGTCGGCGACGCTCAGGATGACGTGAGCCGGCACGGCGCGCGGCAGTAGCTTCGAGCCGCGCATCCAGCCGCCGCCGTCGTAGGCACGCACCGCCGCGACGAGCGTGAGCGGGAAGCTTGCGTCGGCGGCGGACGCGGCGGGCTCGCGGTAGGCCAGCTGGAACATGCTTTTGCCATCGTCGGCGAGGGTTGCGAGCTGCACGCCCAGGCCCTCGCTGTTTTCGTAGGATGTGCCGTCGTAGTAGAACGCCTCGTTGGGTTGGCGCCCCCACGATTTGCGCGTAAGGTCGAGGCTGGTGTAGCTTGTGGCGGTGTAGCCGGCCACGCGCGTGCTGATCTCGTCCGCGATATCGCTGGCCACCACGTACTCCCAGCCGGCTGGCGGCGCGGCCACTGCCACGGCGCTAGCGGCTTCGGCGGCGCGGGCCTTGGCGCTCTTCTTGTTGGCGGCGGCCGGCGCGGGCGCGGCCGGGCTGATCGCCTGCACCGCGCGCGCGACCTCCTGGAACGCCTGCCAGTCGGCCGGGGCGTCGCCGGGGGCGCGGCGGGCCGCGCGGAAGCGCTGGACGCGCCGCTCGGCGTTGGTGAAGGTGCCGTCGCGCTCGGCGACGGTGGCCACCGGCAGCACCACGTGCGCGAGCTGGGCGGTCTCGGTCAGGTAGAGATCTTGCACCACCAGAAATTCGAGCTGGCCGAGCGCTTCGGCGGCGGCGTTGTTCGACTTCGCTGGATTGAGGCCGGCGATATACATGCCCTTCAGCGTACCCGCCCTGGCGGCGGCCCACATCTCGCGGGCGCTCAGGCCGGCGGTGGTGGCGCTACCGCCTGGGCCACGATCGGGCCGCACGCCCATATCGAGCGCGCCGCGAGTATTGCCGGCGGCCGTCAGCGCGATCATGCCGCTGTTGGCGCGGCCGGCCTTGCCGGCGACGAGCGCGAGGTTGGCCAGCGCCTGGGCCAGCGCCGGGCCAGCGGCTGCAGCGGCGGCGCCATAGACGATGATGCCGTTCTCGGCGGCGGCGAACGAGCGAGCGATTGCGCGGATGCTGGCCTCGGCCACGCCCGACGCGGCTATCAGGTCGGCCAGCGGCGTCTTGCCGACGCTGCGCTTCAGGTCGTCGAGGCCGCGCAGGCGCGCCGCGAGCGCGTCGTTTTGCAGGCCCTCTTCGAAGATTACGCCAAGCAGCGCCTGAGCGAAGGCGGCCTCGGCGCCGGCCCGCACGATCGCCCGGTTGGCGGCGAAGCGCGCCAGCTTGGTGGGGTAGCTGTTCACCACGCTCAGCTCGCCGCCGCGGTCGGCGATGCCGCGCAGGCGCAGCACATACAGCGGGGCCTCTTCCTCGGGGTCGGCGCCGAACACCAGCACGGCGGTGCCTTTGCCCAGGCTCAGCAGGTTGGTGCCCGCGCCCACGCCGAGGATGTTCGGCATATCGTCGAGCGCGGCCGGCTCGGCCACCGAGCCCTTGCGGTGGTCGAGGTTGTTTGAGCCGAGCGTCTCGCGGAACAGCTTCTGGAAGGTGTACAGGTCTTCGTTGGGCAGCTGGGCGCCCGCCAGGCCGCCGAGCGCGGCCGCGCCATAGTTCGCGCGCAGCAGCGTCAGGCGATCGGCGACGTACTGGTAGGCTTCGTCCCAGCTCACCTTGGCCCAGCCGCCGGCGCGGCGTATCAGGGGCGCATCGAGCCGGTCGGCGCCGGCGATATAGCGCATGCCATAGCGGCCCTTGTCGCACGTCCAGATCTCGTTGACAAAGTCGTTCTCGCGCGGCATCACGCGCATCAAGTCGTTGTAGCGCATATCGAGCGAGATATCGCAGCCGACCGAGCAGTGGTTGCAGACGCTAGGCACCGAGCGCAGCTCCCAGACGCGCGCCTTGAAGCGGAAGTCGGAGCTGGTAAGCGCGCCGACCGGGCAGATATCGGTGGTATTGCCCGAGAACTTCGAGTCGAAGGCCGGGTCGCTCTTCGAGATGATCTCCCAATCGCGGCCACGGTTATCGAAGCCAAGCACCGGGTCGCCGGCGATCTCGTCCTGGAAGCGCACGCAGCGGGCGCACAGGATGCAGCGCTCGCGGTCGAGGTAGATCAGGTCGCCGAGGGCGATCGGCTTGACATTATGGTGCTTGTCGGAGTAGTCGTAGCGCGAGTTGCCGGGGCCCCACTCCATCGTCAGGTTCTGGAGCGGGCACTCGCCGCCCTTGTCGCACACCGGGCAGTCGAGCGGGTGCGAGGTGAGCAGGAACTCGAGCACGCCGCGCTGGGCGAACTCGACGCGCTCGCCGACGGTTTTCACGACCATGCCCTCGCTGACGGGCGTGACGCAGCCGGCCTGGAGCTTGCCCATCATCAGGGCCAGCTCGGGCTTGCCGTCGGCGCCGATCACCGGCTGGCGGGTGGCGGGGTCGATCTTGGGGGTATAGACTTCGACCAGGCACATGCGGCACATGCCCACGGGCTTCATCTTGGGGTGGTAGCAGAACACCGGCACTGCCACGCCGCCGACACGCGCCGCGTCGACGATATTGGTGCCGGCTGGCACCGTGACCGCCTGGCCGTCGATTACAAGGTTCACATCGGGCATAGGTTCTTGCCTTTGTAGCTGTTAATGGCGGGCCGGCATCAGCGGGATGGCCATCTTGCCATTGGTAGGCGCCGGTGCGGCGCCGATGGTTGCCTCGAACTCGTGCGGGAACAGCCTCAGCGCGCTCTTGATCGGCATCACCGCGCTCTCGCCCAGCAGGCAGAAGCAGTTGCCGGCCATCTGGTTGTAGATGTCGTGAAGCGTCGGGATATCGGAGGCGCGGCCGTGGCCCTCGTGCATGCGGTGCAGCACGCGCACCAGCCAGGTGGTGCCTTCGCGGCAGGGCGTGCACTTGCCGCACGACTCGTGCTTGAAGAATTCGTCCATCTTATAGGCCGTCTCGACGGCGCTGGTGGTCTCGTCGAGCACAATCACCGCGCCCGAGCCGAGCATCGAGCCGGCCGCGGCCACGCCTTCGTAGTCGAGCGTGATGTCGAGGTGCTGCTCGGTGAGCCAGGGCGCCGAGGCCCCGCCGGGAATGATGATCTTGACCTTGCGGTCGCCGCGCATGCCCGCGCCATAGGCCGGGTCGTAGATCAGCTCGCGCAGCGTGCGGCCGAACGGCAGCTCGTAGTTGCCAGGCTTGTTGACGTGGCCCGAGAGCGAGAACGCCTTGGTGCCGGGGCTCTTCTCGGTGCCGAACGAGCGGTACCAGGCCACGCCCTTCTCGATGATCCGCGGCACGTTGGTGAGCGTCTCGACGTTGTTGATGATCGTGGGCTTGGCGTACAGGCCGGCCACCGCCGGGAATGGCGGCTTGAGGCGCGGCTGGCCGATCTTGCCCTCGAGCGACTCCATGAGCGCGGTTTCTTCGCCGCAGATATACGCGCCGGCGCCGCGGTGCACGAAGATGTCGAGGTCGTAGCCGGTGCCGAGGATATCTTTGCCGAGGAAGCCCTTGGCGTAGGCCGCCTCGATCGCGCGCTCAAGCGTACGCGCGCCGTGGGCAAACTCGCCGCGGATGTAGATATAGGCGGTGTGGCACTCGATCGCGTAGGCCGAGATCGCGATGCCTTCGATCAGCTGGTGCGGGTTTTTGTCGATGATCTGGTGGTTGTTGAACGTGCCTGGCTCGCTCTCGTCGGCGTTGCAGAGCAGGTAGCGCGGGTAGACGCCCTTGGGCAGGAAGCTCCACTTCACGCCGGTGGGAAAGCCGGCGCCGCCGCGCCCGCGCAGGCCCGCGTCTTTGACCATCTGGACGATGTCGGCGGGCGTTTTTTCTTTCAGCGCCACGCGCAGCGACTCGTAGCCGCCGTGCTGGAGGTAAACCTCGAAATCGCCAATGTTGGGGATGTCGAGGTCGCGCATCACGATATGTTCAGTCAGCGGGGGCATGTGTCACACACTTTCCAGGCCGATAACGGGCGCACGTCTACTGCGATACACACACGTATAGAAGGGCCGCTTCGCGCCCGCTAATGTACCATTCTCAAGCCTTCGTGTCAAATCGCACAAACATCAATTGAGACTTCATCGAGTTTGTGTCTTGGGCACAAAAAGAAGGATTCTTGGAGGGTCTGTGACCCTCCAAACCTCCTGCCTAGCGGGCGGGCGCGTAGGCTGAGCTACGCATCGCCGGCAGCCTGCAAGGCGCGCCACAGCGACTCGGCCCGGATGGGCGTCTCGGTGACGCGCGCGCCCACCGCGTCGCGGATGGCGTTGGCAAGCGCCGCAGCCCCGGCAGTGATCGGCGGCTCGCCGATGCCGCGCGCGCCAAACGGCCCGTGCGGCGCCGGGTTCTCGACGAAGATCGCCTCAATTTCCGGCACGCCGTCGATCTTGGGCAGGTCGTAGTCCATGAAGCTGCCGGTGAGGAGCTGGCCATACTCGTCGTAGACCATCGCCTCGTGCAGGCCCCAGCCGAGGCCCTGCACCACGCCGCCGTGCACCTGGCCGGTGACCATGGTCGGGTTGATTGCAAAGCCGACATCCTGCACGGCCACGTACTGCAGCGGCGTCACCTGGCCAGTCTCGCGGTCGACGCGCACCCTCGCGAGGTGGGCTACAAAGCCGGGCGCATTCTGCTCGACGGCGGCGTTGCCCTCGCCGACCAGCGGGCCGGGGCCGCCGGCCTTGCTCTCGCCGATCGCCACCAGCCGGCCGATCGGCAGCGCGCTGGCGGGGACGCCCTTCACCTGGGCCTTGCCGTCTTTGATCTCGATATCGCCGATCGCGGCCTCGAAATGGTCGGCGGCGAGGTCGAGCAGCTTGCGGCGCACCTCGCGCGCGGCGTTGGCCACCGCCCCCGAGACGCTGTAGGTCGTCTGGCTGCCGCCGCTCGGCCCGGCGAACGGCGCGCTCTGGGTGTCGCCTTGGAGGATCTCGACCTGCTCGGGCGGCACGCCCAGCACCTCGGCGGCCACCAGCACCAGGCTGCTGTTCACGCCCGAGATATCGACCGAGCCGACGTGGATGCGGATGGTGCCGTCGGTGTCGGCGCGGCAGACTGCGGCGGCCGGCGACATGCCGCACAGCCAGCCGCCCACCGCCAGGCCGACGCCCTCGGCATAGCGGCCGCCGTCCGGGGAAGGCGCGGCGTCGCCGGCGCGCGCCTGCCAGAGCGGGTGCTCGCGCATGCGCTCGAGGCACTGGCGCAGGCCGATGTTGGGCCAGGCATCGCCATTGCCCATCGGGTCGCCGCCCTCGGCGGCATTGCGCAGCCGGAACTCGAGCGGGTCGATGCCGAGCGCGCGCGCCAGCTCGTCGATGTTCGACTCGATCGCGAAGGTGGCGTTAGGCGCGCCGGGCGCGCGGTAGGCGCCGGCCTGCGGCTTGTTGGTGAACACCTCGTAGCAGTCGATCGCCAGGTTCTCGCACTTGTAGTAGCCGCCGAGCAGAATGCCGACCAGGCCGGCGATTGCGAACGGGAACACGCCGTTGTCGGAGGTGACGCGGGCCTGGATGGCGCAGAGCGTGCCGTCGCGGCGTGCGCCGGTCTTCAGCTCGACCTGCACGGCCGGCGCGGGCGTGGTGGTAAGGAAATCTTCGGCGCGCGTCAGCACGACGCGCAGCGGCTGGCCCAGCGCCACGGCGGCTGCGGCCACCAGCGCCTCGATAATGCCGTACTTTGCGCCAAAGCCGCCGCCGACAGTCATGGGCACCACGCGCACCTTGCGCTTGGGCAGGCTCAGCAGGCGCGCCACCTCGTCGCGCAGGCCGAACTGGCCCTGCGTGCTGACGTACAGCGTCACGCCGCCGCCGACCGGGTCGGGCTCGGCGACGACCGCGCTGGGCTCGAGGTAGCTCTGGTGGACGATCGGCATGCGGTAGGTGCGCTCGACCACTGCGTCGGCGGCGGCGAAGCCGGCGGCGATATCGCCGCGCGCGTAGTGATTCTCGGCGTGGATGTTCGAGGGCGCGCGCTCTTTTTCTTCGGTGTCTTTGTCGACGGCGGCGTGCGCGGCGGTGAGATCCATGCCCTCTTTGGGCAGGCCGCGCGGCCAGATCACCGGCGCGCCGGGGGCGATGGCCTGCGCCACGTCGACGACCGCCGGGAGCGGGCTGTACTCGACGCGCACGAGGTCGGCCGCGTCGCGGGCGATCGCCTCGCTCTCGGCCACCACCAGCGCCACCGGCTGGCCGACAAACACCACCTTCTCGCGCGCCAGCACGGCGCTGTGGCGCGAATTGATCGCCCGGTCGCGCGTCGGCAGGTCGGTGGCCGTAAGCACCGCCACCACGCCGGGCAGGCGGCGGGCCGCGTCGGCGTCGATCGCGCGGATCTCGGCGTGGGCGTACTGGCTGAGGATCGGGCGGGCGTGCAGCATGCCGGGCAGTCGTATGTCGGCGACATAGCGCGCGCGCCCCGTGATCTTCTCGAGGCCGTCGATCGATTTGTGACCTTTGCCGAGGTACTGATAATTGGACATTCCTGCTCCCTGCTAGCTCTGCTCGTGTGCGTGCGTCTATTGTACACGACCGGAGCGTGTATTGCCGTTGCCAGGGGAGCGGGAAACGATGCCAACACAAATCCCATTCTCCCGTGCACGGGAGAGCGGGGTGCGGGGAGGGCATGGCGTCGCACGAGCCCTCGAACAAGCGCCAGGGCTCGTGCAAAATCTGTCGACCCCTCCCCCTACCCCTCCCCTGTCAGGGGAGGGGGGAAACACATCTGGCTGTGTGGTGCGGTCGCGGCGGCGACCGCGCGCACACAGCCAATTAATAATCCCCCTCTCCCGCAGGCGGGAGGGGTAGGGGGTGAGGGCCGACGTTGCACGAGCCCTCGAACAAGCGCACAGCGCCTTGCAAAGCCATGCCGCTCCATGCTATGATAGCCACGATGAACCAGAACGTCAGCGCATTTCATATTGCGATCGGCCCGCGCACGCTTGGCGATGCCTACCCGGTGCGCGCGGCGGCCGGGCGCGCCGAGAGCACCAGCGATATGGTGCTGCCCACGCCGCTGCGGCTGCTGGCGGATCGTCTGCCCCAGGCAGGCGGGCTGCCGCTTGGCGACCCGGCCGAGCTTGGGCGCGCGCTTGGCCGCGCGCTCTTCACCCCGACGCTGCGCGACATGCTGCTGCGCAGCGCGCGCACTGCGGCGCGCGAGGGCAAGCGCATGCAGCTGCAGCTGCAGATCGGGCCGCCCGAGCTGGCCGCGCTGCCCTGGGAGTGGCTGACTGTCGGCGTGGATCGCGCGTGGTCGCCGGCGCTGCGCGCCGACTACGCCCTGGCGCGCGTAAGCCGCAGCGTCGCCGCGGCCGGGCCGCAGCCGCTGGCTGGCCCGCTGCGCGTGCTGGCGGTGGCGGCGCCCGGCGAAGAGCTTCAGCTGGCGGCGCTCGAGCGCGCGCTGGCGCCGGCGGTGCGCGCCGGTACGATCGAGCTGCGGCTGCTCGGCGACGCTACGCCGGCCACGCTCGAGCACGGCCTGATCGACGGGCCGGTGCACGTGCTGCACTGCGCCGCGCCGGTGGCGTACACCGAGCGCGGCACGCCGCGCCTGCTGCTGCGCCGTGGCATGGATCTGTTCGACCTGGCCGGGCTGCTGGCCGACGCCGCGCGGCTGCGGCTGGTGACGCTCACCGGCCCGCAGGGCGACGGATCCTCGGCCAGCGCGGCGCTGCCGGCGCTGGCCTCGGCGCTGCTCACGCCCGCGCTTCCTGCCACGATCGCATTCGGCGGCGCGCTGCCGGCGCGGCTTTCGGCGCATTTCGCGGCGGCGTGCTATGCCGACCTGGCGGCTGGCCAGCCGATCGACCTGGCGGTGACGGCTGGCCGGCGCGCGCTGGCCGAGCTGGGCGAGGGGCGCGGCTGGGGTGTGCCGCAGCTGCGACTCGCCGCCGGCGGCGAGCTGCTGTTCACGCCGCGCGCGCCGCGGCCGGCCCTGGCGCGGCGCCTGGCGATGCTGGGCGGCGGGCTGGCGCTGGCGGGCGGGCTGGCGCTGGCGGGCATGCAGCTGGTGGGCGGGCGGGCGAATGCGCTTGTGAGCAGCAGCCTGTTTGAGGCCACTGCGGTGCCGACTGCGGCGCTGCCAGTGGCTCGGCCGGTGGTGGTGGCCGTGCTGCCGACAGTAACCCCGGCGCCGCCGACTGCCGAGCCGACCGTGACGCCGCCGCCCGCGGCAGTGGCCGCGCCGGCCAGCTATGCGACCTACATCACCGCGCCCGGCGACACGCTCGAGGGCATCGCGGAGCGCATGGGCAGTGAGGCTGGGGCGATCGCCCGGCTGAACTTTGTTGATGGCGAGGCGCTGCGCGGCGATCGCCCGCTGGTGATCCCGGTGTACCACGCCGCCGAACCGGGCGCGGGCGGGCTGGTGATCCGCCGCGGCAACCCGGCCGCGCGCAAGATCGCGCTGACATTCGACATCGAGATCGACGACAAGACGCTCTTCCAGATACTCGATATTCTGCGGCAGCGCGGGCTGCACGGCACCTTCTTCGTCACCGGCCGCTGGGTCACGGCCTTCCCCGACGCCGCGCGCGCGATCGTGGCGGCCGGCCACGAGATCAGCAACCACTCGCTGACGCACCCGTTTTTCTCGCGCATCGGCCTCGACGGCGCCGCAGCCGAGATCGAGCAGACCGAAAAGCTCATCCACGAGATCACCGGCGTCTCGTCGCGGCCGTACTTCCGCTTCCCCTACGGCGATTTCACGGCTGCCACGGCCGCGCTGGTGGCGCGCGAGGGCTATGTGGCCTACCACTGGAGCGCCGACGACCCGGCGATCGCCGGCTGGATCGACTGGGCCGCTCAGCACCCGGCCGACGCCAACGGCGGCATTCTGCTGATGCACGGCCGCCCCGAGACCGTGGCGAACCTGCCGGGCTGGCTTGATCGGCTGGCGGCGCAGGGGCTAGAGGTAGCCACGCTCACCGAGACGCTGCGCTGACGAGCGCGGGCCGGCAGCGGCGCCAGAGCCAGCCAACCACGCGGTAGAACGAGTCGTGCACTACCAGTGGGCCGAAGTAGCTCGCGAGCACGAACGCGCGCGCCGTAGGGGCGAGGTATGGCCCGAACAGGACGATCAGGCCGACCAGCGAGAGAATGATGTAGCCCATCACCGGCGCCACGATGCTCAGGCCCGCGCGCGGCCAGAACAGCAGCGCCGAGCACCACGCGCAGGCCGCCTGGATCGCCAGCGTGGCGGCGAATACCCCGGCCCATTCCCCACCGGCATAGCCGAAGCTGCCGCCGAGCAGCGGCCAGAGCGCCAGCGCGGCCAGCGCGGCCTGCAGCGCGGCGGTGTAGCCGAGCAGCCGGAGCGGCGCGCGCGCGCCCGGCCGCGCGCCCAGCAGGATCGCCGTGGTGAGCGCGCCCGCCGCCGTGTCGCTGGCCAGGTCGCGCAGGCTGCCGTGCACGCCATTCACCAGCACGATGTAGAGCACCACCCACGCGGCCAGGATCCAGCTTAGCCTGGCTGGCGCGCCGCCCGCGACGATCGCGCCATACAGCGCCAGCGCGGCCCAGCCCAGCCCCTGCAGCGCGTCGGTGAGCGGCGGCAGGCGCGTGCGCTTGCCCCACATGTCGTAGACGCCGAGGCCGAGAAACGCGGCCGCGAGCGCGGCGTAGGCCCACACCCCCGCGCCGAGCCAGGCCGAGATGGCGAAGGCCAGCGGGATCTGCGCCAGCGCGTAGGCCAGCGCATGCCAGGGTTTCAGCCAGCCGCGCACCAGCGGGTAGCCGGCGCGGCCGGGATGCAGCCGGTCGATCGGCAGGTCGATCACGTCGTTCAGCACATAGCCGAACTGGTGGAACGCCAGCGTCGCGCCGAGCAGCCCCCACAGCCGCCAGGCCGGCAAGCCGGGCGCGACACTGGCCGCGCCGAGCAGCGCGAGCAGCGCGCTGAAGCCGAAAGCCGGCAGCCGGATGAAGCGCTGCAGCGCGAGAAACACCTCGTACGCGGCGGCGAGCGAGCGCATCATGGGCGCCGCCGGGGCAGCGCCGCGAGCTTGCGCATCTGGCGCGCCCACCACTGCGTGGGCAGCAGCGGGGCGATGCAGGCCGCCAGCAGCAGCGCCAGCGCGCCAGGCGTCAGCGCAGCCACGAACAGCGCCACCAGCATGGCCAGCGACAGAAACACGTGCGACTGTGCCGGCGCGATCAGATCGGCCTGGGCAACGCCGTCGGCCAGCATAGCCGCCAGCAGCTGCAGGCAGCGCGCCGCCAGCAGCGCCAGCGCCAGCGCGGTGGCGGCCCAGGCTAGCGCGCCGTACCCGAGGTCGTTGCGCAGCAGCGGCCAGGCCAGCAGGCCGATCAGCGCGTACTGAAGCGCGAAGGCGTAGAAGCGCAGCCGCGCCGGGATGTGCAGCTGGGTTGCGCCGAGCGGCCGCGCGCCCAGCAAGATCGCCGTCGAGCGCTTGCCGCAGGCGAAGTCGTTGGCGAGGTCGCGCAGGCTGCCGTGGATGGAGTTGATCAGCATCACATACAGCACCACATACGCGCTCAGCAGGAATGTCAGGCCGGTGGGCGCGCCGGCCGCGACGATCGCGCCATACAGCGCCAGCGCGGCCCAGGCCAGCCCCTGGGCCATGTCGGTGGACACCGGCAGAGCCACGCGCTTGCCCCACAGGTTGTACACCGTCATCAGCGCGAAGCCGGCCGCCAGCGCGAGGTAGGCCGTAGCCGGCGCGCCCAGCCAGAACGTCAGCGCCAGCGCCAGCGGCACCTGTGCCAGCGCGAACGCCAGCGCCACGGCAGGGCTGATCGCCCCGCGCACCAGCGGGTCGGCCTGGCGCAGCGGCTGCCGGCGATCGAGCGGCAGGTCGATCACATCGTTCTCGACGTAGCTAAAGCTGTGGAACGCCAGCGCCAGCGCCAGCAAGCCGGCCAGCTGCGCGGGCGCCAGGCGCGGCGCGGCCGAGGCGGCGCCAAGGAATGGCAGGATGACCGTGAAGCCAAATGCCGGGAAGCGGATGAATAGCTGAAATTGCAGCATGGCGCGCCAGATGCGGGCGGGCGGGCTCGCCAACTCGGCCATGGATGCCTCCGGTGTGGTTTTCAGAGCCTGTTTGAAAAGGGGGTGCGCGAGGGGCTATGCCCCTCGCACTCCCTTCTGGCGGGTGGCGGCCACGAATGTGGCCGCCACCCGCCAGAAAAGTGGATACTTGGAGGGACGAAGTCCCTCCAAACCACCCTTTTCAAACAACTTCTCAGATCAGGCCGGGCTGCCGCTCGACTGGCGCGCGGCCGAGCGCTGCCAGTAGGGCAGCGTGAAGCCTATGCCGGCGATGACGAACAGCACCAGCCACAGCGCCAGCAGCAGCGGCCGCAGCTGGTACAGGCCGCTCAGCAGCAGCGCGCCGAGCGTGAACAGCATCAGAAAGCCCGGCACCGCCAGCAATGTCCAGTCGATCGGGCTGTCGTGGCGCAGGGCCGCCGCGCCGCGCAGCAGCACCAGCACCGCCGCAGCGATCATGATCGAAAACACGATCCACTGCTGGCCGAACAGCAAGTTGACCAGCAGGGTGTAGATCTCGACCACGACGAATAGCACCAGCTGGGTGGCCACCACCGCGGCCAGCGCCGCGGCCAGCTTGCCTGCCAGGCCCGGCCAGCGCGGCTGAATCCAGCGGCGGCAGGCGCGCAGCACGAACGAGAACACAGCGGTGCCGAGGAACCAGCCGGCGAAGTTGTTCAGGTTCACACCCAGCGTAGCCTCTTGCGGCGGCCGCACCTGCCAGATCCAGAAGCCCAGGCCGTGCAGATTCAGCTGCGGCAGGTCGGCCGTGAGGCACTTCGTGCCAATGCTCACCACCGGATCGAGCGCGAAGTCGATCGTCATGGCCAGCAGGCCGTCGAGCAGCGGGCGCAGCCGCCACGAAAGGTTGAGCTGGTCGGTGGTGCTCATGGCGGCGTAGATCAGCACGCCCTCGAGCAGCGGCACCACCAGCGGCACGCAGCCGTTCGGCGCGACGCACTTCACCGCCACGCCCCAGCCGCCAGGGTTGCTGCACAGCATGATCAGGAAACGGTTGTAGTAGTATTCGTGCAGCCGGGTGATCGCCACATTTTCGGTGACGAAGCCGTGGATGCAGCCGGCCACGATGCCGAGCACCAGGTGCAGGCCGCGCCGCCAGGCGTGGATCAGGCAGAGCACCGCCAGCACGTACAGGCCGATCTCAAAGATCACGAAGCTCGGTGAGGGCATGGGCACGGCTCCTGTTAACATTAGGATCTACGCAATTGCCTTGTTCGGCTCCCGCAATCGGGCGCTTTTGCCAACGGCAGCTGTGTGCGATTTTTCCGCGCGGAGCGCGGAAAAATCGCACACCTCTAGAGAATCAGGTGCCGCTCTGCCGAAGGCTGAGCCCGCCAACGGCGGAAGTCGTAAACACTTATTGCTCGGGCCTGGGGCTTGGTCGTCGAAGCTTCTCCAGGCCACCTTTCTGAGACAGCTGCCGGTGGCGCGCGGCATTTATGCGAGCAGCGCGCGCACCTCGGCGAGCGCGTGGGCGCCGCCTGTCTGCTCGAACAGCTCGCGGGCGCGGTGCAGCTGCGCGCGCTGCTCGGGCAGATCGGCCGGCAGGTGGCGGCCGATCTCGAAGTGCGCCAGGCCCTGGTGGTAGCGCATCTGCATGCGGCGGGCTAGGTCGGCGCTGGTGTGCCAGGCCGCGTGCGCGCGCTCCGGCCGGCCGTTCAGCCAGTGAAATTGGCCCTGGTGCATCCAGGCGCGCGGCAGCGCGATCGGGTAGATCCGCGCGAAGCGCCACAGCGCCCGGCATGCCTGGCGCGCCGCCGCGCGCAGCGACGCGGCATCGTCTGTCGCGGCCGACCGCGCTTTCTCCCACAGCATCAGGTAGACTTCGGCCACACTCATGTAGCTTTCAAACACCGCGTAGCTGGTGCGCCCCGAGGCCGGCAGCAGCCTCGCCGTCACGTCGGCCAGCTGGCGCGCTTCGGCGTGGTTGCCGCGCCACAGCTGCGCCGTGGCCATCACGCCATAGGCCGTGATGCGGTTCAGCTCATCGGCCACGCCGGTCGCGTCGATCCGCGCCAGGCACTGCGTGGCCATCTCGAACGCCTGGTCGATCTGCCCGAGCAGCAGCTTGCTCGACGCCAGCTGGCTCAGGCCCCAGACCTCGTGCAGCTGGTGGCTGTTGCGCCGGGCCGTATCGTACAGCTCGCCGGCCAGCTGATCGCTCGCGACAAGGTTGCCGGTGAAGCCGGTGCTGCCGCGCATGATCGCCACCGCCTCGCCCCACAGCGCCTGGTCGCCAAGGCGCTCGGCGATGGCGATTGCCTGGCGGCAATCGCGGATCACGCTCTCCCACTGGCCCACCCCGCCGCGGTACAGGCTCACGCGCGTGAACACAAACGCCGAGGTGGTCAGCCGGTCGAGCTGGTGGGCTGTGGCTTCGGCCAGGCGCGCGTAGGTTTCGGCAGTGTTGTGCAGCGGGATGAGGCCGGCCACCACGGCCATGCCCGAATACGCCTCGGCCAGCTCGGGCGAAGGGCCGGCGCGCTCGGCCAGGTTCACCGCCTGCAGCAGCGTATACAGCACCAGACCAATCTCGTTCAGCACATAATACAGCGAAGACAGCGTCAGGTAAACATGCGAGGCTTCGAGCTCGACCGCGCGCGTCGCGGCGTCGGGGTGGCCCACGCCGCCCAGGCGAACGCGCCGCCCGGCCTGGCGCAGCATGGCCGCGAGCATGCCGGCGACCTGGGCGCGTGCGTTTGTCGGCAGCGGCCGGCCGAGAATGCTCAGCGCGCGCTCGAGCTGCTCGCGGCTCTCGGCCAGCATGCCGATATTCTTATAGGCCTCGCCGAGCTGGCGCGCCCAGTGCGCCAGGCGCAGCTGCTCGATCCGCGGCGCCTCGGGCGCCTGCGGCAGCGACTGAGCGAGCTCGAGCGCCTGGCCGAAAAAGCGGATGGCCTCCTGGTTGGCGTAGCTGCGCAGGGCGTGCTCGCCGGCCTTTTCCAGGTAGTCGATCGCCTTCAGCACCAGCGCCACGTCGGCCTGGCGCGACTCGACGGCGCTCAGCCAGTGGTGCGCCAGCAGCGGGTAGTAGGGCGCCAGATCGTCGGCGTAGGTTTGCTCGTACCACTCGGCGATATGGCGGTGCAGCTCCCAGCGCTGTGCGAACAGCAGCATGTTGTAGGCGACATCCTGGATGATCGCGTGCTTGAAGATATACGCCAGGTCGGGCTCGGGCCGCTCGAGCGGGGTGATGTCGAGGCGCTCAAGCGCACTGAGGTAATCGTGCAGGTATGGCCGGTCGCTCTCGATCGGGTGGACGCTCTGGAGCGTGCGCTGCAGAAAGATCCGGCCGATCACGCTGGCGACCTTCAGCGTCAGCTGCTGCGAGAGCGGCAGCCGGTCGATGCGGCTGGTGATCACGCCCTGGATCGTCTGGGGGAAGTCGAGCGCGCGCAGGTCGCCGGCCTCGGGCGCGAGCGAGCACTGGCCGCCGCTGACGCGGATCAGGCCGGCGTCGCGCAGCGCGAAGGCCAGCTCTTCGCTGAAGAACGGGTGGCCCTCGGCGCGCTGGCGGATGAGCTCGGCGACCTGGTGCGGGATGCTGGCCACGCCGAGGCGCTGGCACACGAGCGCAATGGTCTCGCCGGCGCCGAGCGCGCCGAGCAGGAGGCGCTCGGCGGCGGGCGCGGCCATGAGCCGGCGGTAGCCTTCGGGCGCGGCCGAGCCGGGGCCAAGCTCGAGCGGGCGGCTGGTGAGCACCAGCAGCATATCGGGCAGGTCGCGCTGGGCCTGCAGCGCCAGCGCCCACGAGGCCGAGTCGATCCAGTGGGCGTCTTCGAGCACCACCAGCAGCGCGGCGGTGGCGCGTGGCGCGCGGGCCAGGATGCCGATCAGCAGCTCCTGGGTGTTGGCGATCCGCACCTCGCCGCTCATCTGGCTGGTCAGGGCGCTATCGGGCAGCGCCAGCGGCAGCACTGCGTTCAGCAGCGGCAGGCGCTCGTTCAGCGCGGATGCGTCGGGCAGGCGCGCGCGCACATGCGCCAGCGCTGTGGCCGCGTCGGCGCTGTCGTCGAGGCCGAACAGCTGGCGGTAGATCGGGCGCCAGGCGTAGTAGGGCGTAGCTGCCTCGATCGACTCGCCGGCGCCGTGGAGCACGGTGATGCCAAGCGCCGCAGCATGCTCGGCCAGGTCGGCGGCCAGGCGCGATTTGCCGATGCCAGCCTCGCCCTCGATCAGCAGCGTGCCGCCGAGGCCGGCCAGGGCGGCGTGCAGCCGATCGGCCAGGCGCGCGCGCTCATCGGCGCGGCCGACCATGGCGGTGAGCGCCCGGCCCTTGAGCTGGGCATCGGGGCGCTCGGGGCGGCGGCCGACCACGGCGTACACCTGGATCGCCTCGGGGTGGCCTTTGAGCGTCACCGCGCCGAGGTCGTCGAACTCGTATAGCTGCGCGGCCGCGAGCGCGGCGCGCTGGGTGGCGAGGATCTGGCCTGGGCGGGCGAAGGTCATCAGCCGCGCGGCGACATTCACATCGTTGCCGAGCACGCCGTAGGTGCGGCGGGTTGGGCCGCCATACGCGCCGGCGTGCATCTGGCCCTGGCTGATGCCCACGCGTATGTCGTGGATGAAGCTCAGCTCGGGCGGCGTGGCCAGCAGCGCCAGCGCGGCGGCGATCGCGCGGGCGGGATCGTCTTCGTGGGCGGTCGGCGCGCCAAACGAGGCGTACAGGTAGCTACCCTTGTCGCCAACCGTCAGCTGCAGCAGGTGGCCCTCGTACTGGGCCAGGCGCGCCTGCGCCCAGCTCACAAACGCGTCGAGCCGGGCGCCGGCGTCGGGGTCGTGGTCGTAGTTCACGCCGCTGAAGGTAAGGAACAGCGCGGTTGTGGCGCGCAGCTCGGCCAGGAACTGGCCCTCGCCACGGCGCAGGCGCTGGTAGACCGGCGGCAGCAGCCACTCGCGCGCCGCCTCGGGGCCGAGCGCGGGCAGCGCCGGCCAGGGCTGCGGCGCCACCGGCTGCGCCAGGCTGGCCACCACGGCGAACTCGCGGCTGTCGGCGCCGGGGCGCCAGCCGCGCAGGCGCAGGGCCGCGCCCAGCACGCGCGCCTCGTCGGCGCCGATCAGCACGTCGCCGGGGAGCGCGTGCTGCTGCGCCGCCGAGATCCGGTCGAGGATCGACCCGGCCAGCACATCGATCAGCTGGATGTGCCGGTTGCCCACCAGGAAGCGGCGGCAGGTGCCCGAGCTGATCGCGATCTTGATCTGGATGGCGAAGCTGGCGCCGCCCGGCGTGGCCAGCGCCGCGAACTGGCGCATGGCCGCCTGCATCGCCAGGGCGCAGGCGGCGGCGCGCAGCGCGGCCGATGTTTGCGCCTTGCGCTTCGCGTTCTGCGCATCGGCGGCATCCGGCTCGGCGCTCAAAGCAGCGAGCTCGAAGCTTTCATCAAACCAGCAGGTGATCGCGTCGCCGCTGAACGAGATCACGCTGCCGCCGTAGCGCTCGACTTCGGCGATCAGCGCGCCGTAGACAAAGTTGAGCTGGCGCGTCAGCTCTTCGGCGCCGCGCTGCGGGCCAAGCTCGCGCGCCAGCGCCGAGGTGAGCGGGGTGAAGCCCGAGATATCGGCAAACAGCGCGGCGCCGCTGGCGCGATCGGCCAGATGCGCGCCCGACGCCAGGGCCAGCTGCCGATCCGGGGGCAGGTATGCAGCGAGCGTTTCCATAGCTTTCGAACCTCGCAGGCGGCGAATATGCAGGCCTCGTGGGGTGGGCGCTGGCGGTGTTGCTGGTGGCCGAGCCTGTCTATAGCAAAAACGTTGCGGGTACGCTATTATGACATAGGTGGCGCCAGCCAGCAAAATCGTCTCATCGGATTATCAGCAATGCGCTTGCGAGGATGCCTGTGCGACCGTACCTGGAGATCACGCGCTTCACACTGTGCGCGATTGTGTTCGCAATGGCGCTGGAGGGCTACTGGCTCGCGATCCGGCGCTTCGAGCCGTTTCAGCCCGAGGCGCTGCTGGCCGCGCTCACCGTGGCCTGCGCGATCGGCTTTGCCAACGCCTTCAACGACATTGTCGACGAGCCGGTCGACCGGGTGAACGCGCCGCGCCGCCCGATCCCCTCGGGGCGGATCGGCCTGGCCCAGGCCAAGTGGCTGGTGGCGCTGCTGTGCCTGCTGAGCGTAGCGTTGGGCGCGCTGGCCGGGCCGCGGATGCTGCTGCTGACGCTTGGCGCGCTGGCGGGCTCGGCGCTGTATAACCTGTGGGCGCGCCGGGTGCCGCTGCTGGGGAATGCGCTCGTGGCGCTGCTGTGCGCGCTGACGCTCTCGGCCGGCTATTGTGTCGCTCGGGATGGCGTGTTCCCGATCGTGCCGTTCGCCAGCTCGTTTACGTTTATTCTGGCGCGCGAGCTGCTAGGGACTGCTGGGGATGTGGCGGGCGACCGTGTCGGCGGCCGCGTGACGCTGGCGATGCTGCTGGGCGCGCGGCCGGTGCTGGGGCTGTGCCTGGGGCTGGCGCTGCTGGCGCTGCTGCTGCTGGCTTCGGCGGTGTGGTACGTGGCCTACCCGGCGTTCTACCTGGCCTGCCTGCTGCTCACCTCGCTGCTGCCGATCGGCCTGGCGGCACGCGCGCTCTGGCGCGACCACAGCCCCGAGCGCATTCGCGCGGTGTCGTACCGCATGCGCGTGGTGTTCGCCGCGAATATTGTGACGTTTTTGTTTCTGGTGCCGCGCGGCTAGCGGCGGTGCTTGGCAAGAGAGCGCGAGCGGTTGCCCGCTCGCGCTCTCTGCGCCTCTGCCGGCTACTGCGCCGGCTGCGCATCCTCGACAAACTGGTCGTCGGGCGGGAAAACGCCGCCAGGGAGCGCGCTTGCCGGCAGCGTCGCGCGCTTGCCCGGCACGCTGAGCATGCTCACGGCCGGCGCGCCGAGCGTCTGGGCGTCGTCGGCCGGCGCGCTCGTCAGCGTGCTCACCACGTCGAGCTCGCGCGGGCTGACGATCGCCAGGTAGCCGGTCATCAGCGGCATGGGCGCGGGCGGCGTGACGCCGGGGTTCGCCAGCGCCCAGATGCTGGCGCAGTCTTCGAGCGTGGCGCTGCCGTCGCTCAGGTTCACCGGCCCGCTGAACACCTGCGCCTGCGCCTGCGCCGGCGCGCGGCCCACCGCCTGGCCCCCGCTCACCAGCAGCAGCGCCTGCCGGTACACCGACAGCTGGCCGCGGTAGTATGGGTTGTGAATGCTGATCGTGGTGGCGTAGCGGCCGGGCGCCAGCCCGAGCGTGCCCGAGATCGGGCTCGACTGGTCGCCGCAGGAGAACGCGGCGGTGTAGCTCCAGAAGCGCCGCGTAGCCGCGCCGCCGGGCGTGGCGGTGGCCGTGGTGGTTGGCGTGATGTCGAATGGCGTCGCCGTGGTGGTTGGCGTGATGTCGAATGGCGTCGCCGTGGGCGTGACGGTCTCGGTCGGCACGAGCGTCTCGGTGGGCGTGAATGTCGCGGTCTCGCTGATCGTGGCGGTGGGCGTTTCGAGCTGCGCCGCCGGGCTGGCCGATGCGGTCGGGCGCATGGCCGCGCCCATAAGCGTGAGCGTGGCGACGAACGCCAGGCTGGCGAGGGCGACGAACCAACGGTTTCGAGGCATGGGTTTTCTCCTTCCGTGCGCGCTATGCGATTGGGCGAGCGCGCCTGCTGCAGCGTAGCATTGCCGCCAGCGCGATGCCCGTTGGGCACGCGCCAGCTGGCAGCACATCCCGTGCCGCTGCACCGGGCGGGCAGAGATGGTACAATACGGCCGGACAAGCGCCCGTAAGCTGCTGGAGCCGCCGTGACCTCTGCCTACCGTAATTTGCCGGGCGTCGACGCGCTGGCCGAAGCCGCGCTCGCCCGGCTGGATGGCGACGCGCCGGCGCGCGACGTGGTGGTGCAGCTGGCGCGCGCCGAGCTTGCGGCTGCCCGGTCGCTGATCGGGGCGGGCGCGGCGGCCCCCGCGCTGCCGGCGCTGGCCGAGGCGGTGGTGGCGCGCGCGCGCGCGGCCACGCGCCCCGCGCTGCTGCCGCTGATCAACGCCACCGGCGTGATCATCCAAACCAACCTCGGGCGCGCGCCGCTCAGCCAGGCCGCGCTGCAAGCCATGCGCGAGGTCGGCCAGGGCTACTCGAACCTCGAGTACGACCTCGCGGCCGGCGCGCGCGGCTCGCGCTACGACCACCTTGCCGGGCTGCTGTGCCGGCTCACCGGGGCCGAGGCCGCGCTGGCCGTGAACAACAACGCCGCCGCGATCGTGCTGGCGCTGAGCGCCCTGGCCGCCGGCCGCGAGGTGATCGTCTCGCGCGGCCAGGCTGTCGAGATCGGCGGCGGCTTTCGCATCCCCGATGTGCTGCGCCAGAGCGGCGCGGCGCTGGTGGAGGTGGGCACCACCAACCGCACCTACGCCCACGATTACGCCGCGGCGATTGGCGAGCGCAGCGCGCTGCTGCTGCGCGTGCACACGAGCAACTTCCGGCTGGTGGGCTTTGTGCACGAGGCCGCGCTGGCCGATCTGGCCGAGCTGGCGCGCGCGCGCGGGGTGCCCCTGCTCGACGACCTGGGCAGCGGCACGCTGCTGCCGACCGCGCCCTACGGCCTGGCGCCCGAGCCGACGGTGCAGGAAAGCGTGGCCGCCGGCGCCGACCTGGTGACGTTCAGCGGCGACAAGCTGCTGGGTGGGCCGCAGGCCGGCCTGATCGTCGGGCGGGCAGCGCTTGTCGGCCAGCTGCGCAAGCACCCGCTGGCGCGCGCCCTGCGCGTCGATAAAACCACGCTGGCCGGGCTGGAGGCGACGCTGCTGGCCTACGCGCGCGGCCGGGCGGCCGAGGAGATCCCGGTGTGGCGGATGATCGCGGCCAGCCCGGCCGCGCTGCGCGCGCGCGCCGAGCGCGTGGCGGCGGCAGTTGGCGCCGAGGTGGTGGCGTGCGCGAGCGCGGTGGGCGGTGGCTCGCTGCCTGGCGCGACGCTGCCGAGCTTTGCCGTGGCGCCGCCTGGCCCGCCCGACGCGCTGGCCCAGCGGCTGCGCCAGGGCCGCCCGCCGGTGGTGGGCCGCATCGCCGAAGGCCGGCTGCTGCTCGATATGCGCAGCGTGCTCGAAGACCAGGAGCAAGATCTGATCGCGGCGCTGCGCGCGGCCGGTTCAGCAACTTTGCCGGGTTGAACGCCCGCAGGTGTGCACCTGCACGGCCTTGCCTTTGGTGCACAACCTGCTCGCCTTTCAGCTCGCGCCATTTCCGGAGGGGATATGAGCGACGATCTCGCCCGATTGCTCTACGACGGCGCCGTGGCAGTACGCGAGGGCCGCCGCGCCGACGCGCAAGGGCTACTGATGCGGGTGATCGAGCGCGACGAGGCCAACGAGCTGGCATGGCTATGGCTTAGCGGCGCCGTCGACGACCCGGCCGACCAGCAGGTGGCGCTCGAAAATGTGCTGGCGCTGAACCCCGGCAACACCGCCGCGCGCCAGGGCCTCGAGCTGCTGCGCGCGCGCCAGGCCAGCGCGCCGGCTGGCGAGTGGGTTCCGCCACCGCCACGTAGCGCCGACGAAGTCGACGAGCTGGCCTGCTACCAGTGCGGCGCGTCGGTGTACAGCGTGGCCGCGTTCTGCTGGCAGTGCCACGCGCCGGTGCACTGCTGCAATAATTGCGCTTTCCGCAACGAAACGCGCTGCAAAGAGCTACAAGGGCTCACGAGCACCATGGCGCAAGCCGGGCGCAACCAGTGCGAGTGGTGGCGGGCGCAGGCATAATCCCGCTACACCTGCACCTCGGCGCGGGTGGGCGGGTCGGCGCCCGCGCGCGAGCAGGTGATCGCCGCGACGGTAGCGGCAAAGCGCAGGCACTCGACGACCTGCGCGCCTGAAAGCGCCTCGAGCGCCGGGCGCGAGGTGGCGCCGCGCTCGTACAGCGCCGCCAGCAGCCCGCCATTGAACGAGTCGCCTGCACCGATGGTGTCGATCACGTCGACCGGCACACCCGGCGTGGTATAGGCCTGGTTGTCGCCCGCGCGCAGCGCCAGCGCGCCCTCGCCGCCGCGCGTCACCACCACCAGCGCCGGGCCGTAGGCGCGCAGCGCAGCGGCAGCCTCGGGCAGCGGCACACCCGGCATCAGCCAGGCCAGGTCGGCCGAGCTGATCTTCACCAGGTCGGCCTGGCGGAACAGCCGCTCGAGCAGCGCGCGGTAGGCCGCCTCGTCGCGCACCAGCCCCGGCCGCAGGTTCGGGTCGAACGAGAGCAGCGCCTGGCCCTTCAGGCGCCTGGCCGCGTACTCCACCGCCGCTGGCGTGCTGCCGCGCAGCAAGCTGATCGAGCCGAAGTGCAGGATGCGCGTGTCGTCGAACAGCGCCTCGGGCAGATCTTCGGGCTTCACCAGCGTGTCGGCCGCGCCCTCGCCATAGAACGAGTAGGCCGGCTCGCCGTGCTCGTAGGCCACGAACGCCAGCGTAGTGAGCGCGTCGGCGTTCACCAGGAAGCGCGTATCAATGCCCTCGCGCTCGACGTGGTCGCGCATAAAACGGCCAAAGAAATCGGTGGCGATCTTGCCGGCAAAGGCCACCGGCTGGCCCAGCCGCGCCACTCCCATCGCCACATTGTATGGCGACCCGCCCACGTGCATCCGAAAGCCTACCGTCGCGCCATTCTCAACAATTGGCAAGAAGTCGATCAGGATCTCGCCGATGCTGGTGATCACCTCTGACATAGCGCCTCCCCAGGCTGTGCAGGCCGAATCTGCCGCGAATTATAGCAGCTTCGCGCGCCGGCCTTGCTGCGGCTGGCGCTGGCATAGTGCGTGCTTATACGTTGTTCGCTTGATCACCTAGAGATTGTGTTGCACGACGTGGCTTCGCCACGTCGTGCCAAAAGAAATTAGGGGGCGGCTCTGCCGCCCCCAAACCCCCACCAAAGTGTTGGTAATCAAGCGAATTTGGTATTATACCGCCAGCAAGAGCGCGTATGTGCCCTCATGCTGGCCTGCACGCCGCCCGCGCGTGCGGCGCCGCTGGTGGCTGGCGCGGGCCTGTAAACTTAGGGCAACCCTATGAGCGAGACACACGTAGCACCGCAGCCGGGCGCGCCCGAGCAAGCCCACCGGCTGCTGCCGTTCGGCACATTTGGCACCTACCTGCTGCTTGGCGCGCTGTTCTGCCTGCTGGCCACGCTTGGCTTCGGCTGGCTGGCGCGCGGCGTGCTCGCCGACCAGTTCGTGCGCTTCGACGATGGCCTGATTACGCTGCTGCACGGCTACTGGAGCCCGGCGCTGAACCAGCTGATGCTGCTGTTCACCACGCTGGGCGACGTAGCGGTGCTTGCGCCGCTGCTGGTATTTGTTGGCGCGGCGCTGCTGCGTCTGCGGCGCTGGATCGACGCGTTTGGGCTGGCGCTGGCCGGGGGTGGCGCCGGCCTGCTGAACCAGCTGCTCAAGGCGATCTTTCAGCGCGTGCGGCCCGATCTGTTCGATGGGCCGCTGCACCTCACCAGCTACAGCTTCCCCAGCGGCCACTCCATGGGCTCGATCGCCTGCTACGGCATGCTGGCCTATATCGGCATGCAGCTGCTGCACAAGCGCGGCAGCCGCCTGGCGCTTGGGCTGGCGGCCGCGCTGCTGGTGCTGGGCGTCGGCACATCGCGGGTGTATTTTGGCGTGCACTACCCGACCGACGTGATCGGCGGGTTTTTAGCCGGCGCGATCTGGCTGGCGCTGACGATTGTGCTGGTGCAGGCGGCCGAGTGGCATGCCCGCCGCCGCAGCTCCGCCTTGCCGGCAGCCGCGCCCGACCGCTAGCTAGCCGCCGGGTCGACGCGCACAGTATCGCCGATGCCAACGCCCAGTGTTTGCGCCGCGCTGCCGTTGCGCACCGCCAGCTCGAGCCGGTTGTTGCTGCCGATCAGCGCGATCAGCGCGCCAACCGGCGCGTCGGCGAAGGTGCGCCCCAGGCCGGCGATGCGCTGGTCGATGATCCGCACGACCAGCCGCTCGCTCAGGCCGGCCTGCTCGAGGTGCGCCGGGGTGATGTTGGTGATGCAGTTGCCGAAATGATCGACGTGGATGATCCGCCCGGCCAGCCCGCCATTGCGGCTCTGGCTCGGCTGCTCGAGGTCGGCCTCGGTGAGCCCGGCCAGGCGCGGGCCGAGCGCCTGGATCGGCACGCCGCCGGCCAGGTGCGCCACCGTCGGCGCGAACAGGTCGCGGCCATGAAAGGTATTGCTGATATTCGCCAGCCAGAAGCGCGGCTCGGCCAGCTCGTGCACCTGGCACGCACCCGCGCCGAAGCGGTCGAGCGCGTCGCGCCACACATACGTCAGCACGCCGTTGTCGGGCGCCACGAAGATCGCCTCGGGCGTGCCGAGCGCGATCGCGCGGCGCGTGCTGCCAACGCCGGGGTCGACGATCACCAAGTGGATGGTGCCGGGCGGGAAGTAGCTGTAGAAGGTCTGGACGACATACGCGGCCTGGTGGGTATCCTGCGGGCCGATCTCGTGGGTGATGTCGATCAGCCGGGCCTGCGGCGCAATGCTCAGGATCACGCCCTTCATCGAGCCGACGTAGCTGTCGGTCGCGCCGAAGTCGGTCGTCAGCGTGATGATGCCGTTCGGCTGCATGCTCGCCCCCTCGCTAGCGGCAATGAGGGGCAGCGCCCCTCATTGCTCGGCGCCTCATTGCCCGATCTCGGCCTTCAGGCGGCCTAGCTCCACGTCGACATCCGAAAGCTCGCGCTGGACATTCAGCAGCAGCTCGCGCTGCGAGCGGATGAAGCGCGTGTATGGCCCGATCGCCTCGCGAATGCGCGTGAGCATCTGGTCGAGCTCGGCGCCAAACTGCCGGCGCATGGTATCCACAAGCTGGTCGCGCAGGTCGAGCAGCTTGTTGTGGAACTCTTTCTTCACCTGGCGGCGCTTGGCCGGCAGGATGAACAGGCCCACGCCGGCCACCAGCCCGGCCGCCAGCAGCCCGGTGAAATCGAGCGCGGCGGTGTGGAAGATCGCGATCAGCAGCGCGCCGAGGCCCACCGCGCCAGCCTCGGCTAGCGCGGTTGCGGCGATCGCGCCGCGCACATCGTCCATCAGCATCTGGGCTTCGGCCTCGCGGTCGTAGCTGGCCACTACCTGCTGGGCCTTGCGCGCCACCGACTCGATCAGCGCGCCGCGGTTGTAGTCGAACGAGCCGCCGATATCGCCGATCAGGCCGGCGCGGTGCTGCGGCAGCCGCTCGCGGCGCAGGTAGTCCATCACCGACTGCCACAGCCGCAGGTTTTTGTCGATCATCCAGTCGATCAGGCCGTGAACCTTGCCCTCGATCTGCTGCGGCACATCCACCACCACCTGCTTCTCGAAATCCTCGCGCAGCTGCTCGCTGCGCATCAGGCGGAAGATGTTGCCCAGGCGGATGCTTTCGTCGAAGAACTGCATGCCGCGCAGCTCGAACTCGTTCAGCACGTTCTGCACTTCCACCAGGTGGAACTTAAAGTCTTCGCCCAGGTCGGCCTGGAACAGCTCGAGCTGGCGGTCGATATTGTCGAGCGTGCTGAAGTCCTCTTGCAGCGTGGCCAGCCGCGTCTCGGCCGCCGCGAGGTATTTGTCGTTCAGGTGGCTGGCCACGCCCAGCGGCGAGAGCAGCTTGAGGCGCACGCGCTGCTCTTCGTCGAGCGTTTCGAGGATGTAGCGCTCGACCGCCTCGAAGCGGCTGGCCTGCCAGGCTTCGTCGCCGGCACCGGCGCGCGCGCGCTGGGCCAGCCGCGCCGACACCGGGAAGATCTCGGGGGTGAAGCCCAGCAGCCCGCGCGCGTTCTCGCGGATAAACGTCACCACCGTCTCGACCTCGTGGGCCTCGAGCAGGTCGGCTTTGTTCAGCACGATCACGATCTTCTTGCCCCACTCCTGGATGGCCGCCAGAAACGCGCGCTCGCTCTCGGTGAACGGCCGGTCGGCCGAGGTGACGAACAGCACCAGGTCGGATCGCGGGATGAACTCGCGCGTCAGCTCTTCGTGGCGGCGGATGATCGCGTTGGTGCCAGGCGTATCGACGATCGTCAGGCGCTTGAGCACGTCGGCGGGGAAGCTGCGCTCGAGCAGAAACTCTTCGATCGGCCGCTCGGCCGGCTCGGCGCCGTAGCGCAGCAGCGTGATCCGGTCGGTGGTGGGCGTCACGCCCTCGGCCACGATCTTGTCGCCCAGCAGCGCGTTGATAAAGCTCGACTTGCCGGAGTTGAACTCGCCGGCGATCACCAGCAGAAACAGCTCGTCGAGGTGCGCGATGGTGTCGTCGAGCGTGCGGCTGTCGGCGGGGGTCACGTCGGCGCCGAAGCGCGCCAGCGCGTCGCGCAGCGCCGCGAGCGCCCGGCGCTCGTGCTCGAGCAGCGCCTCCTGGCGGTCGGTCAGCATCTTGCGACGGCCCAGCAGGCCCTGTATATTTTTCGAGAGTGATGTCATTGTGCTCCTGTGCCGGCCGGTGTATCGGCGTGGCGCAAACGGAACGGCGGCTGTGGCGCTGCGGCCGGCTCTGCGCTAGTGTATCATCGAAGGCGGCCCGCGCGCAACTGGCATGGCCTGGCAAACGCCTGGAAACAACGCGGCAGCTCGTTTTTCGCCTTCGCAAGATATGGCGGCGCGCCTGGTAGCGTTCGCATAGCAACATTCGTTCCCGTCGGCCGGCGCGCTGCAACATCGCGCCCGCGCCAAGCGTAGATTCATGCGACGATTCGCACTAAAAGCTGGTGCAACGTCGTTCGGCCCCGCCGCTCGCCCGCGCGCCTGGCAGGGGCAGGGAACCCGACGTCGCAGCAGCCTTGTCGCAGCATAGGCGCGGCTTGCCGATTCAGCGGCCATATGCTACGCTACCGCAGGAGAATGCTATGGCGAGCGTGATGCCGCCGCCCGCGAGGAACGCAATGGCCGAGGCTCAGCAGATCCTCTGCCCCAACTGTCATAAGCCGAATCTCCGCAGGGCCAACTTTTGCCAGCACTGCGGCCAGGATATTGTGCTCAACAACCCCGGCCCGCGCTACTACATTACCCGCGTGATCAAAGAGGGCGGCCAGGGTGCGGTGTACGAGACGCTCGGCGACGACGGCAAGGTGTACGCGGTGAAGGAGATGCTCGACCGCTTCACCGACCCGAAGGAAGAGGCCGAGGCGATCGAGCGCTTCAACGAAGAAGCCCAGCTGCTCAAGCGGCTCAACCACCCGCGCATTCCGCGGATCTATGCCAGCTTCAAGGACGAAGAGCGCCAGTACCTCGCGATGGATTTCGTGCGCGGCAAGGATATGGAAGACATCATCCGCGAGCGCGGCGCGCTGCCCGAGGCCGAGGTGCTGGCCTGGGCCGACCAGCTGTGCGATGTGCTGAACTACCTGCACAACCACCGCCCCGAGCCGATTATCTTCCGCGATATGAAGCCCTCGAATGTGATGATCGAGCCCGACGGCGGCGTGAAGCTGATCGACTTCGGCATCGCCAAGGTGTTCCAGCGCGCCCAGCGCGGCACCCAGATCGGCACGCCCGGCTACGCGCCGCCCGAGCAGTACCAGGGGCTGGCCGCGCCTACCTCCGATATCTACGCGCTGGCCGCGACGCTGCACCACATGCTCACCGGCCGCGACCCGCGCGACGAGCCGCCGTTTTCGTTCCCGCCGGTCTACGGCCTGCGCCCGAGCGTCTCGCGCCGCACGTCCGACGCGATCGGCAAGGCGCTGCAGATGAAGCCCGAGGATCGCTACCAGTCGGGGGCCGAGTTCCGCGCGGCGCTGCGGCCACTGCCGGCGCCGCAGCCGCAGGTGCGCCGCGCACCACCCACGCAGGCGCTGCCGCCGCAGCCGCAGGTGGCGCCGGCCGCCGCGCCGCCGCGCCCGGCGGCTGCGCCGGCCAGGCCCGCGCCGCAGCCGCCGGCCGCGCCCGCGCCGATCAGCGCGCCGGCCGCCGCGCCGCGCCGCCGCGGGTTTTTCGGTGGGCTGGTGCGCGCTGCTGGTGCTGCTGCTGGTGGTCGGCCTGGCCGGCGGTGCGGCGGCGCTCGCCTTCCCCGACCAGGCCGGCGCGCTGGCGAGCCAGCTCCTGCCGGGCGTGGTCGCGCAGCCAACCGCCACGCCGCAGGTGTTTGTCGACCAGGAGTACAAGGTCGATATCGAGCTGGAGGCGCCGGCGGGCATCAGCGACGAGCAGCTGCGCCAGCGGTTTGTCGAAACCTACGTCTCGCTGGCGCAGGCGAAGTACGGCGCCGGCACGCGCGTCAATACCAACGTGCCGCCAACCTACTTCGGTGGCGCGCCCCAGAAAACCGGCGACGGCGCGAACGGCGCGGTGAAGTATCGCGCCACGCTGCAGGGCCGCGTGCAGGTGCCGCAGTAGCAGCTCATTCACGCCTGCTGTATGTGTGGGGGTTCGGGGGCGGCAAAGCCGCCCCGAACTTTTATACCAAATCCGGCTGATCGCTTGGATTATGGTGGGGGTTCGGGGCGGCGAAGCCGCCCCGATTTCTTTTTCTTGTGTGGCGCCCGGCAAAGCTGGGCGCCGCACAAGAAAACACAAGTAATCAAACGGAGGTTGGTATTAGAACTTATACCAAGCCTATACCTCAAACGCCGCCAGCTGGCCGAGCGGCAGCGTGGCGAAGTAGTCGTCGAGCGTCTCGGCGCGGCGGATCCGCACCACCGTCTCGTCCTCGCGCAGCAGCAGCTCGGCCGGGCGCAGCTTGCCGTTGTAGTTGAAGCCCATCGCGTGGCCGTGCGCGCCGGCATCGTGGATCACCAGCAGGTCGCCCGGCTCAAGCGGCGGCAGCGGCCGGTCGATGGCGAACTTGTCGTTGTTCTCGCACAGCGAGCCGGTCACGTCGTAGCGCTCGTCGGCCGGCAGGTGCTCTTTCCCCGGCACGCTGACGTGGTGGTACGCGCCGTACATGCCCGGCCGCATCAGGTCGGCCATGCTCGCGTCGAGCCCGGCGAAGCGCTTGTAGCCGCGCTTGATGTGCCGCACGCGCGCCACCAGGTAGCCATACGGCCCGGTGATCAGCCGGCCGCACTCCATCAGCAGCGCCAGCGGCGCCAGGCCGCGCGCGGCGATCGTGGCCGCGTAGGCCGCCTGGATGCCGCGCGACACCAGCGCCAGCTCCACCGGCCGCTGCTCGGGGCGGTAGGCGATGCCGATGCCGCCGCCGATATTCACAAACTCGCAGCGGATGCCCAGCCGCGCGTGCAGCTCGGCCACCAGCTCGAACAGCATGGCCGCGGTATCGACAAAGTACTGCGGGTCGAGCTCGTTCGAGGCGACCATGGCGTGCAGGCCGAAGCGCCGCACGCCGCGCTCCCGCGCCAGCGCGTAGCCCTCGAACAGCTGCTCGCGCGTTAGCCCGAACTTGGCCTCGGCCGGCTGCCCGATGATCGCATTGCCGGTGCGCGCCGCGCCGGGGTTGTAGCGGAAGCTCAGCAGCTCGGGCAGGCCGGCGCAGCGCTCGAGAAACCCGAGGTGGCCCAGGTCGTCGAGGTTTATCACCGCGCCGAGCGCGCGCGCCGCGCGAAACTCCTCGGCCGGGGTGTCGTTCGAGGTGAACATCAGCCAGTCGCCGCGCAGCCCGGCGCGCTCGGCCAGCCGCAGCTCGGGCAGCGAGCTGCAGTCTGCGCCGAGGCCCTCGGCGCGCAGGATCGCCAGGATGAACGGGTTCGGCGTGGCCTTCACCGCGAAGTACTCGCGGAAGCCGGCGTTCCAGCCGAAGGCCGCCCGCAGCGCGCGCGCGTTTGCGCGGATCGCCCGCTCGTCGTAGAGGTAGAACGGCGTCGGGTGCTCGGCGGCGATCGCAGCGAGCTGCGCCTTTGAGAATGGGCTCTGCTTTGGTTCCATCACGGGATGCCCTTCAGGCTGCAGGCTGCAGGCTGCAATGGCTCAGCCTGCTAGCCTTCTAACTGGCTTAGGTGCTCGGCCAGCGCAATCGCGCGCTCCCAGCCGTAGCCGTGGTCTTCGATCGACCACCACGCGCTCAGCACGGCCTGCGCCAGCCCCCAGCCGACGAGGCGCGCGCGGTCGAGGCCCAGCGCGTCGGCCAGGATGTCGACGCGGCGGGCCAGCAGCCGGGCCGGGCTCGGCGCGCCCAGCACGCGCTCGATCGGGTTGCGCAGCAGTGCCCCGGCCTCGTAGGCCGGCTCGCCGACCACGCCTTTGGGGTCGATCGCCAGCCAGGGCGCGCGCGCGGCCGCGAGAATATTGCCGTGGTGCAGGTCGCCGTGCAGCAGCGCGGGCGCGCCCGCCGAGGCCAGCAGGTCGGCGAACAGCCGCTCGGCGCGGGCCACCAGCGCGTGCGGCAGCGGCCCGGTGCCGCCGCCGAAGCGCTCGCGCAGCCGCGCAAAGCCGCGGCCCCAGCGCTCGGTGGTCGGGAAGAGGTGGGCCTCCGGCGGCGGGCGCCACAGCCGGCGCATCACCTCGGCCGCCAGCGCGGTGGCTTCGGCGTCGTCCTCGATCGCCGCCAGCGCCGTGCCGGGCAGCAGCCGCTCGAGCAGCAGCGCGCCGAGGCCGTCGTCGTCGAGCAGGCGCGCGATGCCGCGCCCGGCGTAGTGGCGCAGCGCGGCCGCCTCGCTCGCCAGCTCGGGGTTGGGCACGCCCAGCTTCAGCACCAGCGGCGTGCCGTCGGCGCGCGCGGCCGGCGCGACGTAATTGTACGAGAGCGCGAAAGGCGGCCCGAGCGCCAGGTCCCAGCGCCGCGCGCACGCGGCCAGCCGCGACGGCAGATCGGCCAGCCATGCCCGCCCGGCGTCGCCGTACAGCTCGGCGATCGTGCGGGCGAATGGCGCAGGGATCGGGTATGTTTGGCTCATGGGCGGCAGTATAGCACACGATCGGCGGGCGTTCCGCCCCGCGCGCATGCGGCCAGCCCTGAGGGCCGCAGCCTGCTCGGCGAATTTCATGCCGGGCCGGCGAGCGGTGCTGTGCGTGCATGCCTCAGGGCAAACCAGCGCGTCTTGCGTTTCCACGCGGCTGGCAGCGGCGCCAAGCCCGTTGACATGCCACCGCGCCTCGCATACAATGAGGCCGCGCACAACGTTCATTTCATAAGCATGCTGATTTGTGTCGTCATCGCACAGACGCAGCCTTGGCTTTGGCAGTAGGGTGGCTGTAGGCACGGTGATGAACGAACCCGCTATTCGTATCTCGTTGTTTGGTGCGCTCGAAATTAGCCATGCCCAGGCGCCGCCGCTGCGCCCGCCTACCCAGCGCGTGCTGGCATTGCTTGGCTACCTGATAGCGCACCACCACGTACCGCAAAGTCGCGACAAGCTCGTCGATCTGCTCTGGCCCGAGCTGCCGCCACGCCAGGGCCGCCGCATGCTCTCGGATTCGCTCTGGCGCGCGCGCCGCATGCTGGTGCCGCCCGGCCGCGACGAGACCGCCGCCTTTGTGCTTGGCGGCGACACCGTCACATTTCGCCCCGACGCGGATATCTGGGTCGATCTGATTGCGTTTGAGCAGTGGCTCCAGCCGCCCTATGCCGACCCGGCGCCGCTGCGCGCAGCCGTCGAGCTTTACCGCGGCGATTTCCTCGAAGAGTGCTACGACGATTGGGCGCTCTACGAGCGCGAGCGGTTGCGCGAGCGCTACCTCGGCGCGCTGCAGTACCTGCTCGATTACGACCAGAGCCGCCAGGCGTACGATCAGGCGCTGCAGAGCGCGCTGCTGCTGGTGCGCGCCGACCCGCTGCGCGAGGTGGCCCACCGCGCGCTGATGCGGCTGTACTACCTGCTTGGCCGCGACGCCGACGCGCTGCGCGTATTCGAGCAGTGCCGCGCGGCGCTCCAGGCCGAGCTGGGCGTCGAGCCCGAGCCCGAGACGCAGAGCCTGTACGACGAGCTGGTGGCGCTGCAGCAGCGCCGCGCCGGCGCGCCGGCCCAGGCCAACGAGCCGCGCTTCGCGATCTCGAACGATGTGCCGTTTGTCGGCCGCCAGTCGGCCCGCGCCGAGGTGATGGACGCGGTCGAGCAGGCGCTGGTTGGCGCCGGCGGCCTGGTGCTGGTGGCCGGCGTGGCCGGCCAGGGCAAGAGCCGCCTGCTGCACGAGGCCGCCGACGGCGCCGCGTGGCGTGGCGCGCAGGTGAGCTGGGGGCGCGGCCGCGAGGACGCCCAGGCGCTGCCGTTCGGCCCGCTGCGCGAAGTGCTGGCCGCCGCGCTCACGCCGGCGCGGGCACGCCAGCTGGCCGAGCTGCTACCGGCCGCCACGCTCAACGCGCTCAGCCCGCTGCTGCCCGAGCTGCCCGAGCTGCTGCCCGATATCAGCTTTCTCGCGCCCGCCTCCGGCGCGCACCACGTCACGTCGCTGCGCGCCGCGATCGGCGGCGTGCTACTGGCGCTGGCCCAGATCGCACCGCAGGTGATCATCCTTGAAGACCTGCACTGGGGCGACACCGCCACGCTCGAGGCGCTGGCCGCCGTGCTGCCGTCGCTGCGCGACGCGCGCCTGCTGGTGGTGGCCAGCGGGCGCGCCGACGAGCTGCCGCACCGCCCGGCCGTGTGGAACATGCTGCTGCAGCTCGACCGCGCCGGCCTGCTGCGGCGCGTCGAGCTGCGCGGCCTCGGCGCCGACGAGTGCGCCGACCTGGTGCGCCGCGCGCTGAAGATGCGCCACCCGGCCCCGCGCTTCAGCGCGCGCCTGGCCGAGGCCACCGGCGGCAACCCGTTCTTCATCCTCGAGACGCTGCGCGCGCTCTACGACCAGGGCAAGCTCACCCGCGACGCGCAGGGCGTGTGGCATACCGCCTGGGATGGCCCCGGCGCCGACTATCACGACCTTGAGCTGCCCGCCGCGCTGCACCAGGCGATCGATCACCGCCTGCGCGAGCTGCCGCCGGCCGAGCGCGCCACCCTGGCCGCGGCGGCGGTGCTGGGCCAGAACTTCACCCCGACGACGCTCGCGCGCATGGCCGATGGCGCGCTGCCGCCCGAGCTGCTGCACCGCCAGTTTCTGGTAGAAGATACCGCCGGCTACCGTTTCGGCCACGAGACACTGCGCGAGGTGATCTACAGTGAGCTCGACGACCAGACCCGCCGGGCGTTGCACCTGCGCGCGGCCGAGGTGCTCGAGCAAGAGCACTACGCCCGCGTCGAGGCGCTGGCGCAGCACTTCTACCTCGCCGGCGCCTGGGAAAAAGCCTTCCCGCACCTGGTAGGGGCCGGCGATCACGCCCGGCTGGTGTACGCCTACAGCGACGCGCTGCACAACTACAACCAGGCGCTCGAGGCTAACGCCAACGCCGGCCCGGCCGCCGCAGCCGCCGCTACGCTCTGGAGCATTCACCTCAAGCGCGCCGAGGTGGCCATGCTGCTGGGCGAGTATACCAACGCGATACTGGCCTACGAGGCGGTGCTTCAGCTGGCCGAGCGCGACGCGCGCGCAGCCGACGCGACTGTGCGGCACGGCGCGCGGCGCAGCGCCCAGATCCAGGCGCTCAACGGGCTGTGCTTTGTCGCCGGCCATACCAACGACTACGACCTGGCCGACCGCGCCAGCCGCCGCGCGATGGCGCTGGCCGCCGAGAGCCCGCGCCTGATCGACCGCGCCGAGGCGTTCTACCAGGCCGGCGTGGTGAACCTGCGCCGCGACGACTACGGCGAGGCGGTGACGCTGTTCGAGCAGGCGCGCGCGATCTACGAGGCGCTCGACGACCAGGCCGGCCTGGCGCGCTGCTGGTACCGGCTGGCCTGGGCCACGCTGCGCATCCACGGCGCCACCGACCACGCCGTGGCGCTGTTCGAGCAAGCCCGCGCGGTGTTCCAGCACCTTGGCGCCCAGTACGAAGAGCACGACTGCACGATCGCGCTGGGCAACCTGCTGCTGTGGCGCGGCGCGCTGCCCGAGGCGCTGCGCCTGCTCGAAGCCAGCCTGCCGTTCTTTCGCGCCAGCGCCGCGCGCGACAAAGTCTCCGAGGCGCAGATCTCGCGCGCCGAGGCGCTGCGGCGCATGGGCCGCCTCGACGACGCGCTTGCCGCCGTCGAGGAAGTGTACCAGACGCATGTCGAGCTGGGGCGCACCGCCGCCGCCCAGTACGACTCGATCGTGCTGGGCAATGTGCTGCGCGATATGGGCCGCTACCCCGAGGCGCGGCGCTGGCTTCAGGCCGCCTACGCCAGCGAAGATCGGCTGAACCGCGTCCGCGCGCTGTTTGGCCTGGCCGAGCTGAGCCTGCAGCTGGGCGAGGTAGGCCAGGCCTTCGAGCAGGTGTCCGAGGCGCTCGCGCTGATCCGCTGGCTCGGCGCCCGCGCCCAGCGTGGCGTGGCGCTGTGCGTGCTGGGCCAGGTGCGCGCCGCCGACCGCGCCGGCGCGCTGCCGCCGCCCACCGCCGACCTTCCCGATGCCGAGGTGTGCTTCCGCGAGAGCGAGCGCCTGCTGCAGAACGCCAGCTACCAGAGCGATGTGAGCCGCACCTGCGCGTGCTATGGCGCATTTCTGCTGGGCCAGCGCCGCGCCGCCGAGGCCCGCACGGTGCTGCTGCGCGCCCAGGCGCTGGCCCAGCAGTGCGGCCTGGCGGCGCTGAGCGAGCAGATCGCCGCCGATCTCCAGCGCGCCATGCGTATCTCGGCGCAGCCTGCAGCCGGCCAGGTGCTGGTGCGCCTGGCCCGCCAGGGCACGCCGCGCGGCCGGCCGCTGCGCGCCGAGGAGTTCGCCGAGGTGCTGTGGACGCTCGAGAGCGCCGAAGATACCGAGGCGCGCGCCCGCGGCGGCAAGGCCGCCGAGCGCCAGGCGCGCCTGCGCCGCCTGTGCGCCGAGGCGCTGGCCCAGGGCGCCGAGCCCACCGTCGGCGACCTCGCGGCCGCGCTGGGCGTCACCGGGCGCACCGTCGACCGCGACATCGCCGCGCTGCGCGCCTCGGGCGAGGTGGTGGTAACGCGCGGCGCGGCGGTATAGCCGAATAGTATGGTACAATCAAGCGCGCGCTTACGCCGCGCCCGTAACCTAGCAATCTGGTGTCGCCTATGATCGCTTTCACCGATCTGCTCAGCCCCGAAACGATCGTGCCCGGAACCCACGACCAATATAAGATCCTGGCGCTGATCGGGCGCGGCGGCATGGGCGCCGTCTACCGGGTGCAGCGCCTCTCCGATGGCACCGTCTGGGCGCTCAAGGAAATGCGCGCGCTGCCCGACGCGCCCGCCGACGAGGTGGCCGAAAATCGCCGCCTGTTCGAGCAAGAGGCGCGCCTGCTCGAATCGCTCAGCTACCCCAACCTGCCGGTGGTGGCCGAGCTGTTCACCTTCCAGGGCCGCCCCACCATGGTGATGGAGTTTGTGCCCGGCCAGACGCTCGAAGACCGCATGCGCGAGGCCAACGCGCCGCTGCTCGAGCAGCAGGTGCTCGGCTATGGCATCCAGGTTAGCCGGGTGTTGCACTACCTGCACAGCCGCCCGCAGCCGATCATCTACCGCGATCTCAAGCCTTCGAATATTATGCTCACGCCCGACGGCGTGCTCAAGCTGATCGATTTCGGTGTGGCGCGCACGCATAAGCAGGGCAAGTCGAAAGATACTGTGGCCATGGGCTCGGCCGGCTATGCCCCGCCCGAGCAGTACGGCAGAGGCCAGACCGACGCGCGCTCGGATGTGTACGCGCTTGGCGCGACGCTGCTGCACCTGCTGACGAATATCCCGCCTATCCCGCTGCAGACGCCCGCGCCCGGCGCGATCCGCAAGCTCAACCAGTCGGTCGACGACCGCACCGAGGGCGTGATCATCCGCGCTATGGCGCTCGATCCCAACGCGCGCTTCCAGGATATGCGCGCGTTCGAGCAGGCGATGCTGGCCTGCCTCGATGCGCCATTCGTCAATCCGGTCGATCGCGCGCCGGCGCCGCCGCCGGTACACGCCTCGACGCCAACTATCACCTCGTCGATACTGCCGGCGGCGCCTAAGGCTCCGCCAGTCGCGGTCGCCAGCCCGCCGCTGCCGGCCAATGGCGTCACGTGCAGCCGCTGCGGGCGCGTGAACAAGGCTGGCGCGCGCTTCTGCGCCGGCTGCGGGGCGCCGCTGGGCGCGCCGCCGGTCGGCCGGCTGCTGATCACCTCGCCGCGCGCGGCTTGGGAGCAGAAGCTCGAGCGCATGCCCATGAAGATCGGCCGGCGCGACCCGCGCCAGAACCACTACCCCGAGATCGACCTGGCCGAGCACGATCGCGGCATTGCCTCGCGCAACCACGCCCTGCTCGATCGCAACGGCGACTACTACACGCTCACCGATCTCGGCTCGACCAACGGCACGCTGCTGAACGACCGCGCCATGGTGCCGCGCCAGCCGCAGCGCCTGCGCCCCGGCGACCGGATCAAGATCGGCGAGGTCGAGATGGAGTTTCGCGGCAGCTGAAGCCAAATACGCGGCGCGCTATAGCGCGCCCGCCTAGCGCCGATACCCTGGGAATTGCAGCCTGCCTAAGCCAGAAAGCCTGCCATGACGCCTAAAGCCCTGGTGCTCCGCGCCCCCGGCATCAACCGCGACGAAGACGCCGCCGCTGCGGTTGAGCTGGCCGGCGGGCTTGCCGATCGCGTGCATGTCAACCGCGTTGTGGCCGGCGGCGCGCGCCTGGCCGACTACGCGCTGCTGATCATTCCCGGCGGCTTCTCGTATGGCGATCACCTCGGCGCCGGCAAGCTGCTGGCGGTCGATCTGGCCCACCGGCTGGGCGAGCAGCTGGCGGCGTTCGTGGCCGACGGCCGGCCGGTGATCGGGATCTGCAATGGCTTCCAGGTGCTGGTGAAGGCCGGCATCCTGCCAGGCTCGGCCGCGCAGAGCCAGGAGCCGCGAACCGCGAGCGGCGCGCCAGGGGCTGCTGCTCCGCTCGCCACGCTCACCGACAACGCTTCGGGCCAGTTCGAGTGCCGCTGGGTGCACCTCGCGGCCGACGCGGCGAGCCGCTGCGTGTTTACGCGCGGCCTGGAGCGGCCGATTGAAGTGCCGGTGGCCCACGGCGAGGGCCGCTTCGTTGCGCGCGACTGCGCGGCGCTGGCGGCGCTGCGCGCGAGCGGCCAGGTGGCGCTGCGCTATGTCGCGCCCGATGGCGGGCCAGCCGCGTACCCGGCCAACCCCAACGGCTCCGACGACGCGATCGCCGGGGTGTGCAACCCGCAGGGCAATGTGCTGGGCCTGATGCCGCACCCCGAAGACGCGATCGTCGCCCACCAGCACCCGCGCTGGTCGCGCGAGCCGTGGCGCAGCGCCGGCGATGGGCTGGCGATCTTCCAGAGCGCCGTTCGCTACGCGGCCGCGCTCTAGCTACACCAGCACCTCGGCTGGCTCGGCCGTGTCGTCGGCCCACAGCTGGCGCAGCTCCTCCGATGTTGCGAGCAGCTCGTCGAGCGGGCCGCGCGCCACCACCTGCCCATCCTTCAACACGATGATCTGGCTGGCGCGGCGCAGCGCGGCGCGGCGGTGCGAGACGGCCAGGACGGTCGGCGGTGCGCTGCCGGCGGCGGGCTGCCGATCGCCGGCCGCTAGCCGCTCCCACAGCGCCTGCTCGGTCTCGACATCAAGCGCGCTCGAGAGGTCGTCGAATACCAGCAGCGCGGGCTGGCGCACCAGCATGCGCGCGGCGGCGACGCGCTGGATCTGCCCGCCCGAGAGCCGCAGGCCACGCGCGCCGACCTGCGTGTCGAGGCCCTGCGGCATGGCCGCCAGGTCGCGCTCGAGCGCTGCGGTGTAGCAGGCCCGCTCGAGGTCGGCTGGCGTAGCTGCCGCGCCGAGCAGCAGGTTGTCGCGTAGGCTTTCGCTAAATAGCCTTGGCACCTGCGGCGTGTAGGCGCAGCGCGGCGGCACCAGGAAGGTGGCCGGGTCGGCCACCGGCGCGCCTTCCCACAGCAGCACGCCCGCGTCGGCCGGCAGCAGCCCCAGCAGCGCGCGCAGCAGCGTCGTCTTGCCCGCGCCGATGCGCCCGGTGATCACGGTGAACGAGCCGCGCTCCAGCCGCAGGTCGGCGTGCGCCAGGCCGCGCCCGCTGCCGGGAAAGCGGTAGCTCAGCCCACGCGCCTCGAGCAGCAGGTTCGAGCTGGAAGCTGAGCTGCGAGCTGTGCGCTCTACGCTCTGCGCTCTGGCCGTTTCGCCATCGGCGCTCGGCTCTGGCGTGGCCGCCACCAGCGCGCCGATCGGCGCGCCCGCCAGCAGCTCGGCCAGGCGCGCGAGCGACACCGACACCTGCTTCGCGCGCGTGAGCAGCCGCCCGACCCAGCGCGGCAGCCCGGCCACCCAGCCGATGTAGCTGGCGAACAGCGCGAAATCGCCAAGGCTGAACGTGCCGCGCCCCATCGCGCCGGCCGCGAGCATCAGGATCAGGCCGATGCCCAGGTTCACCGTGTTCACATTGAACGAGTCCAGCAGCGAGCTAAGCAGCTGGTCGCGCAGCGCGGCGCGGCGGCGCTGCTCGCTGAGCGCGCGGAAGTGCGCCACCACGTGCCGCTCGGCGTCGGCCACCTTGATCGCCTGCGCCGCGCCGAACAGCTCGCCAATAAACCCGGTGACGCGGCCGGTGCTGGCGCGGCTGGCCTTGCGATAGGCGTTGATCCGCGTGCCGGCCAGGTGCGTCACCGCTACGATCCCGATCATCGGCACGAATACCACCAGCGTGATCAGCGCGTCGACCCGCAGCATGATCGCCAGCGCCACCGCCGAGAATACGATCTCGCCGGTTACGTCCAGCCAGGTGTCGAGGAAAATCAGGTACTCGTGCACGTCGTCGCGGAAGCGGCTCACCAGCGCCCCGGCCGACTCGGGCAGCACCCGCGCGCCTGGCCCCGTCACCAGCCAGGCCAGCACGTTGCCACGGATCAGCCACTCGGCCGCGCTCCAGAAGGTGACCCAGCAGGCCATGCAGGCCAGCAGCACGCCGATGCGCAGGGCCTCGGAGCCAAGCAGCAGCCCCAGCAGCGCCCACGGGCCGACGCGCGCCGGGGCCGCGCCGGTGAGCGTGTCGAAAAACGCGCGCATCAGCAGCCCGGTCGCCAGCGGCATAAACGCAAATACGATCCACAGGAAAAACGAGGCCGCGAACAGCCCGGGCCGCGTGCGCGCCAGGCGCGCGCCCATGCGCCACTGGTTCATATCAGCACCTCCGCGAGCCCAACCCGCAGCAGTGTCGCGAAGCGCGACTGTGCGTCGGCGGCGAGCGCCGCGCGTGGGCCGTGTTCGAGCACGCGCCCGCCCTCAAGGATCAGGATCTCGTCGGCGCGCTGCACCGTGGCAAGCCGGTGCGCAATGATAATGCCGGTGCGCCCTGCCAGCAGCCGGCCGACCGCGCGCTCGATCAGGCGCTCGGTGGCCGGGTCGAGCCGCGACGAGGCTTCGTCCAGAATCACCAGGCCGGGGTCGCGCAAAAATACGCGTGTGAACGCCAGCAGCTGGGCCTCGCCGGCCGAGAGCCCGCCGCCGCCTGGGCCAAGCTCGCTGTCGAGGCCGTGCGGCAGCGCGTCGAGCCACTCGCGCAGGCCCAGCTCGGCCAGCGCCGCCATGATCCGCGCGTCGTCGATCCGCCGGTCGAACAGCGTCAGGTTGTCGCGGATGCTCGCGCCGAACAGCTGCACGTCCTGCGTCACGATCCCCACGCGCGCCCGCAGGTCGGCCAGCGTGAGCGCGCGCAGGTCGGCGCCGCCAAGCCGGATGGCGCCATCGGTCGGGTCGTACAGCCGGAACAGCAGCCGCGTGAGCGTGGTTTTGCCGCTGCCCGTGCGGCCGAGCAGCCCCAGCACGCGGCCGGGCGCCAGCGCGAAGGAAACATCCGCGAGCACCACCGGCGCTGTTTGCGAGCCGTAGGGCGCGGGCAGATCGCCGGCGCTCGGCGGTTGGCGATCCGCGCCTGGCATGCTTTCGTCGTCGTAGCCGAACGACACCCGGCCGAACTCCACCGCCAGCGCGCCGTCGGGCAGCGCCGCGCCGGCGCCGTCGTGCAGCGTGGGGCCCAGCTGCGCCAGCGCGACGATCCGGCCTACGCCGGCGCTGGCGCGCTGCAGCTCGCGCAGCTGGTCGGCAATCTGCTCAAGCGGGCGGCGCAGCAGCTCGGTGTACTGAAAGAACAGGTAGACTGTGCCGATCGTCACCGCGCCGCCCATGTACAGGTATGCGCCCAGGCCCAGGGCGAGCGTGTAGCCGATCGTAAACAGCGCCATGCTTGCCGACCACATGCGGCTGCCCTGGATGCCGGCGGCGCGCGATTTCAGGTACAGCTGGCGGCCCACCCCGGCGAAACCGCGCAGCACGTGCCCGCCCGCGCCATTGGCGCGGATGTCGTCAATGCCGGCCAGCCGCTCCTCGAGGAAGCCGAACAGGTCGGCGCTGGCCGCGCGCTCGGCCGCCATCTGCGGCACGGCGAAGCTGCGCAGCCGGTTAAGCACCGCCAGCGCCACCAGCACGAACAGCGTCAGCGCCGCGCCCACCCGCCAATCTTCGCGGAACAGCAGCGCCAGCACGCCCAGCAGCAGCACGCCATTGCCGAGCACCAGAATGACGAACTGCGAGAAAAACGTGGCCAGCGCGGTGACGTCGCCATCGACCCGCTCGATCAGCTCGCCGGGCGTGTGCGTCTTGTGAAACGCCAGGTCGAGCCCAAGGCAGTGGGCGATCAGGTCGGCGCGCAGCTCGTTGGTGGCGCTCCAGCCGACGCTCTGGCTCATGTAGGTGGCGCCGACCGTCACGAGCTGCTGGGCCAGCGCCACGCCGATGAACAGCAGCGCGGCGCGCGTCAGCTGGGCCGGCGCGCCGCCCGCCATGGCGGCGTCGATGAAGCCGCGCAGGATCTGCGGGTTCAGCAGCTCGAGCGCGATGCCGCCGAACAGCAGGGCGCTGAGCAGCGCCACCTGGGCGCGGCGCGGGCGCAGGTACGCCAGCAGCAGGCCTCGGTGGCCGGTGAATGATGCGTTCATAGTGCCAATCGCTAGATGCTCTGGGTCGAAAGATTATTGCCCGGCCGCAGCTCTTTTTCGAATGCGATCTGGCGGTGCACCACGTGCATGCCGGCGCGCTCGTACAGGCGCGTGGCGCCGGTGAGGCTTTGCGCGTCGACGCCGAGGCCCACACGGGTGCGGCCGCGCGCGCGCAGCTCGCCGAACGCGTGGTATAGCAGCGCCTCGCCCAGCCCGCGCCGCCGCCACGGCCGCCGCACGCCCAGCGTGCTCACCCAGCCGAGCGTGTTGTCGCCGGCGCGTGCCGGGTAGCACAGCGCCACCCCGGCGATTGCGTCGCCGTCGAGCGCCAGAAACCACAGCGACGGGTCGAACTCGGGGCGACCGGTCAGGTGGTGCAGCCAGGTGCGCATCGCCTCGTCCTGGTCGGGCGCGGCCACGTGGCCCCAGTGATCTTCAAATGCCTCGTCGGCGGCGCGGTACACCGCCGGCTCGTCGCCCGGCTGCAGGCTGCGCACCACAATCCCTGCGGGCCAGTGTGGCGCCGGCGACGCTGCCTCCAGGCTGCGCTCCATGGTCAGCGAGTCGCGCATCACCGCGAAGCCGCGCTCGCGCAGCAGCGCGCTGGTCGGCGCGTGGTCGTTGGGGCTGGCCGCCACCAGCACCAGGCGCGCGCCGTCGGGGGCCTTGGCCAGGCGCTCGGCCGCGCGAGCCTCGGCCCAGTCCATCAGCGCAGTGCCTACGCCACGGCCGCGCAGCTCGGGGTGAACCCGGCCCCACAGCCAGCTGTCGATATGCGGCGGCTGGCTCCACACCTCGACGCAGCCGGCGATCGTGCCGTCGGGCAGCTCGGCCACGCGCGTGTCGGCGGCAATGTCGATCGCCGGGTCCTGCCACTCGTTGATATAGCCCTCGATCGTGAGCTCGTCGCGGCCGATCGTCTCGCGCGCGCAGGCGTTGGCGAGCGCCACAACCTGCGGCAGGTCGTCGAGTGTGCCGGCGCGCAGCCTCAGCTCAGTCGAAATCTGGCCCATGCTAGCCCTCCTTTGCAAAGCTTTGCCGTGCCGGCGCCGCGCTATTCTGCTGTGCTGGCGCGGCCTGAGGCACTGTGGATAACTATTCGGTTTTTGGCCGTAGCGCGCGCGGTTGTCGCGCTTTTGCACCAGTTTGCCGGCCATGGTTTTAGCGATGCGGATGCGATCGGCAATCATTCCGATCGGCTTTCGAAACGCATTTGTCGCCGCGGTTTGATTGTGGATAAATACGCCCAAATGTGGATAAGTTGGGCGGCCGGCGGTGCGTATGCGGGGCTATCTGAGCGCCACGGGGCTGGTCGTCAGGTCGCGGGCGCACAAAGGCCGTGAACGATGCTGACTCGCCCACGGCCTGCTGCTTTTGGCGTTTGCTGAAGCGTACGGCAGCTATATGGGCGCAGTGCGACCAACTGAAGGCGTGGCGCCAGGGCGCGTGCGCCCTAGCCCTGCTACGCCGCCAAACGGCGGCGTTAGCTCTTCAGATTGGCAGACTGCGTCGACATAATTGCGCTACCTCGGATCGATATACGGCGATTTTCGGATGGCCCCAGAATATCACGCCGGCTGCGCGCGCACCATCCGCCGAACGGCTGATCTTGGCCGGCCGGGCCGGCGTGGCGCTACTCGTCTTCGGCGTCGGGCTTGTCGGCCTCGGCGTCGATCTCGGGCGGCGCGGGCAGCAGCGCGCTCAGCAGGCCGATCAGCGGCTTGAGCGCGGCGGGGATGCTGCCCTCGAAGGCCTCGGCGTAGCGATTCTTGCGGCCCACGCGCGCGATGATCTCGTAGGCAAAGGCGTCGGGGTTCTGGCGCGCGCCAAACGAGCGCGCGGCGAAGTCGGTGTGATCGATCGCCTGCTGCAGCTCGGCCAGGCGGGCCGCGTCGAGCGTGCCGATCACGCGCGCGCCCTCGGGCGCGCCAAGCTCGTTGCTCTTGTAGATCAGCCGGCCGTCGCGGTGTACCACGATCAGCCGCCAGGTGAAGCGCAGCCCGCCGCTTTTGCGCATGGCCACCAGCGCGCCGCGTGGGCGGGCCAGCGGCTCGGCCGGCTGCGCGGCTTTGCGGTGGCTGGCCGGCTGGCTGGCGTGCAGCCCGCTATCGGCCTCGCCGTGCGCGAGGTGGCCGAGCACCTCGTCGGGCTGCTGGGGGGTGTGTTGATCGCTCATTGCACCTGCACCGTCTGTAGTATGCGGTCGAACTGCGCCGAGGCCGCGTCGAACTCATTCTCGGGTGCGGCCAGCGTGATGTAGTAGGTGCGGTCGGCGGCGGCCACGATGTACTCGCGCGCCCGCACCACCACCGGCAGCGCGGCGCGGCGCGGCTGGTCGATCGGCTGCACGACATACGCGTACTCGAGCGCCGAGCTGCTCACGCCGGCCACGGTGGTGTCGCTGTTGCCGACGAAATGGTAGCCGGTCAGCTTGGTGTGCTGATCGACGCGCCGGTCGAGCAGGGTTTGCATATCGATCGGGCTGGCCGGGTCGATCTCGCGGCTTTCGACCGTCAGCGTGGTCTTGAAGGCCGAGTCGGTCTGCGGGTCGGAAACTTTCAGCAGCACGTCCTGCAGCGAGTCGGCCACGCTCCAGCTGGCCGGGTAGGCCAGGCGCAGGGGAATATCCGGCGCCTGGAACTGCTTCACGCCGCCGATTGCCTGGGCGCGCAGCAGCCAGCCGGCCGCCAGCGCCACCAGCACCACCAGCGCCACGCCGATGTCTTTGCGAAACATGCGCAGGCCATACAGCGGCCCGCTCTCGGTGGTTTGGATCGTCATTCGGTTCTCCTACCCGGCCGCCTGCGCCAGGGTGGCCTGCATCGCGCGCCGCATCAGCGCCAGCAGCACGCCGAACACCGCCAGCGCCAGCGCCACGCCCAGCGCCAGCGAGCGCCAGGGCTGCACCGTCAGGCCGGACGCGCTGATCTCGCTCATCAGCCAGGTGAACACGCCGTTCAGAATGGCCGCGACCGCCAGCCCCAGCGGCACCCACCATGCCGGGCGGTGCTCGAACTTCGCCTGGGCCATGAAGTAGCCCAGCAGCCCGCCAAACGACGCCTGCGCCAGCGCGGTCGTCACCACGTGGATGGTGCCTGGGCCAAGCGCCACGCCGTTGTTGTCGATCACATAGTGCAGGTTCAGCAGCGTGGCCACGCCCAGCCCGGCCACCGTGCCGTAGACAATCCCGTCCATGCGTTCGTCGAACTCGGGCGTGGTGTACACCACCAGCCGCACCGCTACGTACACAATCGCGGCGACGGTGAAGCCCACCACCAGCGTGTCCGCCAGCAGCGAGGTGAGCGTCTCCGCCGGCGCCCAGCGCGCGAGCTCAAACCAGTCGTTGAAGACGCGGATGCCGACCACGTCGGTGAGCACCAACGCCAGCAGAAACACCTGCGCGATCATGGTCTTCGGCTCGGGCTCGAGCCGGTCCTGGCGGTAGAAGAACACCAGCCACAGCGCCGACGGCACGATCGCCAGAAACAGGCCGATCGCGATCAGCGCGGTGTGGCTCACCTGGCCGAGGTTGCTGGCGAGCAGCGCCACGATCGCGCTGAACAAGCCCATCAGCACGATCTGAAACATCCCGGCGCGCCAGAAGCCAACGTTGGGCTTGTTCACCAGCGCGAAGTGCCGCTCGCAGTAGGCGCGCCGGCCGAGGATATTGTAGGGCGGCTGCACCGGATCGCCGCAGATACAGCACCTGACTTGCTCGTCCATCAATCACTCCGTATCAATGGCAGGTTGTGCCGAGGCGCACATTCGCAGGCTGCGCAGCCGCGAAGCTGCTAGCGCCCACGCCGCAATGTCGCATCAACGACAAACGGGCTGGTGGCGTTGGCCGGCACCTCGACGCCGTCGTCGGCGATCACCGGCCGGTAGCCCGACGCGATCACAATTACGCTGTATGTCTGGTTCACCGGCACTGCGTCGTCGGTCTGGTACAGGCCGCTGCTATCGCTTACGCCGCTGGTCAGCACCTCGTTGCGCGTGAGCGTGTCGTCGGCCGCGGCGTTGCTGGCGCTGACGCCCGGCTTCATAATGAACACCTGCGCGCCGTCGATGCCGCGGCCAGTGTCGACGTTGGTGATCGTGCCCTGCAGCACCACGCCGCTCTGCGCGGGCGCGGGCGCAGGCGCCGGCGCGGGGCTATTGCCGCCGGTGCACACCGCCAGCGACACGTCGTCGATAAAGAAGCTGCTGATGTTGCCGCGCGGGTTTTCGGCCGAGTAGACCAGCCGCACCGTCTTGCCGGCGTACTTCTTCAGGTCGGCTTTCGCCTGGCGCCAGGTGTCGTCGCCGCCCTTCGAGGCCAGCTCCTCGATCGTGGCGATCGCGTCGCCGTCGGTATTGGCCAGCAGCACGCTGAACTTCGCGTCTTCGGCGAACAGCCCGAGCACGCCCGACACCTCGCGGTGGATCAGCCGGAAGTAGCTGAGCTGCACGCTGGTGGCATTGGCGGGCAGCCGCACGTCCTGGTAGATGTACTGCACCGCCTCCTGGTCGGTTCCGCCGAGCCAGGCGCTGCGCTTGCCGGTGTGCGGCAGCTCGGGGTCGATGATCGACGCGCCCTGGGCCTCTTCGGTCCAGCCGCCATTCTGCTCAAACGTGCCGTTGACGATCGCCTCGCTGCAGCCGGCCGGCAGCTGCTGGCTGGGCGGCGGCGGCGCGTTGGTCGAAGGCGCGGGCTGCTCGGGCGCGGGCGTTGGCACGTTATCGGCGCCGCCGACGTTCAGGCCCACCTGGGCCCACGCCTGCTGCACCGCGCCGACCTCGGCCTGGCCGTACAGATCCTGCGCGGCGCGTACGCTGGCGCTGGCGGCGGCGGCGAAGTCGGATTCGGGCGAGAGGTACTGCGTGAGCGTGCGGTAGTAGATCTGCTCCATCTTCTCTTTGCTGAGCGCCTGGGCCACCAGGAAGGCCACGTGGTTGGGGATGCCGCTGTTGATATGCACGCCGCCGTTGTCCGAGCGCCGGCTCAGCGGCAGGTTGGCGTATTCGTCGATGCTGGCCGGCTGGCCGACGCCGCGCAGCGGGTTGCGCGGGTCGTACAGGCCGTTCATATTCGGGTCCTCAAGGCTGCGCATGAACGGCGCAGGGAACGGCGGCGACTTGACCACCGCCTCGCCGATCGTCCAGTTCGAGCGGTCGATCAGCGCGCCGAACACATCGGAGTACGACTCATTCAGCGCGCCCGACTGGCCCTCGTACACCAGCTGCGCGGTGTTGTCGGTCACGCCGTGGGTCAGCTCGTGGCCGATCACGTCGAGGCCGTAGGCCAGTGGCTTGAAGATGCGCCCGCCGTCGCCGTAGACCATCTGCTGGGCCTCGCCGATCCAGGCGGCATTCTCGGCGTCGGAAGGGTCGCTGCCGAAGTGCACCGTCGAGATGATCGGGCTGCCGCGGCCGTCGATGCTGTCGCGCTTAAAGGTTTTGAAGTAGTAGTCGTACACCGTGCCGGCGCCGTCGTGCGCGGCCTGCGCCACCGGGTCGCGCGAGCGCTCGCCCTCGTCGATCAGCTGGCGGCCGGGCAGCTCGGTGGTATTGTCGGCCGAGTACGTCACGCGGCGCTTGGCGTCGGCCAGGCTGTCGAAGGCGTGAATGACCTTGGGCCGGTTGGCGTTGACGAACACCTGCCACTGGCCGAGCGGCGTCGCGGTTCTGACCATCACGCTCCAGGCCAGGCGCGGCTGGTTGCCCTGGTCGGCGTAGATCGTCAGCCGGGTTTTCTCGTGCAGCACGCTGGCCTGTACGCTGGCGCGCTCGGCGGGCTCAAGCTCGTCGCCGATGCCGGCCACGGCGGCCTGCTCGGCCTGCGCGGCGCCGACATGCGGCTCGCTGGGGATGTCGATCGCCGGCAGGAACTGGCCATTCACCGCTACCACGCGCTGCTCGGCGTCGAGGTGCACGATCAGCTGCCGGCCGAACACCGGCAGGCCGCGGTACACCTGCCCCAGCCGCACGTGGCTGTAGCCCAGCTGCAAGTCGGGCTCGATGCGCGTCAGCGCCAGCTCTTCGGCCGGGTTGGCCACGCCGAACAGCGCGCCATAGCTGGCCAGGAAGCTGCGCGCGATCGCCTCGGGGCTGCCGCTGCCGGGCGTGGCTGCGTCGCTCAGGCGCGCCTGTGGGCCGCTGCCGGCCAGGAAATCGGCCGCGCCGGTGGCGGCGTTCCAGTGAATGCTGAGCGCGCCGCCTGTGCGTGCCCGCAGCGCGCTGAGCGCGGCGGCGCGCGCTGCCGCAGCATTGGTGGCGCGCGGGGGCGCCGCGCCGGCCGGCAGCGCAGCGGCGAGGGCTGCCAGCAGCACCAGCGGGGCGAGCAGCCGGCGGATGATGGTTTGATTCATGCGCAGCACCTGTGGCCAGCACGGCCTTGCTTCAATGCGGACGCAGGCATACGCGGGCGGGCTGCACTGGCGGACAGCCACCGAGCGAACGCAAGCGGAGCGCACCTCAACCGAGAAGAAAGCGAAACCAGCTCATCTTAACACGAAAACCGTGTCTTGAGAATTCGCCGGCTCTGCTGCTCAAGGCTTGTGCAACGCCGGCACTCACTTCCCCTACCCCCTCTCTCCTGCGCTCGGGAGAGAGGGGGGGTTATTTTTGGCTGTGTGGTGCGGTCGCGGCCGCGACCGCCTACCTTCGTTGTTTTCCCATCGGCTCGGGGGACGGGTCGAAAGACTTCGCACGCGCCTTGCTCTGCGCCTACGCATAAAAATCGACATGGAAGCGCCGCTGGAAGCGCCGCAGCTCTTTGAGCACCGGGCGGCCGAGCGCGCCAATCAGCAGCACGTTCGTCAGCGCGCGCAGCAAAGTCCCAGGCCAGCGAGGTGGTGGCGTAGAACGCCCAGTAGCGCTGCAGCGTCGCGCCAGGCCCAGGCCGGGCTGCCAGTACAGCGCGCCGGCGCCGATCAGCGGCCACGACCACAGGTTCATCAGCGCGCCGAACAGCAGGCCCCAGGCGTAGCCATACGCGCACAGCAGCAGCAGCTCGGCGCGCCCGCCCGGTGCGAGCCGGCGCGCCAGCGGCCGCAGCGCGCCGGCGCCCAGCCCCATCCAGCCCATCACAAACATCTGGAATGGCATCCACGGCCCTACGCCGCCGGTGAGCAGCGCCGACACCAGCAGCGACAGAGCGCCCAGCAGAAAGCCGAAGCGCGCGCCATACGCGTAGCCGGCCAGGATCACCAGAAAGAAAAACGTCGGCGCATCGCCGGGGCCGGCCGGCAGCCGCAGCACCGCGTTGATCGCCGTGAGCATCCCGAGCACCGCCACGGTCTTGGCGTTCAGCCGCCCGGCCGCTAGGTCGGCCACCAGCAGCGCCAGTAGCGCCGGCCCGAACACCGCGAAGGAATCAGCGGCGCGTCGGCGGCGTGCGCGCTCTGCTCGTTGAGCGCCCGGCCCGCGAGAAAGAATGGGTAGAGAAACGCCGCCGCGCCGAATGCGCAGAGCAGCGCCAGCACCGCCGTGCTGGCCAGGCCAGGCCATTTGGATGCTCTTGGCTGTGTGATCATCGCGTCCCCAATCTCTGAGCGGTTGAGTATACCATTATTTTGGGGCCGCGCGCGGGATGCATCGCGCAGATCTGCAGGGTATACTGGTGCCGAAGCCATGCGCTGGCAACGATCTTGCCGGCATGGCTGCCAGGGCTACCTGGCTGCCAAAATGGCACGCCTGATCCCACCTGCTCTTCATCTCCGCATAATACTTCGCGCGTATAGGTTGGCTATGGAAATCGAAGCGAAATTTCGGGTCGACGACGGCGGCGTGTTTCCGGCGCTGCTGGCGCTCGGCGCGCTCGGGCCGTTTCGCCTCGTGCCCGCGCCCGAGGTCGAGGATCAGCTGAATGTGTATTTCGATACCGCCGACCGGCGGCTGCGCCGACGCGCTATGGCCTGCGCGTGCGCCTGATCGGCCAGCGCCGCATCGCGACGCTGAAGGGCGCCGCTACCGTGCGCGATGGCATGTACGAGCGCGACGAGTGGGAGGCCGAGATCGGCCCGAGCGACGACCCGGCCGATTGGCCGGCGGGCGAGCTGCGCGATCGCGTGCTGGCGCTGCTGGGCGGCGCCCCGGTGGCGCCCGAGCTGTCGATGCGCACGCTGCGCCACCACGTCTACGCCGAGCGCGGCGGCGCGCGCGTGGCCGAGCTGAGCCTCGACGAGGGCGATATCAGCGCGGGCGGCCTGGCGCAGCATTTCCGCGAGCTTGAGGCCGAGCTGCTGCGCGATGGAACGCGCGCCGACCTCGACGAGCTGGTGGGGCTGCTGCGCGCGCGCTTTCCGCTGGCGCCCGAGAACCGCAGCAAGCTGGCGCGCGGCCTGGCGCTGCTCGACGAGGCCAACGCGCGCAGCACGGTGGATAGCCCGGCGGGCGGCGGGCTGCGCGCAAACCACGCTAACCCGGCCCGCGAACGCCCTATGGCCGGCCTGCCCTCGAACCGACTGGGCCAGGCGCTCGGCGAGCTGCTGGGTGCATCGGCTCGAGGTGTACTCGAGCGGCGCGCGCTGGTGCGCCCTCGACCGCGCGGCGAGCTAGGCCCTTGAGAAAGGGAACTATGACTATGACCGAAACCCTGGCGAGCGAGCTGATCCCCTGCCGCGCGCCGCCGCCTCGGAACTGGCGCTGGCGCTGTTCGACGCTACTGCCGAGGCGCACAAGCTTGGCGCGCGGGCGCGCACGCTGCTGTGGCTCGCCGCCGAGGCCGCCCAGCGGGCCGGGCAGCTCGCCGATGCGCGCGGCGAGCGGCTGGGCCGCGACATGGTGCTGGCTGCGCGGCTGCCGCATCTCGACGCCGAGCAGCAGGCGATCGTCGCCGGGGTTGTGGCCCTGCAGCGCGAAAGCCCCGCCCCAACCGCGAGTCGGTGCTGGTGTGGCTGGGCGAGAAAGGTCAGCGCAGCGCGCTGGCGCTCGCGGCGATTGTGCGCCTCGCGCGCAGGCTTGCCGGGCTGCCGGCCTCGCTGTTCGTGGCCGCCGAGGGCGATGCCACCGTGCTGCTGGCCGGCGGCGAGGCGCCCGCGCAGGCGCTTGCGGCGGCCGAGCAGGCCGCCGGGCTGTGGCGCGACGCGATCGGGCCGCTGGTGGCGCGCCTGGCCGATACCGCCAGCCCTGCCGATGCTCGCTCGCCGGCTGCGCCCGCGCCCGCTCTGGCTCGCGGCCGAGCGCGACGGCATACTGGCGGCCATTCGCCGCTCAACGCCGACCTTGGCGCCGAGCCGGTGGCCGAGTCGTCGCGCCGCGCGCTGCGCCGCTTCTTCGATAAACTGCTGGCGCGCGAAGAGGCGGTGCTGAAAGACGAGGACCCGGAAGACGTGCACCAGATGCGCGTGGCTACCCGGCGGCTGCGCGCCGCGCTTCAGACGCTTGCAGGCGTGTACGAGCCCGACCTGATCCGCCGCTACCGCAAGGGCCTGCGCCGGATCGCCCAGTCGCTCGGTGTGGTGCGCGACGCCGACGTGTTCTCGAGCATCTCGATGCGCAGAGCGCCACACTTGGCCCGCTGCTGGCGGCGGTGCGCGCCGAGCGCGCGCACGCGCGCGCCGCCTGCTGGCCGATCTCGAGTCGCGGCGCTACCGCAAGTTCAAGCGCGAGTTCGCCGAGTTTCTCAGTACGCCCGGCGCCGGCGTGCTGCCGCCCGAGCCCGGCGTGAACCAGCGCGTGCGCGATTTCGCCGGCTCGGCGATCTGGCGGCGCTACGAGCTGTGGCGCGCGTATGAGGGTGCCCTGCACGGCGCCTCCGACGAGACGCTGCACCAGGCGCGGATTGCCGGTAAGCGCTTCCGCTACGCGCTCGAGTTCTTCGCCGAGCCGCTCGGCCCGCGCGTCGAGCAGGTGCTCGAGCCGCTGATCGCGCTGCAGGAATGCCTTGGCTCGCTGCAGGATATTGTCACCGCCCGCGCGCACGTCGCCGCGCTGGGCCTGGCCGGCGAGCCCGGCGCCCAGGCGTACCTGGCCGAGCGTGCCGCCGATCGCACCGCGCTGCTGGCCGAGCTGCTCAGGCTGTGGGATAAAGTCGATAGCGCAACCTATCGCCGGCACTTGTTCGAGCTGATCGTGAAGGTCTAGCGCCTGCGGCGGCGCCGCCCAAATCTGGTTGCTCGCGTGCTGTATCGTGGGGGTTCGGGAAGAGCATGGTGCATAGCGGGGAGGTTTGGAGGGGCAGCAGCCCCTCCAAGCATCTATGCACACTTTTCTGGAAGAAATCATATAAGAGATCAAACGGAGTTGCTATAGCACCAGCCAGGCGCGTCACGCCTGCGCGCTGAGCGCCGCCAGCCGCGCCTGGGCCTCGCGCTCGAGCTGAGCGATGCCTTCGTTCAGGCGCTGCTCTTCATCGGCGAGCGCCGCCAGCCGGTCTTCGATGCTGCCCAGCGTGCCGACATAGCGCGTGCGCAGCGCTCCCTCGTCGCCCTCGCGGCCGAGCGGCGCCAGGCTCCCCTGGATCTGCTGCTGCTGCTTGTACGCCGCCTTGCGCTCGCGCTCGATCTCTTCAATCCGGCGGCGCTGGCCGTCGATCTGGCCGTAGGTCTCGAGCACGCCCGCCAGCTCGCGGTAGGTCGCGTCGTCGAGGTAGCGCCCCTGCAGGTACTCGCGCAGCTGCTTGGCCGAAAGGCTGCGCAGCTGCTCCCAGCGGCTGGTCTCGCTGCGCTGCCGCACCGTGAAGCTTGTCTCGGCGTTGGGCGCGCAGGCCACGGCCCAGCGCGCCTGGCCCTGCGCCTGCTCGGCCGGCGCGGGCGTTTCGGTTATTTCGTAGTTCGCGATCAGCGCCTGCTCGATCGTGACCACAGCTGCCGTGGCGAGCGTGCTGTGGATGCGGTAGCGTGTGATGCGAATGTCCCACTCCTGCACCACCAGGTAGTCGTCGCGCACGCGCAGGCCGCTGGTGTGCCGCTCAACGCTGGCCTCCTCGGTGATGCTGATGCCCAGCTCGACGGCGTACGGCACGATCAGCTCGCCGCCCGCGCGCGTGAACGGCAGCACCGCCTCGCCGGCGTAGTCGCCGGCTTCGAGCACCGTCACCGGCCCGCGCTCGAGCGTCAGCCCGGTATCGTTGCGCAGGCGCAGGCTGGCCACCGGGTGCTTCGGCAGCTTCTGGCCGTTGTACAGCAGCTCTTTGCCGGCCTTCAGGCGCTGCCCGACGATCGGCACCATGGCCGATTGGCCGCGCGCCACGCTCACCGGGTGGGCCACGTGGTACTGGAACAGCGCGCCGCGCTCTTCGCCGCTGCTAGCCGCCGCCGTCGATGCCTCGAGCATGTCCATCGAGAACCGCTCGGCGGTGGGCGCCTCGGACGCGAGCATGGCCGGCCGGGCGCGCTTCATGGCCTGGGGTGCCGCCATGGCTAACGGCGCAGGCGCGGCCATGCCCGCAAACTCCACCGGCGCGGCCACGGTGCGCTCTTCATCGGCCACGAGCGGGCGCTCGGGTGTGTGCGGCTCGTACAGCCGGTAGCGAAACGACACCGGCATGCCGGCCACCAGCGTCAGCGCGACATCCGCGAGGTCTTCGTCGAGCTGGTTGTCGAACAGGCCCCAGCCTTGCAATAGTATCGATGGATGACGAACGACCAAGGATACAGGCTGCTCGTCGCCATCTGCCGGTCGTTCGTCATCCGTTATTCGTCCTTCGTCCTCAAACAGGATGCGGTAGCTCACCCGCCAGGCCGGCGCGGGCGCGATATAGCCCACCAGCAGGTCGTGCTCGCCCTCCGAGAGCCGCAGTGTCGCCGCGCGCCGATCTTCCTCGCTCTGGGCCGCGCGCAGGAAATACGCCAGATCCTCGGCCGAGCGGTCGTCGAGCACTTCGACGCGGCGGATATCGCGCAGCGCGAAGGCGCGCACCTGGCGCGTGTCGGGCTGGTAGATCGACACGATCGGAAAGCGCAGCTGCTCGGTATCTTCGAGGTCGACGCCGATCACCAGCCCTTCGGCCTGCGTGCGCGCCGGCGCCGGCTCGGCCGGGGGCGGCGTCTCGGGGCCAGGCCGGCGCGGGCTGCCCAGCCCAAAGCCCGGCTGCGCGGCCGTGCGCTCGTCGCCGAGGTGCAGGCGCACGCGCCGGCCGCGCAGGTCGCGCAGCAGGTCGAGCAGGCTGCGATTGTCGGAAAGGTGGATCGAGCCGCGCGCAATCTGCGCGGCGCGGTCCTCGGGCGTTTCGAAATCGACGCCGTGCACCTGGCCGGCGCCAAGGTCGATCGCGATCAGGCTCTTCAGCACGTCGTCCATGGCCGCGCGCGGGAAGCTCAGCCGCAGCTCGGTGCCGCCGACGGCGCCGCGCCGCTCGAAGTAGCCGACGCCGTGCTTGTAGAGGATCATGCGGCGAATAGGCAGGTTGGGCATGGAAGCCTCCCGAAGAAGCAGGCGACAGAAGCCACGAGATCCACATCAGAATGGCATCTAGCTGCCGGCGCCTTGATTCTACGTACGTGCAACAAGCGGGTTGTAGTAACTATACACCAGCCGCGCAAATGCGCCAAGGTACGGCGCGAACAGGGTATCGGGCTGCTGGACGCCGGCTTTGGTGACGCGGTAGAGGTACACCGCCAGCACAAAGTCGCCGCCGGGCGAGCGCACGATCCCGGCGTCGGCCTGCATGTCGTCGATCCAGCCGCTCTTGTGCTCGACGCGCGCGGATCTGGGCAGCCCCGAGCGCATACGGCTCGCATCGGCGTTGGCGAACAGGCGGTCGAGCATGTCGCCGCAGCGCTTGGCGTTGAGCTTGGGTAGCTTCTCGATCAGCCGGCCCTGGCCTTTGCTGCACTGGTCGATGAGCAGGTACAGCTGGGCCATCTCGGCCGGGCTGGTGCGCAGCGCGCGGCCCGAGTCGGTGAAGGGCGCAGCGCCGTCGGTCTTCGGGCCGAGCTTGTACTTCACCTTTTTCTGCGCCAGGTAGTCGGTGGCCTCAAATGGCACATACAGGTAGGTGTGCGTCAGCCCGAGGTCTTTCAGCATTGCGCTCATCTTCTCGGCGCCTTTGAGCGCGTCGTCGGTGCCGCTGCCGTTCACCGATGCGGCCAGCACCGTGTTGGCGGCAAGGTTGTCGCTGTTGACGATCATCTTCTTCAGCGCATCTTCCTGCTTGGCCGTGAAGCTGTCGCGGCTGGCATAGGCGTTGAGCATGATCGCGGTTTTGATCGTGCTGGCGGCCGAGAAGACTGTGTTTTTATTCAGGCTGGCGATCTCCTCGCCGCTGGCTAGGTCGTACACCACCACGCCGGCTACGTCTTTCCAGCTCTTGGCGATCTGCTCGATCTGCGCCTGCAGCTGCTCGGGCGTTGGGCGCGCCGCAGCGCTTGTGGCCAGCGTCAGGGTGCGCGGCGCGTCGGGCGCGCGCAGCGCCGCGTCGATCTGCTGCACTGCCGCGTCGATGTCGATCGCCTGGCCGCCGCGCAGCGCGAAGCTGCGCGAGATCGCCTGCGTGCTGGTGATTACGCTGACCTCGGGCGCGCCGCCTAGCTGGGCGCTCAGGCTGGCCAGCGCCGCCCGCAGCTGGGCCTGGTCGTAGCTCAGCTCCAGCGCTACCTGCGCGCCAGGTGTGGCGTGCAGCGCCGCGTCGATCATGGCGTCGGTCGCCAGCTCGAGCGCAATATCGCTTGGCTCGAGCGTGGCGCTCGCGCCGCCGGCAGTGAGCTTGAGCGGCGCCAGCAGCGGCGCCAGCGCGCGCGCGAGCTTGCTGCGCGCATCGGGCACAGCCAGGCCGCCCACGTCGATGCCGGCGATGGCAACATTGGCCGGCAGCGCGGGTACGGCGGTGGGCGACGGTGGAACCGGGGTTGGTGTGCTGGTCGGGGCCGGGGTCGGCGCGCTACTCGCCGCCGGGGTGGCCTGTGAAGAAGTGGCCTGAGCGGCCGGCCCGGCACAGGCGCTGAGAAGCAAGAGCAATGCGAGCATTGCGGGCGCGGCGCACAAGCGAGATGGCATACGGCGGTACGATCCTTTAAAAGCTCCAGTGGCCGATCGTGCTAGGCCGCCCGCCTAGCGCGGCCTAGTATAGTCGAAGTGCTGCGGTTAAACAAATCTGAACGTGCGCCGCCGCCTGGCGCGCATCACGGGTGGGGGCGCGCAGCGGTATATGATCACCAGGTTTTGATACCGAGCCTGGGTGACCATGCCACGATGCTAAGGAGGCACTGCTATGCGCTTTATTCGCGCTTTGGGCTTTCGGCTGGTGATCGCCGCGGTTGTGCTGCTGGTGATGGCGCTGGGCTGGGGCGTCAGCAGCCTGCTGCGCTACCAGGCGCGCGGCGATGCGCGGCAGACCGTCAGCTGGTTCTACGACGACGCGCGCTACCAGGATTTCGCGCAGTTCGTGAGCAGCAGCGAAAGCTACCTAGCACACGCCGAGCGCGCCGGCGGGCCGGATGTCGAGGCAGCGTTCGGCTCGCTCGATCGCAAGGATTTCGCGAATGAGTTCGAGAGCGATGGCATGCTGGCGCCCGACCAGCTGGTGTTTAAGATCGACCAGATCACGCCGCAAGATAACGACGGCACAACTGCGCACGTGCTTGTGAGCGGCAAGATCCGCCCCGACGAGATGAAGCGTGGTAAGACCAACTACCAGTTTTCCGACGACACGTTCGAGCCATTCAGGCACCTGGTGACGCTGACGAAGGACGGCGGCAGCTGGTATATTGCCGGCATTGAGCCGCAGAACTAGCCGCCCTCCCCGCCGGGAGTTGCTTTATGTGTACGGTTTTTCCACGCGGAGCGCGGAAAAACCGTACACATGGAGTGGTATGAGCTAGCCCAGCGCGTCGAGGAGCATGTCGCCTTCCTCGGGCGAGATCCGGCCCTCGGCCACCATCTGCAGAATCGCGGCGCGCTCGGTCTCGATATCGCGTGGCTCGGCCGCAGCCTGCTCGGGCGCCTCGGCGCCGGCCGGCACGCTGTCGATGCGGATGGTCTGCCCAGTGGCGGGCGCGCTTGGCGGGGCGGGCGGCGGGGGCGCGCTTGGCGGGGCGGGCGGCGCGGCTGGTGTTGGCGGCACGCCCAGCCCGGCCAGCGCCCGGTCGACCGCCGCCATTGCGCCGCTAATGCCCTCGCGCGCGGCCTCTCGTGCCTGCTGCTTCAGGCGCTCGAGGCGCTCGGCGTCGAAGCGCCACTCGCGGTCGTTGATCCGCACGTGCACGCGCCCGGTGTGCTCGGCGCGGCGCTGGCTGGCCTCGGCGGCGTGCTGTGCGCGCTGGGCCTGGTGCTCGGCGCGGCGCACCTGCTCCTGGATCTGGCGCTGCAGCTTGCGCTGCCAGCGCTCGCCGGAATACTCGCCGCCGGGGCCAAACGCGGCCGATAGCTCGCGCCCCAGCTCGTTGCCCAGGTTGCTGAACTCGCGGCCGATCTCCTCGCCCATGCGGCCCATGTCTTCGCCAAAGCGGCCCCAATCCCAGCTGGCGCTCGAGCTGCGCGGCGCGCCGCCGCCGTGAAGCGCCAGATCGCCGCCGACCATCAGGTCGAGCTGGGCCGCGCCCTCGCCGTACACCGCCGTGAACATCCCCGCGCCGCTCGACACAATCCGCTCGCCGCTGATATCGCCGCCGACCGTCGCGCGCAGCGTCAGGTTGGCGTCGCGCGGCAGTGCGATCGACGCATCGCCGCCGACGTTGACGCTGGTGACGCTGCCGGCTGGGAACGCCGAGTCGAGGCTCAGGTCGCCGCCGACATTGCCCAGCCGCACGTCGCTGCGCTCGGCCTCGATCGACGCGTCGCCGCCGACGCTGCCGAGCCGGATGCTGCCGGCCACATCGTGGATTGCGCAGTCGCCGCCGACGCTACCCAGGCGCAGCTCGCCGCCGACATCGTGGATCGCGCAGTCGCCGCCGACGCTGCCGATCTGCACGCTGGCGGCGGCGTGGATCGCGCAGTCGCCGCCGACCTGCTCGCCGGCCACCACGGTTTGGCCCGCGCCGTCTACCGACAGGTCGCCGCCGACATTGCGGTAGCGCAGCGCTTCGCCGCCGCTCGCCGACAGGTCGCCGCCGATGTTGCCCAGCGTGGCGCTGCGCGCGCCGTCGAGCGCGGCGTCGCCGTCGACCTGCTCGATCTCGAGCTGGGCCACATCGCCGATCTCGGCGTCGCCGCCCACGCGCTCGGCCACGCGCAGCGTAGCCGTATCGCGCACGGTCAGGTCGCCGCCAACCCGGCCAAGCTGTACATCGCCCTCAATCTCGTCGATCTCGGCGTCGCCGCCGACGTATGTTGCCGAGAGCGCGCGCAGGCCGCGGGCATCCAGGTCGCCGGCCACGCGCTCGGCCGCAAGGTCGGCGTCGTGCGGCAGGCGCAGCGTCAGGTCGCCGTTGGCGCGCTCGATCACCACTGCCTCGTCGGTCTGGCTTACATTGCCGAACCAGCTGTCGCTCTCGATCGCGACGGCGCGCTCGTCCCACAGCTCGACCCGCAGATCGCCACGGCAGTCGCCGATCAGGATGCGTGGCGCATCGCCTACCGGAAAAGATTGCATTGGCATGTTTTGCCTCCCTATCACTATTTGGGCCGATCGCCCAGTTCTATTCGACAAAAATCTCGATCTGCTCGTTTGCGTCGAGATCCTGCATCTCGAACACCCGCCCGGTTGCGCCGGTTTCGATCGCGCGTAGAATATCGCCGGTGTTGGTGCCGGCAGCGTAGGGCGCCAGGCGCGCGCCTAGCTTCAGTCCCACCGCCACCAGGCTCACCGGGATGGTGACATTGATCGTCGGGCGGCGCGTGGCCAGGTCGCTGACGCGCACGCGCAGGGTGCGCGGCGGCGTGGGGCGGCTGCGCTCGCGCGGCTCGCCGAGCGCGTCGATCAGCTGCGCGCCTTCTTCGGCGCTCACCTGGCCGCCCTCGATCATTTTTAAAATGCGTAGCCGTTCTTCCGAGATCGACATACTTGCCTCCCCCGAGCCGAGCAGCCAGGAGCCATGATGGCTCGTGCTTCCTGCGATGCTCGGTTCTTGGCGCTCACGCGCGCAGCAGCTTCATGGCCTCTTCGACCGAGATCTCCTTGGCGGCTAGCCGATCGAGCACGGCGCGGCGGTCGGGCTGGCCGTTGGGCTCGGGCGGTGGCGCGGCGTAGCCCAGCGCGGCCACGATGTCGTCGAGCCGGTTGCGCGCGGTGTTGTAGGCGATCTTCAGGTCGCCGGCTACGCCGTTGATGTTGCCGCGGTTTTTCACCATGAGCTCAACGAAGTCGAGCTGCTCGCGGCTCAGTCGGCCGAGCCAGCCAAGCGTGAAATGGCCGTCGATGCCGGTGTGGCAGGTGTCGCACGCCAGCCGAACCGCGTGCAGTGTCTCGCCGCACACCGGGCACGTCGTGATGAGTGGGTACATTGGTGGTCTCCTTTTGCATTGCATAGTGCAGATCGCAGCCAAGCCGCGAGATCATCTGCAGTCCGAATGGGTAGCATGTGCGCGCTATGCGATCTAGCTGCGCACTGGTAGCTTCAGCACATTGGCGCGGCGTGCGCCACCGAGCAGGCCGGGAACGATGATGCCGGCCAGAACATAGACGCAGCCCTGAATATTCAGCACCGTCACCACGCCCGCTTTGTCGCCAAACGTGCCGGCCAGCGTCGTGCCAAGCAGCGCCATCAGCGCCCCGGCCATTGCGTAGGTGCCAAACACCCGGCCGCGGTACGCATCGGCTACCGCGCTCTGCAGCAGCGTGCTGCGCCCCGCCGAGAACACCACGCCAGGGATGCCGACCGCGACAAACAGCGCGACTGCGGGCAGGAACCCTGGCAAGAAAGCCGGGTAGTTGAAGATCGCCAGATCGATCAGCCCGAATAGCACCCCGCCGATGCCCAGCAATCTGGCTGGCGCGACGCGGTGGCCGATCCAGCCAACCAGCACCCCACCCAGCAGGCCGCCAACCGCCTGCGCCGACATCAGCCAGCCGATCTCGGTCGCGCCGCCGCCCAACACCCTGTTCACAAATACCACGAACAGCACCGCGAAAACGCCTTCGCCGAGCGAGACAATTGCAACCAGGCCGAACATGATGCTGATCACCCGGTCGGCACGGATCAGCCTCAGGCCCGCCAGCCACTCGCGGGCCACCTTGGCCCAGGCGCTACCAAAGTGTTCAGGCGTGGTGCCGGGCGCCGGGCTCGCGCGGTACGAGCCGGCGATCAGGCCGATCATCGCGGCGGAGATCAGGAAGGTCGCCGCGTCGAGCACTGCAACGCCCGCCAGCCCCACCAGGCCGGCCGCCAGGCCGCCGATCGCCGGGCCGAGCAAGCGCGCCAGGTTGTTATTCAGCGCGTTGAGTGAGTTGGCCGCCACCAGGTGCTGCTCGTCGACGAGCAGCGGCAGCAGCGCGTTTTCGGCCGGGCCGAAGAACTGCGCGATCGTCGACTCGAAGAACATGACCACATACAGCACCCACAGCTGGTCGGCCGAGCGCACCAGCAGCAGCGGCACTAGCCCGGCGGCCAGCAGCAAGTTGCTGATCACCATGGTGCGCTTGCGGTCCCAGCGGTCGACGAACACGCCGGCGATCGAGCCAAAGAGCAGATCGGGCAGCATGCCGGCCATCAGCAGCGTGCTGGTCGCCAATGTTGAGCCGGTCAGCTGGAGCACGTAGATCGGCAGGGCTATCATCAGTATCCAGTCGCCGGCGAGCGAGATCAGCCCGGCCGTCCAGAGCAGCCCAAAGTTTCGCTGTCGCAGTGTTGCGAACATGAGTCTGTCATCCTCTACAAGCTATGCGCCGGCGGCGCGAGGCTGCCCGGGCCGTCCGGGTTTCCCTATTTCCGATACAGTCTATTAATGCTGCCCAAGTGTCCCGAGCGTCCGCACGCGCCGCTCGACGCGCAGGAACACCATGTAGCCCAGCGGCGCCATGACCGCCATAAACGCCAGCAGGATGGCGATCTCGTAGCCCACGCCCAGCAGCGGCGTCGCGCCCAGCAGCAGCGCGCGCACCGCGTCGAAGCCGTAGGTCAGCGGCAGCGCCAGCGCCAGCGGCAGCAGCAGCCGCGGCAGCACCTGCACCGGGAACTGGCTGCCCGAGAGCGTCGAGACCACGAAGTTCGACACGTCCACCAGCGTGTTGGCGTCGCGCAGCAGCAGCACCAGCGCGGCGAAGGCGAAGCCGAAGCCGTACAGCGCCACCAGCATGGGCGCGAGCGTCAGCGCGGCCGCCAGCAGGCTGCCCGAGGCGCGGAAGCCAAACACCAGCCAGGCCAGAAACAGCATCCCGGCGCTGTTCAGCGTGGTGATCGTCAGGCTGGCGAGCGTCTGCCCCACCAGCAGCAGCGCGCGCGGGATCGGCGCCAGCCAGTTGCTCTCGAGCACGCCCGAGTCCATCTCGGTTTTCAGCGCGTAGCCCATGCCCCAGAACACCGCGCTGATGTAGTTCGCCAGCACCGCGCCGATCAGAATAAACGACATATAGTCGGCGGTGCCGGTGTAGGCCGCGAAGCCGGTGTTGCCGGCCGGCCCGGCGAAGCTCTTGCCGAGGAAGTACACCGGCGTGAGCCAGGCTAGCGGCTCGATCACCCGGAACAGCGCGTTCATGGGGTAGCGAAAGAACACGATCCAGTCTTTGCGGGCGATCGCCAGCGCCGCGCGCAGGTACGAGCGCCAGCTGATTTCAGCAAGGCTTGTAGGTGGCATAGGTGGCCTCATATGCTAGTACTGCCCGAGGTCGCCACGGCGGCGCGCGCCGCGCTCGACCACCGCAAACAGGGCGTAGCCCGCGAGCGGGCTAGCTATGGCGAACAGCGCCAGCGCCAGCAGGTCGCCGCGCAGCTGCTCGAAGGTGGCGCCGGTGAGCATCGCGCCGCGCAGCGCGCGAATGCTGTAGGTCAGCGGCAGGGCTGCGGCGACGCTTTGCATCCAGCCGGGCAGCACCGCCAGCGGAAAGGTGATGCCGCAGAAGATCATGAACAGGCCGCGCACCAGGAACACCATGGCGTTGGCCTCTTTGAAGCGCAGCACCAGGCTGGCGAACGCCACGCCAATGCCGTGGATCGTTGGGATCGTCAGCAGCAGCGCCAGCAGCGCCAGGCCAAGGTTGCCGCCCAGCACGTGTACGTCGAACGCCAGCCGGAATTCCAGCAGCGACACCCCCAGGAACACCACCGAAACCAGCAGCTTGGCCAGCGCGCCGCCCAGCATCAGCGACACGCGCCATGTCGGGCACAGCCAGTTCGACTCGAGCGTGCCGTGCATTTGCTCGCTGCGCAGGTACAGCCCGACATCCCACAGCGTCATGTTCAGCCACATCCACAGCACTGTGCCCACCACAATGAAGGCGACATAATCGCTGGTGCCGGCTAGCCGCTCGAACGTTGCCAGCGCCTCGCCGCCAGGCCCGCCCAGCGCCCTGGCGCTGAAGATATAGCCGAACGGCAGCAGCACCGGCCAGACGAACATCGAGATGATCCAGCTTGGGTAGCGCCGGAAGATCGTCCACTCCTTGCGGCCGATCATGGCGATCGCGCGTAGCTCGGAGCCGATCGTGCGCCGCGAGAGTGCCCCCTGCATATGAATGCTCCTTTTAGGACTTGCGCAGCTGGCGCCTTTAGCCTTCGGCAGTGCGGTTTTTCCGCGCGGGGTGCGAAACATGCTGCCGCAGGCTCAATAGCCGTATCTATACCAGCGCCGGCTGAGGCTCGTAGCGCCGCAGGCGCGCCGGGTCGCCCTCGCCCAAGAACGGGTCGATCTCGCGGAACAGCCGGTCGGGGAACGCCACCAGATCGGCGTCGCCGGCCTGCGGCTCGCGGGCCAGGATGGCCTCCAGCGCCGGGTCGCGCCGCGCGCGGTAGCCGGCCGACGACAGCGTGGCCGCGATGTCGGGCACCAGCCAGGGCCGCGCGTCGCGCGGCTCGGAGTACACCCAGTGCAGCGACGAGGCGTGCACCACCAGGCCGCTGTTCGGCAGCACGATCGGCACGTTGTCGCCGTACATGTTTGGCCGCGCGCCAGTGGCCTCGCCTACAAACAGCGTACGCGTGTGGCGCTCGAGGTCGACCGTCAGCATCATCGCCGCCGAGAAGGTCGCGCGCCCGACGATCGTGAACAGCCGACCAGGCTGGTTGATCTGGTCGCGCCGGATCAGCCCGTGGATGATCGGCTGGTTCAGGTAGCCGTTGCCGCCGCCGTTGTGGCGCAGGTCGAGCACGAACCGGCTGACCGGGTGCGCGTCGGCGAAGGCGAACACGCGCTCGAAGAACGCCCCGACCGTCTCGCCGGGCGTGTCGCGCACGCGGTTGTACTGCACATACAGCGCGCGCCGATCCGGCAGGTGCTCGAACCAGAAGCTACGCTCGCGGTCGCGCAGCCACAGCGGCGCCGGGCCGCCCGCGGCCGCGTCGATCCAGTCGATCTCGCCGCCGGCCGGGCGCAGCTCGATCGTGCTGCGCTGGCCATCGCGCTCAACCGTGAGCGTGGCGTGGTCGCGCTGCTCGGCGATGCCGAGCGCGTGCAGCACCTCGGGCACCGTCAGCAGCTTTGGCGCCACGTGCGCGACCCACGCCTCGTTGTCGCGCGACACCAGCTCGCGCGCCAGGGCGTAGGCCCGCGCCGCCGGCACCCCGCCGAGCGCCACAACGCGCGCGCCCACGGCGCCGGCGTGCTCGTGCCCGGCCGCCTGCACGAACAGCCCATCGCTGAACAGGTACAGTCGCAATGGGTAGCGCCCAAACCCGACCTTCGACTCGCCAGGGTCGCCCATGTCGAGGTAGGTGTGCCCGTCGCCAATCTGCGCGGCCAGCCGGGCAATCTCGACGATCACGGCGTGCGGCGCGAGCCCTGGTATGCGCTCGTCGAGCGCGGCGACGGCGGCCGCGAAGCGCTCGGGCGTGAGCGTGTGGAACAGGTTGGCGTGGCGCTTCGGCAGCTCGGCCGCGAGGTGGCGCAGATCGGCTCGCCAGGCCTCTGGAGCGATATGCTTGCTCATTGGCAGTTCCTCAGTCGCGCAGCTGCTTGCCCGTCAGGGCGATGAATACATCTTCGAGCGATGGCTCGGCCACGGCCAGGTGGCGGATGCGCCCGCCGCGCGCGCCGATCAGCTCGATCGCGCGCGGCAGCACGGCGCGGCTGCTGGGTGTGTGGATGGCCAGCGACCAGGCGCGCTCGTCGGGGCGGTAGCGCGCGATCGCGTGCTGCACCTCGGGCATATCGTTCAGCTCTTCGGCCAGGCGCGCGTCGAGATTTTCGACCTCAAGCTGCATCACGTCGAGCTGCTTGATCGAGCGCTTCAGCGCGGCCGGCGTGTCGAGCGCGATGATCCGCCCCAGGTCGATGATCCCCACCCGGTCGCACAGCTGGTCGGCCTCCTCCATATAGTGGGTGGTGAGCAGCACGGTGCGGCCCTCGCGCTTGATCTCGAGGATCAGCTCGCGCAGGTTGCGCGCCGACTGCGGGTCGAGCCCGATCGTCGGCTCGTCGAGCAGCACCACCGGCGGGCTGGCCAGCAGCGCCTTGGCGATCGCGATGCGCTGCTTCATGCCCGACGAGTAGCCCTCGACCGGGTCGTTGGCGCGGGCCGCCAGGCCCAGCCGCTCGAGCAGCTCGGCGACACGGCGCCTGGCCACGGGCGGCGGCAGGTGGTAGAGCGCGGCGAAATACTCGAGATTCTCGCGGCCGGTCAGCTTCCAGTAGATACTGCGCTCGCCGGTGAGCACCGCGCCCAGGCTGCGCCGCACCAGATCCGGCTGTGTCGCCACGTCGTGGCCATTGACGGTTGCCTGGCCGCCGCTGGGCTGCAGCAGCGTGGCGAGCATGCGGATGGTGGTGGTTTTGCCGGCGCCGTTTGGGCCAAGCAGGCCGAAGATCTCGCCCTGCTCGATGCCAAAGCTGACGCCCTCGACCGCCACGCGCTCTTCGACGGTGCGCTTGGCGAAGGGCAGCCAGCCGCCAAACGTGCGGCCCGGCGCGGCGACGCGCTTCACAAATACTTTGCGCAGGTCGCGCACGTCGACGATCAGCCGCGCGCCGTTGGCTTGAACCTGCTCGGCTTGCTGCGGTGTAGTGGACAGGGTAGCGTGCATGGTCTATGTTCCTCGGTGAACCACGCTGGCAACGAAGGCCAGGATGCGCGTGTAGTGTCGTGCCCTGCGCGCGAAACTTACGACTCGTAGGCGTATGGGTCGGCCTGCGGCGCGGCGGCCAGCTGCTGCCCGGCCAGCAGCACCAGCGCCAGCAGGCCGCCCGCCAGGTACAAGAGGCCAACCAGGTCGAGCAGCGGCACTATGCCAAGAATATCGCCAAAGGCGCTGGCCAGCGCCTGGCCCACCAGCGTCGCCAGGCCCAGCGCCGCGCCATACGCGCCGAACACGCGGCCGCGGTAGCGATCGGCGATGCTCTGCTGCAGCAGGGTGTCGATGCTGACGAACATGCCCATGATCGGCAGGCCCTGCAGCGCCTTCAGCAGCAGCACGGCCGGCAGCCACAGCGCGGGCGCGATCGGCAGCGCCGTGACGTTGACGTACGCCAGCACCAGCATGCCCAGCATCATGCCGCTCGCGCCGATCAGGTACGAGGTGCGCACCAGCCGGGCCATACGGCTGATCAGCAGGCCGCCGAGCAAGCCGCCCACCGCCTGGGCGCTGGCCAGCCAGCCGCGCTCGATTGCGCCGCCGTTCAGCACCTGCTTGAGCCACGGGAAGCCCAGCACGTTGACCAGGCCCTCGGCCACCATCGCAACCGCCATCACCGCGAAGATCGCGCGAACCGGGCCGCTGCGCGCCACCAGCGCCAGCCCTTCGGCCAGGTCGTGGCCGGCCTGGCGCCAGATCCGCCGGCCGGCCATAGGCTCGGCCGGCGCGCGCCGCTGGGTTACCAGCATCACCAGCCCTGCCGCCGCCAGAAATGAAACTATGTCGATGGCGACGACGCTGCCAAAGCCTAGCCATGCCATCGCCAGCCCGCCCAGCGGCGGCGCCACCAGCCGCATGATCTCCCAGTTGAGCGAGATCAGCGCATTGGCCTGGAGCAGCTGCTTCTCGCCCACCAGCAGCGGCACCAGCGCGCTCTCGGCCGGCATGAAGAACAGCGTGCAGGTGGTATGTAGAAATGCCGATACGTACACCAGCCACAGGTCGGAGGGGTCGCGCACCGGCAGCAGCAGCAGCAGCGCCGCAGCCGCGAGCAGGTTCGCGGCGATCATGGTCGTGCGGCGATCCCAGCGGTCGACGAACACCCCCGCCAGCGAGCCAAGCAGCAGGCGCGGCAGCGACAGCGCGATAAATGTGCCGCCGGTGGCCAGCGTCGAGCCGGTCAGGTCGTAGATGAACACCGGCAGCGCGATCAGCAGCGCCCAGTCGCCGGCGAAGGAGATCAGCCCGGCCAGCCACACCAGCGCGAAGTTGCGGTTGCGAAGCATCGCGATCATGTCAGTTCAGCTCGATCGCCCCGCCGCGCGGGCTTGAGACGGCCAGCGGTAGGCGCTCGGCATTGGCGTAGCGCAGAAGCCGCGCGCCCATGCTCAGCAGCGCGCGGCCAAGCGGCCGGGCGACGCGCCGGCCCAGGCCGTGCGGGCGCTGCAGCAGCGCCTCTTGGCGCCGGCGGGCAGCCGCCGCGCGCTCGACGCGCAGCCGCTCGTGGATCGTCTCAATCTCTAGCTCAATTCGGCTCTGCATGGTCTTCCTCCCGGTAGAAGTGACATTTGAAGTGTCACTTTCTATCAATCGTGTGGCGATATTATCATGCGCCTTGGCGTTTGTCAATACCATGATGGCAGAATATTTTAAAATTGGTTGAATAATTGCTTCAAAACACAAAGTTCTTTCAGTGGCATGGCGATTATTGCCATTGGAGATTGTGCGGCTGGCGCGCTCGGCCTAAGGCTGAGAAGCTGTCTGACAGGGCTCCTGCAACGTCTTTCGACCACTCCCTCTACCTTCTCATTGGTCAGGGGAACACATCGGGCTGTGTGGTGCAGTCGCCGCCGCGACTGCACCAGACAGCCAAATGTGCTATGATAGGCATACCCTACGGAAATAATGATACCGGAGCATTGTCGATGACTGTGGCGGAGCATTCTTTGACCCCACATAGTCTCCCTTCGAACCCGACGCCGTTTATCGGGCGCGCCGAAGAGTACGCCCAGGTGCTCGATCGCCTGAACAACCCCGCCTGCCGGCTGGTGTCGATCGTCGGGCCAGGCGGCGCCGGCAAAACTCGCCTCGCGGTCGAGTGCGCGCGCGCATGCGCCGCTAGCCCGGCCGCGCGTTTCGCCGATGGCGTGTTCTTTATCGATTTGGCCGAGCTTGTGCCGAATGATGTGTTGCCGTTCCTGCTGGCCACCACCATCGCCGGCGCGCTCGGCATCAGCCTCGACGGCAGCGAAGCGCCGATCGACCAGCTCGCGCAGCTGCTGCGCCCGCGCGCGCTGCTGCTGGTGCTCGACAATGTCGAGCAGCTGTTGCCGGCGGCGCCTGCGTTCGCCGAGCTGCTGCGCAAGGCGCCCAAGCTGGCTTTGCTCGCCACTACGCGCGAGCCGCTGCACCTGCGCGGCGAGTGGTGCGTGGTTTTGGCTGGGCTGCCGTTCCCAGCTGCGTCGGCGGCCGAGAACATCACCGAGCCGCCTGGCTCGGTCGAGGCGCTGGGGCGGCTGGCGTCGGTGCAGCTCTTCGTGCAGACCGCGCGGATGGTCGACCCGACCTTTGTGCTGACGCCGGCGAATGCCGCAGCCGTGGCGCGGATCTGCGGCATGCTCGAGGGCTTGCCGCTGGGGATCGAGCTGGCCGCGAATTGGCTGCGCACGCTCTCGTGCGCCGACCTGGCCGGCGAGCTTGCCCACGGCTTCGATATACTTGCCGACGCCACGCTCGACCTGGCGCCGCGCCAGCGCAGCGTGCGCGCGCTGTTCGAGTCGTCGTGGCGCATGCTGGCCGCGCCCGAGCAGCAGGCGCTGCGGCGGCTCACGGTGTTTCGCGGCAGCTTCACGCGCGCAGCGGCGGCGACGGTGGCCGATGTGCCGCTGCCCATGCTGGCCGCGCTGGTCGATAAATCGCTGCTGCGCCGCGAGACGCGCGCCGACGCTGCTGAGCCGGGCCGCTACATGCTGCTTGAGATGGTGCGCCAGTATGCCGCCGAGCAGCTCGCGTTCGCCAACGAAGATCAGCTGCTGGCGCAGCGCCACGCCGGCTACTACGTCGAGCTGCTCCGCACGAATGTGACCGAGCTGCGCGGCGCGGGCCAGCTGGCGGCCCTGGCCGCGATTGGCGCCGAGATCGCCCAGGTGCGGGCCGCGTGGCAGTTTGCCTGCGCCAACGCCGACTACGCCACGATCGGGCGCGCGGCCGATGGCCTGTTTCACTTCTACGATATGCAGAGCTGGTTTCAGGAAGGTGCGGCGGCATTTGCGGCCGCCGCCGATGCGCTCGCGGGCCAGTCCGGCAATACGGCTGCGGCGGTGGCATGGGCGCACACGCTGGCGCGCCAGGGCTGGTTCACCTTTCATACCGGCCGCCAGCGCGAGGCCCAGGCGCTGATGGAGCGCAGCCTGGTGGCGCTGCGCGCGCTCGACGCGCGCGCCGAGATGATCTTCCCGCTCAACTACCTTGGCGCGGTGTGCGCCTACCTCGGCGATTACGCCACCACCGAGCAGCTGTGCCGCGAGGGGCTAGCAATTGCCGAGGCCTTAGGCGACCGCTACGGCCAGGCGATTGCCTGCAATATCGTCGGGCAGGCCGCCTACGACCAGGGCCAGTACCAGGCGGCCCAGAGCTGGTCGCAGCAGAGCCTGGCGATCGAGCAGCAGCTTGGCAACCGCTGGAGTATGGCCTACTCGCTCACCAACCTCGGCAAGGTTGCGTATATCACCGGCGAGTATGCCGAGGCGCGCAGGCTATTCGAGGAAAGCCTGCGCATCCGCCAATCGATGGGCGACATGCGCGGCATGGCGATCTGCTTTGTGCGCCTGGGCGAGACGGCCGTGGCGCTGGGGGCGCCCGACGAAGCGCGCGAGCACTACGGCCAGGCGCTGGGCATGTTCCGCGCGATCGGTAACCGCTGGGGCGAGGCCGCCGCCCAGACCAGCCGCATGCAGCTGGCGCTGGTGCAGGGCGATCTGCCGCGCGCGCTCGAGCTGATGCAGGACGCGCTGCAGATCGCGCTCGAGACCGAGTCGCTGCCGCAGGTGGTGACGCTGCTGGCGGCGGCTGGCCCGCTCATCCGCCGCAGCGGCGACGCGGCCTGGGCCGACGCGATCGACCGCCTGCTCGACGCCGCGCCGCCCGCGCTCAGCGCCTACCAATCCGACGCGTACCGGCTTCAGGGCTGGATCAAGCGCGGCGGCCGGCGCTCGGCCCCGCCGCCCGCGCCCGCCGACGACGAGGCTGCTGGCGTCAGCCAGCGCCGGGCCACGCCGGCCGGCCTGACGGCGCGCGAGATCGAGGTGCTGCGGCTGGTGGCCGAGGGCCTCACCGACGCCGAGGTGGCCGATCGGCTCGTGGTAAGCCGGCGCACCGTCAGCACGCACCTTTCGGCGATCTACGGCAAGCTGCAGGTCAACTCGCGCAGCGCCGCCACGCGCTTCGCGATCGAGCAGGGGCTAGGCTGAGGCTACTCGCCCTGCCAGCGCGGCCGGCGCTTCTCGAGAAATGCCCGGAAGCCCTCGAAGCCATCGGCGCTGGTGAGGATCTCGCGCTGCAGCGCGGCCTCGCGCGCGAGCGACTCGGCGAAGCTGCTTTCCTGGGCCGCGCGCGCCGCCTGGCGTATGCGCGTAAGCGCCAGCGGCGCCTGCTCGGCCAGCCGCGCGGCGTAGGCCGCCACCTCTGCGGCGAAGCGCTCGGCCGGGTACACCTGGTTGGCCAGCCCGATCGCGCGGGCCTCGTCGGCGCCGACGCTCGCCCCGGTGTACATCAGCTCGAGCGCGCGGCCCAGGCCCACCAGGCGCGGCAGCGACCACGTGCCGCCGCCGTCGGGGATCAGCCCCACCCGGATGAACAGCTCGGCGAACTGCGCCCGCGCTGACGCCAGCCGCATGTCGCATGCCAGCGCCAGATCACAGCCGAGCCCAGCCGCCACCCCATCGACGGCGGCGATCACCGGCCAGCGCGAGCCGTGAATCGCCAGCAGCGCCGGGTGGTAGGCGTCGCCCAGCACGCGCCAAGCCGCCTCGGGCGAGATGCCAGGCTGCGCCGCTAGCGTCAGGTCGGCGCCCGAGCAGAACGCGCCGCCTGCGCCGGCGAGCACAATCACGCGCGTCGTGCCGTCGCCGGCGCAGGCCTCGACCGCGTCGCGCAGCGCCAGCATGGTTGCGCCATCGACCGCGTTGCGCACGGCTGGCCGGTTGAGCGTCAGCGTGGTGACGGGGCCGTCGCGCGAGATCAGCAGCGAATCGCTCATCAGTGAGTTCCTTTTCTTCAACACTCACACCAAATTCGCTTGATTACTGACACTTAGGTGGGGGTTTGGGTCTTTATTGTGTTGCACTACTTCTTCAACACTCACACCAAATTCGCTTGATTACCTACACTTAGGTGGGGGTTTGGGGGCGGCGAAGCCGCCCCCCTGTTTTTTCAGATAGCCCGGCTTTGCCGGGCGCCGCACAAGAAAACACAAGTAATCAAACGGAAAGTTGGTATCGGCTGTTCCGCAGTAGCGATCGAGCCATTCGATCGTGCGCGAGATATGGTCGGCGCGGTGGCGCGGCTCGCCGGCGCGCGTCAGCTCGTGGCCCTCGCGCGGGTAGCGCACCAGCTCGACGACGGCTTTGCGGCGGCGCAGGATCGCGAACAGCTGCTCGGCCTCGCTGATCGGCACGCGGTAGTCGTTTTCGGCGTGCAGAATGCGCAGCGGCGCGTGGATCTGGTGGGCGTAGGCCAGCGGCGAGTGCCGCCACAGCTTCTCGTACATCTGCCAGGGGTAGCCGTCGAACTCGTACTCGATCAGCTCGTGCGCGTCGCTGGTGCCGTGCTGCGTCTGCAGGTTATACACGCCGCGCGCCGCCACTGCGCAGGCGAAGCGGCTGGTGTGGGCGATCAGCCACACGGCCATGTAGCCGCCATACGAGCCGCCGGTCACGCCGATGCGCGCCGGGTCGGCTTCGCCGCGCGCGATCAGCGCATCGACGCCCGCCAGGATGTCGGGCGCGTCGGCAAAGCCCCAGTTGGCGTGGATGGCGTCGCGCCATGCTTCGCCATAGCCCTCGGAGCCGCGCGGGTTGCAGAAAAACACCAGGTAGCCGCGCGCGGCGGTGGCCTGCAGCTCGTGCCACATGGCGCGGAAGCCAGGCCCCCACATGTAGTGCGGGCCGCCGTGGATGTGCACCGCCAGCGGGTAGCGCCGCGCCGGGTCGAAGCCGGGCGGGCGCAGCAGCCAGCCCTGCACGGCCTGGCCGTCGGGCGCGGCGTAGGCCAGCTCTTCGAATGGCGCGACCGCGCGCTCGGCCAGCAGCGCTGCGTTGATCTGCGTCAGCTGCAGCTCGCGGCCGTCGGGGTGCCGGAAGAACAGCTCGCACGGGTTGCCGCCATCGCCTGCCACAAACGCCAGCCCGCCGCCCGGCGCCACGTCGAACGCCTCGACAAAGCGGCCGGCCGCGCGGCAGATGTCTTCCGGCGCTTCCTGCGCGGTATCGGGCGGTGCCGGGGCTTCAACCGCCACCTGATAGATTGGCTGGTCGCCGCGCCAGTTGGCGGTGAACAGGATCGCCTGGCCGTCGGGGCGCCAGCGAAAGCGCTCGACGCTCAGGTCGCAGCCGGCGGTCAGGTCGCGCAGGCTGCCGCCGGCCGCGTCGAGCAGCGCCACGCGCGCGCCATCGGCCAGCGGGCGGGCATCGGAGCGGCGGCGCAGCGCGATCAGCCGGCCATCGGGCGAGGGCTCGGGGTCGTAGTACGAGAAGCCCGGCGCGGTCAGGCGCTCGGCCTCGGCGCGGCCCGCAGCGGGCACCGGCACGCGCAGCACATCGTAGAACGCGAAAATCGCGTCGGCCTCGGGGTCGCGCGTGGCGGTTGTGAGGATGGCGCGGCCGTCGGGCGTCCAGGCCGGCGCGCCATAGTGCACGTCGCCGTCGGTCAGGCGGCGCGGGGCTGGCGGCGCTGCCTCGTCGTCGGCGGGCAGATCGACCAGGTACACGTGGTTGCGGCGATCGTCGAAGAAGCTGGTGCCGGCGCGGTAGGGCATGCGCGCCACCACCCGCGGGTCGAAGCGCTCGGCTTCGTCGTGCTGGCGGCGCGCGGCGGCCTGCTCGGCCTCCCAGGCGCTTGCGGGCGCGGGCGCGGCCTCGCCGCGATCCTCGGCGGCGCGCTCGGCCTCGTTCAGCGGGCTGAGAAACGCGATCCGCGCGCTGTCGGGGCTCCAGGCCGGCTCGCTGGCGCCGCCGGGCACGCCGGTGAGCGCGCGGGCCTCGCCGCCGTCGGCGCGGATGACGTACAGCTGCGCGGCCTCGGCATCGCCGCGCCGGCCGATAAACGCCAGCCAGCGGCCGTCGGGGCTCCAGCGCGGCGCGGTGTCGGCCGGGCCGGCGGTGAAGCGGCGCGGCGCTGTTGCGCCGTCGGCCGGCGCCAGCCAGATCGAGCGGCGGTAGCGGTTGCGCAGCCGATCGACGGCCACGCGCACAAACGCTACCCAGGCGCCGTCGGGGCTACAGCGCGGATCCTCAAGCCAATCGAGGCGGAACAGGTCGTCGACTGTGATCGGCGTGCGGGTGGTGAGCAAGTGCGCTCCTTTAGCCTACCTCAGCCACTCGGCGATCGGGAAGCGCTTGAACTTCGCGCGTGCCTCGCGGAACTGCGCGTCGGAGAGCGGCGTCTCGCCGAGGTAGTACAGCACCTGCGCCTGCTCGTCGAAGCGCGAGCGCTGGCGCACCCAGCAGCCGGCCGCGCCCTGGCGCACCACGTCGATATTCCACGCCGGCGTCACCGGGTCGTATATCTCGTCGACGATCCAGATCATCTCGGTGGGGCGGAACGTGCGCGCCAGCCGGCGCTTGGCCTCGGCGCGGCCCTCCTCGGGCGTGGGCAAATCAAAGCCCAGGGCGTCCAGGTTCGGGACGCGCGAAAGATCTTGGTTCATATGCTCCCTCGCTGTGGAAGTTGTCGGCGGATATTATAGCAGTTTTCGTGGCTGGTGTGCGAAAACACGCGGCGCTACGCGTTCATTATGCGAACCGTCGCGGCCGCTCTGGTGCTCGGCTGGCACTGATGGCCAACCAGCTTCACAAAAACCATCCGAAGTTGTAGGATGCGAGTATCCAGGTAGTCTTCGGAATCGTTTTAAAGCTTAAAGTCACTCGCTTTTTATATCTCTAGCACTAGCTATATGCCCCATATTTCATAGCTTCTCTTCTAGCAGAAGTTTATTATATGCCCTCCCCTTTTTGTTAAAAGGCCCTGCCATGCCGACACCAAACACCACTATCCACGATCGATACCTGGTTGAGCGCCCGCTTGCCGCGAGCGCGGGCGCAGTCTGGATCGCGCTCGATCTGCAGACGCGCGCGCGCGTCGCGCTGAAGGCCGCCCCGGCTGGCCTTCCCGAGGAAACGTTCGACACTGCGGCGCGCGCGCTGTTCGGCCTGCGCCACCCGAACCTGCCTGCCGTGCGCGAGTACTTTGTCGACGGCGGGCGCGGCTACGTGGTGATGGACCTGGTGGCGCGCGACGCCGACGCCGGCGATGCGCCCTACATCGCCACGCCGCTGCCGGCCGCCGAGGGCCGCCGCTGGGCCACCCGGCTGCTCGACGCGCTCGACTACATCCACACGCTCGCGCCGCCGCTGATCCACGGCGATATCCGCCCCGAGCATGTTCGGGTCGATCGGCAGGGCGAGCCGGTGCTGCTGGGCTTTGGCCTCGGCGCGGCGCGCGCCTACGCCGCCGACGATCCGTTCGCTGCCCCGGAGCTGCTCGGCGGCGCGGCGGCCGATGCGCGCAGCGACTTGTACGCGCTCGCGGCGACGCTGTACCAGCTGCTCGCCGGCCAGGCTCCCGCGCCGGCCGCCGCGCGCCAGAGCGCCCTCGCAGGTGGCCAGGCCGACCCGCTGGCGCCGCCGCGCCGCCTGAACCCTGCCATTCCAGCCGCGCTCAGCGAGGGCCTTGTGCACGCGCTGGCGCTCGATCCGGCCGCCCGCCCGGCCAGCGCTGGCGCGCTGCTCGACGCCACCGATTATGTTCCGCAGCTGCCGCCAGCCCCGCCGCCGGCACGCCAGATACCGCGCTGGGCGCTCGCGCTGGGCGCCCTCGTCGTGCTGCTGCTGGCCGGCCTGCTGCTGCGCGGCGCCTTCGGCGGGGGCGGTGCGGCGGCGCAGCAGCCAACCCTCGCGCCCGCCGCAGCCGAGCCAACGGCCACGGCAGCCGAGCTTGCGACAGCCGAGCCGGTAGCGTCTGAGCCAACTGCTGCCGAGCCGACGGCAGCCGAGCCGACGGCGTCTGAGCCAACTGCTGCCGAGCCGACGGCAGCCGAGCCGACGGCGTCTGAGCCAACTGCTGCCGAGCCGACGGCGTCTGAGCCAACTGCTGCCGAGCCGACGGCCACGGCTTCCGCAGCGGCGCCGCAGGGTGAGCTTGCGGCGGTGCAGGGCGTGCTGGCGCAGTACACGTACACCAGCCGCGTCGCCACCGACGGCACCGGCGCCTACACGCGCATGCGCGCCCAGCCCGATGCCGCCAGCGCGCCGATCGGCACCCTGCGCAACGGCGACCAGGTCGAGGTTCTCGAAACGAACGCCGGCGGCTGGCTGCACGTGCGCATCCATACCAGCGCCGACGCCACGCAGGTCGGCGTGGAGGGCTGGATCGAGCGCTGGCTGGTCGATAATCAGAACGCGCCCAAGCCGGCGGTATTCGTCGGCAAGGTGTACAGCGCGCCGACCGATAGCGCAGCCCAGTGCGGCAGCGTGTTCGAGTCGTCGATCTATGGCAGCGTCGAAGACGCCGGCGGGCGCGGCATCCCCGGCGCGAAGCTGCGCGTGCGCTCGGCCGATGGCCGCAACACCTTCCCGATCACCACCGGCAAAGGTGGCGTCTACACCGTCGGCGGGCTGGGCTGCACGGCCTGGCGCGTCGAGCTGCTGAGCGTTCCTGGCGCCAAAGGGCTGCAGGCGAATGTCGTGGCGGTGCGCAACCTCAACGGCGGCAAGTTCACTTCCGCCGAGGTGCGCTTCAAGCTGCAGCCTTAGAAGCTGTTTGAAAGGGTGGTTTCGGAGGGACGAAGTCCCTCCGAAGTACCCACTTTTCGGCGGGCGGCGGCCACGAATGTGGCCGCCACCCGCCAGAGTAGCGAGGGCTATGCTCCTCGCGCACCCCTTTCAAACAGGCTCTTAGCGATTGACGCGCCTGCCGGCGCATGCTGCAATAGCGCAGCGCCGGTGTAGCTCAGCTGGTAGAGCAGCTGTCTTGTAAACAGCAGGTCGTCGGTTCGAATCCGTCCACCGGCTCCATTTCGAGGATGCGGGTTGTGCACTGCGCAACCGCATCCTTCTTTTTAAACCCAGCAATAGGAAGCCAGCTATGCCCGCACTCCCCGCCGACGTGGCGCTGATCGACGATATGCACCTTGGCCAGCCGCATGTGATCGCCACCTACCTGCTGCGCGGCGACGCGCCCGCGATTGTCGACCCCGGCCCCGCCAGCACGATCGATACGCTCGCGGCCGGCCTGGCGGCCGAGGGCCTGCGCTTTGAGGATCTGCACGCCATTCTGCTCACGCATATCCACCTCGACCACGCCGGCGCCACCGGGGTGCTGCTGCGGCGCTTTCCGCACCTGCGCGTGTATGTGCACGCGCGTGGCGCGCCGCACCTGGCCGACCCGTCGAAGCTGATCGTCAGCGCCACGCGCCTGTATGGCGACGCCATGGAGCGCCTGTGGGGCGAGATCGTGCCAGTGCCCGCGCAGGCGATGACGACGCTTTCCGGCGGCGAGGAGCTGCAGCTGGCCGGCCGGCGCCTGCGCGTGTTCGACGCCCCCGGCCACGCCTCGCACCACGTGGTGTACTTCGACCAGGCCAGCGGCGCGGTGTGGATGGGCGACAATGGCGGGGTGTGCATGCCCGGCCTGCCGGTGCCGCGCCCGGCCACCCCGCCACCCGATATCGACATCGACGCCTGGCTGCGCACCCTCGACACCGTCGGCGCGCTCGGGCCGCGCTCGCTGCTGCTGACGCACTTCGGCCCAACCTACGAGCCGGCCGCCTACCTCGCCGACTACCGCGCCGCGCTGCTGCGCTGGGCCGCGATCGTGCGCGAGGGCCTGCGCGGCGGCGCCGACGACGCCAGCCAGATGGCGCAGCTGCGCGCGGTGGCGCGCGCCGACTTGGGCGCCGCCGGCGAGGTCGCGCTGTTCGAGCGCGCCAGCTCGACCGACCTCAGCTGGCAGGGCCTGGCGCGCTACTGGCGCAGGCGCGGCGTGTAGCTGCGCCTGCCTTCCCCGCCAAACGGCGGGGCCAGCCCTCGTCTTCCGGCAGTCTCCCTCTCCTTGCGGCAGCGCTAACACTCCCCTTCCGGTGATTTTCTTCACGGACGCCTGCGGCTATACTGCACACCATCAGCCAAGAAACAATCAGTTGACCAACGCCGCGCACAGTCAGCTACAGAAGGGAGATCGCTATGGCGGGTACGAGTAATGGTGTAGACAAAAAGAGCCGCTGGTCGGCCGGCGTGACGCCATATGCCGATATGGGCTACTACAGCGCCGATTACGAGCCAAAGCCCACCGACATCCTCTGCGCATTCCGGCTGGTGCCACAGGAGGGCGTCGAGCCGATCGAGGCCTCCGCCGCCGTGGCCGGCGAGTCGTCGACTGCCACCTGGACGGTGGTGTGGACCGACCGCCTCACCGCGCACGAGCACTACCAGGCCAAGTGCTACCGCGTCGACCCGGTGCCCGGCACCGATCAGTACATCGCCTATATCGCCTACGACCTCGACCTGTTCGAAGAGGGCTCGATCGCCAACCTGACCTCGTCGATCATCGGCAATGTGTTCGGCTTCAAGGCGCTCAAGAGCCTGCGCCTCGAAGATATGCGCATCCCGCCGCACTACGTCAAGACGTTCCAGGGCCCGGCGCACGGCATTGTGATGGAGCGCGAGTACCTGAACAAGTACGGCCGGCCGCTGCTGGGCGCCACCACCAAGCCCAAGCTGGGCCTCTCGGCGCGTAACTACGGCCGGGTGGTGTACGAGGCACTGCGCGGCGGCCTCGACTTCGTGAAGGACGACGAGAATATCAACTCGCAGCCGTTTATGCGCTGGCGCGACCGCTTCCTGTTCTGCATGGAGGCGGTGAACAAGGCCCAGGCCGCCACCGGCGAGATCAAAGGCCATTACCTGAACGTCACCGCCGGCACCATGGAAGAGATGTACGAGCGCGCCGAGTTCGCCAAAGAGCTGGGCAGCGTGATCGTCATGATCGACTTGACGATCGGCTACACCGCCATCCAGTCGATGGCCAATTGGTGCCGCAAGAACGGCGTGATCCTGCACCTGCACCGCGCCGGCCATAGCACCTACACGCGCCAGAAAACCCACGGCGTGAACTTCCGCGTGATCAGCAAGTGGATGCGCCTCGCCGGCGTCGACCATATTCACGCCGGCACAGTCGTCGGCAAGCTCGAGGGCGACCCGAACGCCGTGCAGGGCTACTACAACACCCTGCGCGAGAACCAGCTCGCCGCCAACCCGGTACAGGGCCTGTACTTCGAGCAGGATTGGGCCTCGATGCCCGGCGTCATGCCGGTGGCCTCGGGTGGCATCCACGCCGGCCAGATGCACCAGCTGCTGCACCTGCTGGGCGAAGACTGCGTGATGCAGTTCGGCGGCGGCACGATCGGCCACCCCGACGGCATCGCCGAGGGCGCCACCGCCAACCGCGTCGCCGTCGAGGCGATGATCCAGGCGCGCAACGCCGGCCGCGATTACCTGAACGAAGGCCCCGAGATCCTCGCCCGCGCCGCCCGCTGGTCGCCTTCGCTGCGTAAGGCGCTCGAAGTCTGGAAAGATGTGACCTTCAACTTCGAATCGACCGACACGCCCGATGCGATTGTGACGCCGACCGTTTAGCGCCGGCCGCCGGCTGCCGACCGCTCGCTGCTGCCAGGAGAATACTATGCGTATTACACAGGGAACCTTCTCATACCTGCCCGATTTCGACGACGACGAGGTTCGCGCGCAGGTGCAGTACTGCCTCGATAACGACTGGCCGGTGTCGATCGAGTATACCGACGACCCGCACCCGCGCAATGTCTACTGGGACATGTGGGGCCTGCCGATGTTCGATATCAAAGACGCCGCCGCGATCATGATGGAGCTGGGCAAGTGCCGCGAGGTGTTTGCCAACCACTACATTCGTATCAATGGCTACGACCGCCGCTACGGCCGCCAGACCACCGCGCTCAGCTTTATTGTCAATCGGCCGAAAGACGAGCCCGGCTTCCGCGTCGAGCGCCAGGAGTTCGGCGACCGCCAGGTGAAGTATACGATCCATTCCTACGCGACCGACCGACCCAGCGGGCAGCGCTACGAGTAGCTCGCAGCCGGCGGTGAGCAGCTGGCAGGCAGTCTATGCCGCTGCCGGCTGCTCGCTGCCGACTGCCGACTGAGGCAACCATGACGACCAATCACGTGCAGTCGACGGCAACCGGTATCGACCTGGACGCGGCGTTCCAGGCTTCGAACATTCAGCCCGTGCTGGCCGAGCTCGAACGCGAGCTGGTGGGCCTGGAGCCGGTAAAAACACGCATCCGCGAGATCGCATCGCTGCTGCTGATCGCGCGGCTGCGCGAGCAATCGGGCATGGCCACCGAGCGGCCGTCGCTGCATATGAGCTTCACCGGGCGCCCCGGCACCGGCAAGACCACCGTGGCCATCCGTATGGCCAAGATCCTGCACCACCTTGGCTATGTGCGCAAAGGCCACCTGGTGGTGGCCACGCGCGACGACCTGGTGGGCCAGTATGTCGGCCACACCGCGCCGAAGACCAAAGAGGTGCTGAAGCGGGCCATGGGCGGCGTGCTGTTCATCGACGAGGCCTACTACCTGTACCGGCCCGAGAACGAGCGCGACTACGGCCAGGAAGCGATCGAGATGCTGCTCCAGGTGATGGAGAATCAGCGCGACGACCTGGTGGTGATCCTGGCGGGCTACAAAGAGCGCATGGACGTGTTCTTTCAATCGAACCCGGGCTTTCGCTCGCGGATCGCCCACCATATCGAGTTCCCCGACTACACGCTCGACGAGCTGCTGACAATCGCCGACCTGATGGTGCAGCAGCAGATGTATCGGTTCGACGGCGACGCGCGCGCGGCCTTTGCCGAATACCTCGAGCTGCGCATGCGCCAGCCCTACTTCTCCAACGCGCGCAGCGTGCGCAATGCGCTCGACCGCATCAAGCTGCGCCAGGCCAGCCGGCTCTTGCGGCAGGGCGGCACGATCGCCCCCGACGAGCTGTCGCGCATCGACGCGGCCGATGTGCGCCAGAGCCGCGTTTTTCAGGGTGGTATCGATAAATAGCTTAATATATGCGGAGGCCCGCTCAGAAACACACAAGAGGCACGTATGAGAAAACAGCGACCGATCATTCTGGGAATTGTTGGCGATAGCGCCGCCGGCAAGACGACCATCACCAGCGGCCTGGTGAAGCTGCTGGGTGAAGATCGCGTGACGCATGTGTGCGCCGACGACTATCATAAGTACGACAGGCGCGAGCGCAAGGCGCTGAATATTACGGCTCTGCACCCCGACTGCAACTACCTCGATATTCTCGAGCTGCACCTCGAGCGCCTGCACTATGGCCAGCCGATCCTCAAGCCAGTGTACGACCACGCCACCGGCTCGCTGGTGCGGCCCGAGTATGTGCAGCCGCGCGAGTTCGTGATCGTCGAGGGCCTGCTCGGCTTTACCACCGCCACCATGCGCCAGTTCTACGATGTGAAAGTCTACCTGAACCCGCCCGAGGATCTGCGTCGCGTCTGGAAGATCAAGCGCGATACCACCAAGCGCGGCTACAAAGTAGACGAGGTGCTCAGCGAGATGGAGAAGCGCGAACCCGACTCGCGCGATTTTATTCGGCCGCAGCGCCAGTACGCCGATATTGTGGTGCATTTCCACCCATCCGCCGGCGTGGCGCCCGAGGCTGCCGGCGCGCAGCTGAACGCCCAGCTCACGCTGCGCCCAACCATCCCGCACCCCGACCTGAGCTACCTGATCGAGGAGAGCAACCCCGACTCGAGCGTGCGGCTCGAGCTGGGCCGCGCCGACGGCAAGCCGGTCGACTTCCTGCGGATCGACGGCAGCGTTACGCCCGAGCATGCCGCCGCGCTCGAGCAGGCGATCTTTCGCCACCTGCCCGACCTGCACCCGCTGCAGGCCGACGAGTTTGGCGAATTCAACGACCGCACCGAGATCCGCCACAGCGACCCGCTGGCGATCACCCAGCTGCTGCTGGCCTACCACCTGCTGCGCAAGTACAACGACGTGCGCCTGCTGCCGTTCGCGCCGCCGGTGGCCGCGCTTAGCCGCCTGCAGACCGAGCCAGTGGAAAATTAGGGCGCCGCAGATGCCACCTCGGGGGCGGCCGGGCGCTGCCCCCGAATCTGCAGGTTCTGCCGTGGCATAGTTGTGCGCAGAGCTTGGCAGGGAAGAGGAGAGGTACAGGCGCGCAGACATGCTGTCTGCGCGCCTGCGGAGCGAGGGCGCTATTTCTCTTGCATCTCGCGGAAGAACACCTGGGCAGCCTCGGTGCGGTTCGACACGCAGAGCTTTTGAAGGATGTTCTGCACGTGGAACTTCACAGTGCTTTCTTGCACGATCAGCCGCTCGGCGATCTGGGCGTTGGTGTGGCCGTCCGAAAGCAGCCGCAGCACGTCGCGCTCGCGCTCGGTGAGCCGCCTGAGCACCCCGCCACGCGGCTCGGGCGGCGTCTGGCGCATCGAGCGCGGGAACACCAGCTGGCCGTGCGCCACGTTGCGGATGGTCGCGATCGTCTGGCGCGGCGGGTCGGTCTTCAGCGCGAAGCCGTCGGCGTTGCGCTCCCATGCCGTCTGGATCGTGCCGCCGTCGCCGAACGCGCTCAAGATCACAATCTTGATCGGCAGGCCATGGCGGCGGATCTCCTCGAGGCACCACAGCCCGTCGCCGTCCTGCATCTGCAGATCGAGCACTATCACGTCGGGGCGGTTATACTGCAGCTCGTCGATCAGCGCGGCGCCGCTGGTGACGGTCGCCACAACTTCCATGTCGGACTCGCGCGAGAGCAGGCCGCGCAGCCCCTCAAGCACCAGCGCGTGGTCGTCGGCCAGCATGACCGAAATTTTGCGATTCGACTGGTTAAGCATCACTTGGCACCTGTACGATCACTCGCGTGCCCTGGCCTGGCCGGCTGATCACCTGCAGCTGGCCGCCGACGAGATGCATACGCTCGCGCATCCCGCGCAGGCCGATATGATCGCCATACTCGGCGGCGCCGGGCCCCTCGAGCGGTGGTGGCTCAAAGCCACGCCCCTGGTCGGCGATCTCGAGCGCCACCCAGCCGTCGCTGGCGCTGAGCCGCACAGCTTGCCGATCGACCCCGGCGTGGCGATAGGCATTCGAAAGGCTTTCTTGCAGCACCCGGTAGAGTGCGATCTTCACTGGCAGGCTCACCGGCGGGATCGGGCCGTCGATCGCTAGCTCGACATGGTTGCCGGTGAGGCTCTCGTGCTGGAGCGCCAGCCCGCGCAGCACCTCGGGCAGCGGGCGATTCTGAAACTCGGCCATGCGGAAGCTGCTGAATGTGGCGCGAATATCGTGCTGCGCGCTCTCGGTGAGCTGCGCGGCGCGCCTGGCGGCGCCACCAAGCGTGGCGCGCATGGGCTCGGGGAGTGCGTCGATCTGGCTCTGCAGCAGCGCCAGCTGCGCCGCCGCCGCGAACAGCTTCTGCACCGGGCCGTCGTGTATGTCTAGGATAATGCGTTGGAGTTCTTCTTCGGTTACAGTCAGCATGCGGCCGCCGGCCTGGCGCAGCGGCCCGCGGGTCATCCGGCGGTGCTCTTCGATCAGCAGCGCGGCCAGAGCGGCGGCGAGCTGCGCCTGCGCGCGGCCGGCCGCGCCGGGCGACGCGTCGGCGGCGAAGATCACCCGCAGCCGCCCGATCTCGTGCTCGCCTTCGTAGATCGCGTGCTCGACCGGCGCGGCCGCGCTGTTGTGCGCGCCCGGCGTGAGGGGCGCGCCGGCGCCGGCATGCAGCACGAGCTCGGCTCGCGCAGCGCCAAGCCGCTGGCTGAGCGAGCTGAGTAGACGCTCGTAGACCGGGTCGGGCGAGCTGTTCATTGTCGTCTCCGGGCGCGAGTGGGAATACGGGTGCGTTGCCTAGGCTACAGCAGCGGGTTGCTGTCGGCTATGCTGGCCGCGGATACTGTTTGCTTCCCTAAATGATCGTGCTTAGTATAGCATGCTAGCATACTCCGGCGGCTGCGCGAATAACAGTATGGCTACGTAGTGGGATATATTCACTACCGGCGCGCCTCAGCCCGCCGTGGCCGACCACTCTTCGTAGCGCGTGTTGAGCATCTCCTGCACGTCGGCGTACTGCATCTCGAGCGTTTTCACGCGCTTGCCGTCGCCAGCCCTGCTGGCGGCGGTCATCTCGTCGCCCAGCTTTTTCATCTCGTCTTCGAGCATGGCGATCTCGCCCTCGAGCGAGGCCAGCCGGCGCTGGCGCCTGCGGTCGGCGCGCTCGGCCTCGCGGTCGATCGGGGCGGGCCTGGCCGTGGCGGGCTGCGCGGCGGGGGCTACGGCCGGCACCGGCGCGGCCGTGGGCGGTTTGCCGTTGGCAGGCCCCGGCGTCTCTTTCGCCTTCTTCTGATCGGCCGGCGCGGCCAGGGCGCGCTCGCGGGCCTCGCGCGCCTCGGCGTACTCGCTGTAGCTGCCGCTAAACGCCTCGACGGTGCCGTCGCGCACCATCCAGATCGTATCGGCCACCGCGTCGATGAAGTAGCGATCGTGCGACACAAACAGAATCGAGCCGTTGTACTCGTTCAGAACCAGCTCGAGCGCCTCGCGCGCATTGATATCGAGGTGGTTGGTTGGCTCGTCGAGCACCAGCAGGTTGCCGGCCATCAGCGTCAGCTGGGCCAGCGCCACGCGGCTGCGCTCGCCGCCCGAAAGGTCGCCCACGCGCTTGAACACGTCGTCGCCGCTGAACAGAAAGCGCCCCAGCAGCGTGCGCGCCTCGGTCTCCTTGATCAGTGGCTTGATCCGCCGGATCTCGTCGAGCACGGTCGCATGCATCTGCAGGCCCTCGTGGGCCTGGGCGTAGTAGTTGATCTCCACGCGGTGGCCCAGGCGCGCCAGCCCGCGCAGCGCCGGGTGCTCGCCGACGATCGTGCGCAGCAGGGTGGTCTTGCCGCTGCCGTTCGGCCCCATGAGCGCCACGCGCTGGCCGCGGAAGATCTCGAGCGTGGGGCACTTGATGAGGACGAAGGAGGAAGGACGGAGGGCGGGGGTGCCATTGCTGCTTGATTGGTCTTTCGTCCTTCGTCCTTCGTCTTCCGTCAGCGCATATCCAATTTCCAGCTTCTCGAGGCGCAGCACCATATCGCCGCTGCGCACTTGGGTGCTCATGTTGATCGCCAGCTTCTTCTGCTGCTGCGGCGCGTCGATGCGCTGGCTGATCCACTGGCCGTTGGCGCCCTGGTAGCCGTGCTTCAGCCGGTTGAGGATCTTCTCGCGGCCGCGCGCCTCTTTGGTGCGCTGGCCGGCTTTGAAGCGCCTGATGAAATCTTCGGTTTTGGCGATGTACTCCTGCTGGGCCTGGAACTGCTTGAGCTGCAGCTCGAGCTTCTCGGCCTTGAGCTCGAGGTAGCGATTGTAGCCGGCCGGGTAGTCGCCGTCGAGGCGGCCATTCGCGATCTCGATCGTGCGGTTGGTGACTTTGTCGAGGAAGTAGCGGTCGTGCGAGATCACGATCAGCGTGCCGTCCCAATCCTTCAGAAAGCGCTCGAGCCACTCGAGCGCCGCCAGGTCGAGGTGGTTGGTCGGCTCGTCGAGCAGCAGCAGGTCGGGGTCGGCTAGCAGCGCCGCCGCCAGCGCCGCGCGGGTCTTCTGGCCGCCGCTGAACTGGCCAACCGGCTGATCGTGCTGCGCAAGCGTGAAGCCCAGGCCGTCGAGCGTGCGCTCGATCCGGCGCTCGATCTCGTAGCCGCCGGCGTGCTCGAAGCGGTGGGTCAGCTCGCCGTAGTGCTCCATGCGCTGCTCCCAGTCGGGCGCGCTGGTGTCGGCCAGGGCGTGCTCGAGCGCGCTGATCTCGGCCTGCATCGCCAGCAGGTGCTCGAGCGCGGCGTGCATCTCCTGCATCAGCGTGCGCTCGCCCGAGAAGTGCGCCTCTTGGGCCAGGTAGGCCAGGCTGTGGCCGCGCGCCATGTGCTGGTTGCCGGTGCTGGGCTCCTCGACGCCGGCAATGATCTTCATGAGCGTGCTTTTGCCGGCGCCATTGACGCCGACCAGCGCGACTTTATCGCCGCGCGCCACCTGGAAGCTTATATCGGCGAAAATCAGCTCGGCGCCATAATATTTGGTCAGCCCGCCGACATTCAAGATCGACATGGTGTTCTCCTAATAGAAAAAGGCCGTGGAGCAGCGCCTGCGCCCACGGCCGAAAAATCTCGGTTCGCTCTAGCTTAAACTGCTCTGAAAAAGGGCGCACTCATCCCATGTGTCGCTAGCCCAGCGCTCGCGCGAGCAGCACCAGCATGGAAATCATGGCTCAACCCCCGGCATCACAAAGCGGCCTGACCAAACAGCCAAAGCATACCACGCGGGCGGGGGCCTGTCAATCGGGCCGAAGGCGGGGCCGCCGCGGGCATCGACGCGCCGGCGAAGTTCCGCTATAATCGCCCCGGCTGGCGCGCCGCGGGCTGCGCCACGATCGTACAGGCGGAGAACGCCAGGGATGGCCAGCGCTCACGTCACCATTCACGAGGCCACCGCCGGCAACCTGCGCGCGCTCGCCGCGCTGATCGGCGGCGCCGGGCTTGGCACGAACGACCTGCTGGCGCCCGGCTCGCGCTACTGGCTGGCGCTCGACGGCGAGCGCGTGCCGGTGGGCGCGATCGGCGCCGAGTATGGCGCCGACGCGGTGTTGCTGCGCAGCGCCGCCGTGCGGGCCGCCGCGCGCGGCCAGGGCATAGGTGCGGCGCTGCTGGCCCACGCGCTGGGCGAGGCGCGCCGCCAGGGCTGCGCGCGCGCCTACCTGTTCAGCACCGACGCCGGGGCGTTCTGGGCGCGCATGGGCTTCCGCGAGGTGCCCGTGCCCGAGCTGGTGGCGGCGTTGCCGGCGGCCCCGCAGGTGCGCCACTACGACGCGCTGGGCTGGCTGCCAACCGAGGTTGCCTGGCGCATCGACCTGTAGGCCTCCGGCTGCCAGGAGCAGCGCGCTGGGTGTGACGGAAAGTCTTGCAGGTGGTAGGATGAGGTCGCGACACGTTTTCTCTAGGAGCGATGCGATGAATCACCCGCTTGACGAGCACACCTGGCATCGGATGACCGAGGAGATCTGGGCCGATGCGCGAATGGCGCCAGGCGCATCCCAAAGCCACGCTCCGCGAAATCGAGGACGAACTAGATACCCGCTGGGCGCGCGTCCGAGCGCGTATGCTCGAAGATATGGCGCTCGCCAGTGCGGCCGCCAACTGGGCGGCAACAGCAGAGGGCCAGCAGCCGACCTGTCCAGATTGCGGCCAGCCGCTTCGCCTCCGTGGCACTGACACACGCACGCTCCCTCACGGCGGCCAATCCTTGAACCTGGCGCGTTCCTCGGCACCTGCCCTGCCTCGGCACGGGCCTTTCCCCCCCGATGACGAGTTGGGGTTGTTGCCAGGTCGCTTGACCCCACGACTGCACGAAGCGCTGGTTCGGCTCAGCACCCATATCCCTCATTCGCGAAAGCTGCTAAGGAGCTGGCCTGGTTTACCGGTGCCCAGATCCATTCCGATACCGCGCGAGCGCATACGGAAGCTGCCGGTGCGATGGTGGTCGCCTACGAGACACGCGAAGCAGAACGCATCCTGCGTGAGCAACCCGCGCCGCCCTGTGCACCGGACCGCTTGCTGCTCAGCGTCGATGGCGCCATGGTCCCGCTCGTTCACGGGCAGTGGACCGAGGTGCGCACGCTCGCGGTCGGCGAGGTGCAGCCGCCTCAGAAGACCGCCGATGGCCCGGTTGTACACACCACCAGCTGTCCTACTTCCGCGCCGAACCGACAGCGCTCGCTTTGGCGAACTGGCGACCCTTGAGTTGCACCGACGCGGACTGGAAGGCGCACGCCAGGTTGTAGTCGCCGATGGAGCGCTGTGGTGTCAGTCCTTTGCCGATCTGCACTATGGTGAGGCGCTGCGTATTCTGGATTTCGCTCACGCGGCGGAATATCTGAGTGCAATCGCCCAGAGCAGCGGAGCAAACGGGCCGCTGTTGTCGGCACCGCAACTGGTGGAGATGCGCCACGCGCTGAAGGAGCAGGGGCGGCTGTGGTGCTGCCGCAATTGCGCGCGCTGGTGGCGACAGTGCCGGACACCAGCGAAGTGGCCGGCAGCCTGGCGTATTTGGAAAGCCGGCAGGCGCAGATGGACTACCCACGGTTTGTCGCGGAAGGCTGGCCGATTGGCAGCGGAATGGTCGAGAGCGCGAACAAGCTGGTGGTCGAAGACCGGCTCAAGGCGCAGGGATGCACTGGGCCGAGGCCAACGTCAATCCGCTTCTGGCGCTACGGAATGCGGTGTGCAATGACCGCTGGGAGGAGTGCTGGAGGGTGATTGAGCGAGAGCAGCGCCGCCAAGTGAGCGCTCGCCGGCAGGCACGCTGCCGGACACGCGCTGCAGCTCGGGGAAAAGAGGCGCCAGCGAGAGCAGCGGCACCGCCAGCGCCGGCGTGTCCACGCGTGCGACCGCTCGAGCCAGAAGTGAAGTCAGCACACCATCCCTGGAAGCGAGCCTGGAGCATACGCCGTCAACGCGAAGTCGCTGATCAGCGGTAAGTGCAGAAACATCCGTCACACCCCAGCGCGCTGCCCGGCTTGCCGCACAGGGCGGAAGCGAGTATACTGCCGCCAGCGCCGAGTGTGCGCTACCACCGCAGAGGCAAGGAAGTGACCATAGCCGCCACGATTGAAACACGTTGCGCGTTCAGTAGCTTCATCGCCGAGGTTCTGACCCCTACCCAGCCGCACAGGGCGTGGACGGCCGCACGGCCACCAGCCACGCGCCCGCGCTTCAGCATCGCCGCAGCCAACTGCCCGCTGCCCGCGCCGCCGCATGTTGCGGCGCTGCGCGAGTTCTTTGGCAAACTCTTAACCCAACAGATCGCCGAGGCGGTGTATACTGAAGCACCGATTAGCGATACCTTCATCCGTAACCATCCCAGCTGGAGCTAGGATGTGGATGAATGGAATAGAAACACCGATTAGGAGGAATAGCTCATGGGTAACGTCGCCATTCACGGTTTCGGTCGCATCGGCCGCACGCTTCTGCGGATCGCGCTCAAGCGCAATCTGTTCACGCCGGTGTCGGTCTCCGACATTCGCGACATCCCCACGCTCGCCGCGCTGTTCGAAGTCGATACCAACTACGGCCGCTGGGAGGAAGAGGTCAAGCCGGGCGATAAGGGCTTCACCATCGGCGGGCGCGAGATCCTGTACTTCGACGCGCTGAAAGAGCTGCCCGACTGGAAGGGGCTGGATGTCGACCTGGTGATCGACTGCACCGGCCGCGCCACCACCCGCGCCGGCGCGCAGGCCCACCTCGATCGCGGCGCCAAGCGCGTGCTCGTCAGCGCTCCCAGCAAATCGCGCGACGACGCCGACGTATTCCTGCTGCCGGGCATCAACCTCGAGACCTACGACGCCGAGAAGCACAAGATCGTCAGCATGGCCTCCTGCACCACCAACGCGCTGGCGCCAGTGGTGAAGGTGATCATTGAGAACTTTGGCGTGAAATATGGCCTGTTCTCGACGGTGCACGCCTACACCAACACCCAGTCGCTCACCGACCAGCCGATGAAGGACCGCCGCGACTCGTGGGCTGCGGCCGAAAACCTCATCCCGTCGTCGTCGGGCGCCGCTAAGGCGCTGGCGTTTATCTGGCCGGGCCTCAAGATCACCGGCAAGGCCTACCGCATCCCCGTGCGCACCGGCAGCATCGCCGAGCTGAACCTGCTCACCGAGAAGCCTGTGACGGTCGACTCGGTGAACAATGCCTTCCGCAAGGCCGCCGCCGAGGCGCCGCTCAAGGGCATTATGGGCGTGCTCGAGGAAGAATGGGCCTCGTCGCGCATCGTCGGCGACTCGCACTCGTCGATCGTCGATCTGCCGCTCACCGCCGTCCAGGGCGACCTGCTGTCGGTCGCGGCCTGGTACGACAACGAGTGGGGCTACACATCGCGCCTGGCCGAAACGGCCGCGATGCTCACGAAGTAATATCACATTCGGCTGAGCGCTTGCTTTATGCTGGGGTTCGGGGGCGGCATTGCCGCTCCCGAACTTTCTTTTTGCGATGGCCTGCCCGGCCGGGCAGGCCATCGCAAACAAAAAGTATAGGACTTACCTAGTTGCGTTGATCGGCTCTCGAAGCAGTGCATTTCGCCTGCGGCAGCGTGGTATATGCCGATCATTTTGTATGCGGTTTTTCCACGCGGAGCGCGGAAAAACCGCATACCTCAAGATGTAAAGTACCGCTCTGCCGAAGGTTGAGGGCGCCAACTGCGTTTGTCCTAAGAGCCTGTTTGAAAAGGGGGTGCGCGAGGGGCATAGCCCCTCGCACTTCCTTCTGGCGGGTGGCGGCCACATTCGTGGCCGCCACCCGCCAGAAAAAGTGGATACTTGGAGGGACGAAGTCCCTCCAAACCACCCTTTTCAAACAGCTTCTAAAGTAATCAGACGGAGCAGCGATTACTCCTTCTTCTTGCCGGCATCGCCCGCGCTGCACCACGAGCCGTTCATGTGCACCACGTGGGCGACTCTCAGCTCGGTCGCCTCGTCGCCACTGCTCTCTGGGCGGAACTCGTCGTCGATCGCCCAGGCGAACTGGTCGGCCTCGGGGTAGGCGGCGCGGTGGCGCGCCAGCCCCAGCGGCACCAGCCGCAGCCGCCGGTCGATCCACTCGCGATCCCACGGCCCCTCCTCGACGATCTCCTCGGCCGCGCGAAATTCGTAGTAGATCGTGCGGCGCAGCGCGTTGCCCTGGGTGCGCGCTGAGCCGTGCACTACCATCACGTCGTGCAGCAGCACGTCGCCTGGCTCCATCTCTACGTCCAGCGCGTCGGGGTGCTCCCAGCCGTGCTCGTCGGCGATTGCGCACACGTCGTGGCGGCCCGTCTGCGAGCCGGGCAGCACGCGCAGCGCGCCCGCGCCAATACGCGAGTGGTCGAGGTACAGGTCGAAGTTGAAGATCCGGTAGCGCCGCGGGTGCACCGCGTCCTGGTGCCAGGGAATCGCCTCGCCGTCGCCCTCTTGCTTGAACACCATCGACTCGTACGTCGGCACGAAGTTTGGCCCGCACAGGCTCTCGGCCACGCCCAGCACCTGCGGGCTGCCCAGCAGCTCGAGCGAGGAAGCCTGGCCTTTGTTGTGCAGGTAGTTCACGCGGAACATCACGCGGCCGGCCGGGCGCTGGGCGAACATAAAATCTTCGCTGCCCGGCTCGCGCGGGTCGGCGCGCATCCCATCCTCGATCCAGGCGTCGCCAGCCTGGCGCAGCCGCGCCAGCAGATCAGCCGGGATCCACTGGCGCAAAATCAGGTAGCCGTGCTCGTCGAAAAAGTTGATCTGCTCGGGAGTCAGGTGGTGCGGCGTGGTGGGCGTAGCCTCGGGCAATGGCAGCGGCGCGGTGAGTGTGGTCATTCGGGTTCCTCCTTGTGGGCGATCACGAGTATAATCACACCATAGCATGCGCCTCTGCGAATTTCTTCTTGCTATTGGCCAAGTTTTTCCGGGATTGTAAGGCACTTTGCTGGCGCGAAGCAAGCCGGCGCGCGGCACGAGCTGCCGGCTACGCTGCAGGGTCGGTCGGGCAGATCGGCGATTGTTTTCGGTTTTGAAGCCACGCGGGGCTTTGGCGGGCGCGGGCCGCCTGGAGCGCCCGCCGAGCCCAGGGATTGCGAGCTATGGCGCGAGGCAGCGAAGAATTCTCGGCATTTGGGCTGGCCGGGCACCACGGCGCCGTGCAGCCAATGGCGCACTATCACCGCCATCACGAGATCGAGCTGAACCTGGTGGTGCACGGCGCGCTGGAATACCTGTTTGGCGCCACGGCAGTCACGCTTCCGGCCGGCCGGCTGGCGCTGTTTTGGGGCGTGCTGCCGCATCGCGCTGCGCAGGCCGAGCCGGGCACGCAGCTCCACTGGCTTACCATCCCGCTGGGGATGTTTCTGAGCTGGCGGCTGCCGGCGGCGCTGACGCGGCAGGTGCTGTCGGGCTTGCCGGTGTGCGGCCAAGATGCCACGCGCGCAGCGATCGATGGCGCGCTGTTCGAGCAATGGCAGCGCGACCTGCGCTCGGGCGCGCCCGAGCGCTTCGCGATCGTGCAGCTCGAGATCGAGGCGCGGCTGCGCCGCCTGGCGCTTGGCATCGCCCCCGCCAGCGCTGGGCGTGCAGGCGGCGGCCCGGCCGGCGAGCGCAAGATCGAGCAGATCGCCCGGCTGATCGCCGAGCGCTACGCCGAGCCGCTGCGCGTAAGCGGCCTTGCCGACGCGGTTGGGCTGCACCCGCACTACGCCATGCAGCTCTTTCGTAAAACATTTGGGATGAGCCTGCTGGAGTACCTGGCGCAGCACCGCGTGGCGCATGCCCAGCGCCTGCTGCTCACCACCGACGCGTCTGTGGCGGCGATCGGGCTGGACTGCGGCTTTGGCTCGGCCAGCCAGTTCTACGCGGTGTTCAAACGCGCGTGCGGCGTCGCGCCCGGCGCGTATCGCGCGGCGCTGGCTGCGCGCGGCTGATACCAAATTCGCTTGATGACTGACACTTTGGTGGGGGTTTGGGCGCGGCGAAGCCGCCCCCAAATTCCTTATTGTTATGACTTACGCAGTTGGCGAGCTCAGCCTTCGGCAGAGCGGTACCTCATTCCGTAGAGGTGGTTTTTCCGCGCTCCGCGCGGAAAAACCGGCACAGCGTATGAAAAGGATGGCCGAGCGCCTGCGCAGCGGCCAGCCGCTATTCCTCAGGCCGCCGATCGGGTGGCGTGGTGTCGGGCGGGGCAGGGGTATCGCCGGGCTGCTGGCGTTCGGGCTGCATATCCTCGAGCCCGGTCCAATCGCTCGTCAGCTCGCGCAGGAACTGGTTGCGCCGCGCGCGCGGCGGCTGGCCGGGCGCTATGTCTTCTTCGCCGGAGGAATGCCCGCGGTAGTAGGCGAACGCCAGCTGCAAACCGGCCAGCGCCATCCCAGCCAGGGCCAGCGCCAGCAGCTGTACGGCAGCCGCCGCGCCATCAGCCCAGGCATGAACTGCCAGCGCCAGCAGTGCGACGCCAGCGCCGATCAGCAAGCTTTCGATTAAATCGTTACGCATGCGCGTGCTGCGATGGCGTGCGCGAGGCTGCTGGCAGAGCAAGGCAGCGGCACTTAGCGCCGCTCACGGGCCGCCTGCTCGTCTTCCGGCCGCACCTCGCGCCCTTGGTCGAGCGTGTAGTTGCCGGTATCCTGGTACGTCGGGCGCTGTGCCTCGCGCACAATAATGCCGAGCTTCAGCAGCACCACGAAGCCGCCGAGCCCCAGCACCACCAGCGCGACCAAGCCGCACAGGGCGATCAGAGCGAATGAGAACATCACAGCTCCTTTGTTTCCCACCAGATCACCGCCGTCGGGCCAGGCTGCTCGTGCGGCGCCAGCCGGCCCTCGGCGTCGGGCCTCAGCAGGTCGGCGATGGCCGCGCGTAGTGTGGCGTCGGCGGTAGGGCTGGCGGGGGCGCGCAGGCGCCAGCGCAGATCGGCCAGCGCCTCGTCGGCGTCGAGGTAGCTGAAGCGATTGACCGTCGGCACCAGCGCGAGCTGGGCGGCGATGCCAAGCTGGTACAGCGCGTTCAGGCACTCGAGCGCGCCCGGCAGCGGCAGCCGCGGCTCGCCGTATAGGCGCTGCCAGAATGGGCTGACAACCGACGAAGGGTGGCGCAGGGCCAGCAGCAGGTAGCATTCGCGCCGTGCAACCGCATTCATGGCCAGCAGAAATGGCCCGATCTCGCGCACGCCGTACAGCACGTGCGCCGCGAGCGCCACGTCGCACGCGGCCACGTCGCCGGATGGCCAGCTCGACGCGCCGACGCGCACATTCGCCAGGCGCGCCTCGGCTATGCGCTGCTCAAGGTGCCCGCGCATGGCCGGCGAGGGCTCGAGCGCGAGCACCTCGGCGGCGGCGCCGGCCAGCAAGGGCTCGTAGCGCCCGCTGCCCGCGCCAATATCGAGCACTGTGTCGGCTGGGCGCAGGCGCGGCAGCACAAAGCGCATGAAGCCGTCGGGCTGCTGGCTGCGCTGGGCCGCCGCGGCAAACCGGGTGGCCTGGCCGGCCCAGAAATCGGGCTGGGGCGTGCCGGGCATTGGAATCGCCTCGGCCTGGGCGCGCTCGGCGTCGTACATTGCGCTCCAGGTCGCCAGCCAGTCGTGGCCGCCTGCGGCGGGGGCATGCTGGTGCATCGCTGGAATCCTTTCAAGCTACGCCTCCATTATACATGCTTTGCAGTTGGCAATACGTGGTATACTAAAAGAGCCAACCCTTTTTCTATGAAATCGATATCTGACAAGCTCCGATGCTTTCGCGCGCCCGAGGTACTATCGGCGATCGTATATGTGCATATTGTTTTTCGCACTGTGAGAATCGCAATGACAGCAGCACCTTCCTTGCGCGAGCTGACGCAACTAGCCCAGCAGGCCGGCTACGAGGTGATCGCCGCCAGCCAGCTGCGCCCGAACCGCTGGCTACTGACGCTTGGCGCCGGCGCAGGCGCGCCAATGCTTGCGCTGGTGCAGGCGCGCCGGCTGGTCACCGCGGCCGATGTGCAGGATCTCGCCGAGCTGGTGCGGCTGCGGCGCGTCGCGCGCGGGCTGCTGCTGGCTTATGGCGGTAGCTTCAGCCCGGCGGCGCAGCGTACGCTGGCCGAGCTTTCCGACAACCGGCTGGTGCTGTGTACCACGCTGCCGCTCGCGCCCACCAGCGATGTGCCGCGCCAGGGCGCGCTCTGGCAGCCAGTACCGTGAGCGGCGCGCATGTGCTACAATGGAGCGCATGAAGTCGATCTCGCACGCCGTTCAGTCCCAGCATGTGCTGGATTGCATATCCCACAATGTCGCCCAGACGCTCCGCTACGGCCAGCGCCTCGGCGAGCTGCTGCGGCCGGGCGATCTGCTGCTGCTGCTCGGCGACTTTGGCGCCGGCAAAACCCACCTGATCAAAGGGATCGCGCAGGGCCTTGGCTCCGACGACATGGTCAATAGCCCAAGCTTTGTGCTGATCAACGAGTATCGCGCCGGCGCACAGCACGGGCGCATGCCGATCTTCCACGCCGATCTCTACCGGATCGAAGATCCCGACGAGCTTACCGGCATTGGGCTTGAGGAAGCCTGGGCCGGCGACGGCGTGTGCCTGATCGAGTGGGCCGAGCAGGCCGGCGGGCGCCTGCCGCAAGAGCACCTGGCGATCTACCTGCAGCACCTGGCTGAAACCAAGCGCACGCTGCGCCTGGTGCCGCACGGCGCGCGCTACGAGGCGCTGGTGGCCGAGTTCAAGAAAACCGCCTTTGCATGATCTGATACGCTGTTCTGCTTGAGCACCGAGCATTAGAAGTACCGACGTGGCGAGCACCGCGGGTCCGATATTGCAGGCTGGCGCGGCGCGCCCCATCCCCACCAAAGTGTACGTAATCAAGCGAATTTGGCATGAACAGCTCAAAGCTCTGATCTATGCTGCTGGCAATCGACACCTCAACCGTCCAGAGCGGCCTGGCCTGCTACGATGCCGGCGGCCTGCTGGCCGAGTGCACGTGGCAGTCGGGGCGCGACCACAGCGCCCAGCTGCTGCCCCAGCTCGATATGCTGCTGCGCCATATTGGGCGTGCTCGCAGCGCTATCGGCGCGGTAGCTGTTGCGCTCGGGCCGGGCAGCTGGAGCGGCCTGCGCGTGGGTGTGAGCACCGCGAAGGGCTTTGCGCTGGCGCTGGCCGTGCCGCTGCTCGGCGTGGGCACGCTCGAGGCGCTGGCGCATCAGCACCGGCGGCCAGGCGTTGTCACGGTACCGATCATCCGCCTCGGGCGCGAGCGCTATGCCACCGGCCAGCCGCAAACGCCCGGCGCCGACGCGTCGTTCAGCCCGCGCAATGTCACGCTGGCCGAGCTTGCCGCCGAGACGACCGGCCGCGCGCTGTTCTGCGGCGACGTCGACGCCGAGGTCGAGCCGGCGCTGCGCGCGCTGCTGGGCGATCGTGCGCTGTTTCCATCCCCTGCGGCGCGGGCGCGGCGCCCCGGCTACCTGGCCGAGCTAGCCTGGCAGCGTCTGCAGCGCGGCGCCGCCGACGACCTTGCCGCGCTTGAGCCGATCTACCTTGGCGAACCAGTGCGGCAACGCCCGGCCTGATGCGCTGCTGCCGCGTGTACGGCGCGCCGGCAAGCTCCACGCTGCCGCGCTTGCGGCAGCACTGGCGGCGCAAGTGGCATCATTGATTCGCACTACAGCTTGGTGTACAATCTCGCTGACACACCATATCAGCTTGCCTGAGCAAGGGAACCGCTATGCCCCTGTGCGTGCTGCGAGTATTGCTCGACACTCGCCAGACCGTGTCGGAAGAGCTGCCACCCGAGATCGAACGGAACTACCTGGGCGGGCGCGGCGCAGCCACCTGGCTGCTGACGCATCGCGTAGCTCCGGCAACCGGCCCGCTTTCCCCCGCCAACCCTCTGATCTTCAGCGCTGGTGCGCTCGCGGGCATGGGCATCGCGGCCACCGGCGGCTTTGTCGCCAGCACGCGCTCGCCGATCACCCGGCTGATGAGCCACTCGTGGGCGCAGGGCAACTGGGGCGGGGCACTACGCCGCGCCGGCTACGATGTGCTGATGCTCGAAGGCCAGTGCGCCGAGTGGAGCTATATTCAGATCGACGACGCGCAGGTGCGCGTGCAGCCGGCCGCCGAGCTGCTGGGCCTCGATACGCGTGCCACGGCGCGTGCGCTGCAGCAGAAGCTCGGTGATGGCTACCGAGTGCTGTGCATCGGCCCGGCCGGCGAGGCCGGCGTGGCCTATAGCACAATTGTGGCCGAAGGCACCTACCCGGCCGAGCCGGCCGGCACCGGCGCGATCATGGCGCGCAAGCGCGTCAAGGCGATCGCCGTGCGCGGCAGCCGCCCGCGCGCCCCGGCCGACGCCGCGCGCGCTGCCGTGGTGGCGGCCGGCATCCGGCGGCGCATCGCCGCCAGCGAGCTGGCCGAGGGCATCCGCCAGTATGGCAGCCTATTTTACTGCGGCCATGCCGCCGAGTGGGGCGCGTTCACCAGCCGCAACGGCCAGGAGGGCCGCGTGCCGCACCTGCCTGCGCTGGATCGCGCTGTCTTCGCCGCGCGCGGCAAGCGCGAGCCGCGCGGCTGCGAGGGCTGCCCGCTGCCATGCTACACCACCTACGTCAAGCGCAGCGGCGAGCCCATGGCTTACCCCGAGCTTGAGGCGCTGGCCGGCTTTGGCGCGTGGTGCGGCATTACCAATGCCGACGCGCTGATCCTCGCCAATGAGCTGTGCCTGCGGCTGGGCCTGGATGTGGCCGCCACCAGCGCGGCGATCGGCTTTATGATGGAATGCCAGCAGCGCGAGCTGAATCGCTCGGGCACGCTGCCCTGGGGCGACGACGACGCCGTGCTGGGGGCGATCGAGCGGCTGGGCCAGCGCCACGAAAAGCGCGACGTGCTGTCGTTGGGCGTTGGCGAGATGAAAGAGATTTTTTTCGGCAGCGAGGCGTTTGCGCCACAGGCTAAAGGCCTGGCCCTGCCGGCGATCGACCCGCGCGCCATGCACGAGATCGCGCTGGCGCTGGCCTCGTCGCCGATCGGCGGCGATTTCCGCTACGCCATGGCCTATGAAGAGCTGCTGGCCGAGCCGCCGGCCTGGCTCCCCGACGAGCCTTCGCATCCACAGGCGGTGAAGGGCAAGGCTGTGCGGCTGATCTGGCACGAGCGCTTTGCCGCCGCGCTCGACGCGGCCGGCCTGTGCCGGCGGCTGGCGCTGATGGCCTACCAGGTGATGCCGGCCGAGCTTTCCGAGCTGATCGCCGCCGCGCTGGGGCGGGTGATCACCGGCGGCGAGCTGGCGCGGCTCGGCGAGCGCATTGTGACGCTCGAGCGGCTGTTTGCTCGCCGCGAGGCTACGCCGGACGCCCTGCCGGCGCGCTGGGCCGAGACGCCGCTTGGCGAGGGCCGCGCCGCCGGCCACCTGCCGGCGCTCGACGACCTGCTGGGCGATTATTACCGGCGCCACGGCTGGAGCGAGGCTGGCGACCCAACGCCCGAGCGCCTGGAAGAGCTGGGAATAGCCGCTCCGTGACATAGAGGCGCAACAGCACGGCGACAGCGCGGGCCGGCCTCGCCGTGCCGCCTCTGCCCCGGACTCCTTATGCAAACGCTTACCACTATTCTGGCCGCCGCCGCCCCAACCGCGATCTATAGCCTGCTGATCTGGTGGCTCGACCGCTACGAGAAAGAGCCGCTCTGGCTGATTGCCGTGGCGTTTCTGTGGGGCTCAGTCCCGGCGATCGGGCTGTCGATCGTATTCGAGCTGGGCCTGCAGCTGCCGCTGGCCGCGTCGACGATCGGGCCGGACGTGGCGGGCTGGGGGGTGGCCGCGCTGGTCGAGGAGCCGATCAAAGCGCTGGCGCTGGTGGGCCTGTTTCTGTTCATGCGCCACGAGTTCGACGGGCCGCTCGACGGGATCGTGTATGGCTCGCTGGTGGGCTTTGGCTTTTCGATGACCGAGAACCTGCTGTATTTTTTGCGCTACGCCACCAACCTGGGAATGCTGTTCTGGGTGCGCGGGATCTTCTTTGGCCTGAACCACGCCTTTTTCACCAGCCTGGTGGGCCTGGCGCTGGGCGCGGTGCGCTACCGCGAGTCGCGCTCGCTGCGGCTGGGCGCGGCCAGCTGCGGGCTGGCGCTGGCCATCCTGTTCCACGCGCTGCACAACTACGCCACGCGCTACCATTTTGCCGGCCTGCTGGCTTCGTGGCTGGTGCAGTCGAGCGGCGTGCTGGTGGTGCTGGCCGTGGCCGTGCTGGCCTGGCGCAACGAGCGGCGCTGGATCGAGCAGGAGCTGCGTGAAGAGGTACTGGCGGGCGTGATCTCGGCGGCCGACTACGCCGAGCTGAGCGTGCCGGCCGATCGGGTGCGCCGCCAGCTTCGCGCGCTGCTGGGTGGCGGCTGGCCGCGCTACCGCCGGGTGCGCCGGCTGCACCACCTGGCTACCAAGCTGGCGTTCTGCAAAAGCCAGCTGCAGCTGGCCGATCGGCGCCATACCTGCGACGAGCGCGACCAGCTGCGCGACCAGATCGTCGACCTGCGCGCCGCGATCGAGCGCGACGAGCCGCGCCTGGCGGCCTGATCAGACCGCGCCGACCGCGCGCTCGCGGCTGGTCATCTCTTTGATCGACTCGACCAGCTCGTTGAGCGAGAATGGCTTGATCAGCAGCGGGATGCGCGCCGCGCGCAGCTGCGTCAGCAGCGTTGGGGTTGGGTAGCCGCCGGTCATCATGATGATCGGAATGTCGGCGGTGGCGCTGCTGGCGCGCAGCTCCTCGACCCACTCGTCGCCGTCGACATCGGGCAGGTGCCAGTCAAGGATGATCATCTCGGGCAGCCGCTGGCGGCATGCCGCGCGCGCCTCGTCGCAGGTAGCCACGCACACGCTCTCAAAGCCCTCGAACTCCAGGTAGCGCCGCATCACATCGGCGATATCCAGCTCGTTCTCAACGATCAGCAAATATCCCTGCATCAGGCTGCTCCGCATGTAGGTGTATCGGCTCCGCTTCGAGTGTCGTGCGGGTGGCAGCGCGGCCACCGCGTGTTTCGCCGATAGAGCTGATACCTCCCGCGCCGTGTTGGGCCTGTGAGTATCTGGCGCTGGAGCAAAAGCTATGTGCCGTTGAATGTAAAATACAGGTCGACTCGCCGGCCGCTCGCCGTGCCAAGGTAGTGGTAGCCATACACGCCGGTGGGATTCTGCGGGCCAAACTGCACCAGCAGCCCCGGCGCGTAGCCGACGCGCCCGCTGCGGTCGGCGCGGGCTGATGTAAGGACGTACACGCCATCGGGCGAGGTGATCCACAGCTCGAGCGCCTCGTTCGCGCGGAAGCCGCTGCCGCTGAGCGCGAAGATCGTCTTGCGCCCGCCCTCGGCCGGCGCGGCCGTGCCATTGCGGCTGGCCGGCCGCGCGGTGCCCAGCGGGGCCACGTAGTCGCGCGTGAGCTTGAATGGCGCGGTGACGCTGCGCCCGCTATTCGCGCCCTGGCCGGTGATCGTCCACACGCCTTCGGTGTTGGCCGAAGTGGTAAACACTACACGAATCGTGCCACGGCCGTCGTTGGCCACCAGTCGCGGGTCGATCGCCTCGACGCCGCCGCTGCCAGGGCGCGTCAGCCAGACGCCCACGCGCTCATTTGGCTCGTAGCCGCTCGCCGTGAAGGTGAAGCCAACGCCCGGCGGCGCGGCCAGCGGCGTGATCGCGCCAGGCCCGCGCACGGCCAGGCCCTGGTGGATGACCAGGCCGAGCTTGCCAGGGTTGCCGGGCGGCGAGGTTGGCGCCGGGGTTGGGGCCGGCGGGCTGGCGGGTGGATGCGGCTCGCCCTTCTCGTTCAGCGGGCCGGGCGGCGCGGCCTCGGGCGGCCAGGGCTCGAGCAGCTGCGGCGGGGCGAGCTGGCGCCCCAGCAGGCCCAGGCGCACGCCGCCCGGCCATAGCTCGAAGCGCGCGCGCTCGAAGTACTGCACGGTATGCCAGCGCCCATCGGCCAGCTGCTCGTTGATCTCCTCGCTGATCGGCAGGCCAAAGATCGCCGCGCCGCCGCGCTGCTCCCAGGTGGCCTTGAACGCGCCAAACAGGCTGTGGCCCGTCGCGGCGAAGTAGCTGCGCGCCTTGTAGCTTTGGAATGGCGCTACCTGCGGGAAGATCCGGTTGCCGGTGGCCTCGCTGCCCAGCTTGCCAAGGTTGATGAGCGCCTGGCCGCCGCTGACCGTCAGCTCAAAGCGCGCGCGCTCGAAGTACTGGACGATCCGGCCGTCGGCGCCGCGCACATACTCTTCTGTTACCGGGTAGCCAAACGTCGCCAGGCCGCCGCTGCGCTCCCAGAACGAGCGAAATGCCCCGCGCAGGTAGTGGCGGGTTTGGGGGAAGTAGCGCAGCGTATTTTGCGCCCGCGCCGTCGGCACGATCGCCGCGCACAAGGCTGCGACGATCAGAGGCACAATCCACGGCCACAGGTGCTTCCGCGCAAAGCTGGCGTGCATAGCCGCTCCCCGGAAATTACAATGTCTATCGTACTATGCGTGTATGGAGGCTAATCATACGGGCGGCGGCAGTAGTTGTCAAGCCTTGCCGCCGATTGCGCGCTCGCGCATGCCCAGCAGCGCGCTCACGCGCTTGCGGAACACGAAGATATCGAAGGGCTTCTCGATGGTGGAGACGCCAATGCTGCCAAGCAGCTCGGCCGTAGCGCGCGGCGGAGGGTCGCCGCACACGAATAAAATGGGGATGCTGGCGGTCGCCGCGCTTGCGCGCAGCCGCTCGGCCCAGGCGTAGCCTGCGGTGTTGCTGAGCGCCCAGTCGAAGATGATCATGTCGGGGTGGTGCGCGGCCAGCAGCGCGTCGGCGCCCTGCCAGTCGTAGCTGGCGAGTACCTGGTGGCCCTCGGCTTGCAGCAGGTGTTCGAAGAGTTTGCACAGATCGGGGCTGGCTTCGATGAGTAGAATCGTGGCCATCATGGCGCTTGCTCCTGCGCGTCGCCGAGAACAGCAGGAGTTACGCGGCGGAGTGTCTTCCGGTTGGCGGGCCAGGCCCTGCAAACCTCCCACGCGCGAAGCACACACGTAAGTCCTGTCAACAGGAAAACGACTGGCGCGCGGGTATGGATACGCGGCACGGCGCTATTTGTTAGGGCAAGGTGAAAAGCGCCGGACGGCGTGCGCTCAGTGGCTGTGCTCGGGTATGCCTGCGGGCATGGCGATGTCGGGTGCGGGCACAAGCGGCAGCTGCACAATAAACCGGCTGCCGTGGCCCAGCTCGCTTTCGAGCTGGATCGTGCCGCCCATTACGTCGACAAGCCGGCGGGTGATCGCCAACCCCAGGCCGGTGCCTTCGCTACGCCGGCTGTAGCCGCCATCGAGCTGCAGAAATGCATCGAAGATCAGCACCTGGTGGTCGCGCGCGATGCCAATGCCGGTGTCGGATACGCTGATCTGGAGTATCTCCTCGTCGCGGAGGGCGGCATTGGCGTGGTGTGGCCGGCCATTGGCGCCGGCTGGCCATGGGTAGCTCAGCTCGAGAATGACCTGGCCGTGCTCGGTGAACTTGATCGCATTCGACAGCAAGTTGAGCACGATCTGGCGCAGGCGCAGCACGTCGGCGTTGATCCGGCGCGGCAGCGCTGGGTCGCAGTGGCTCTCGAGGCGTAGCCCTTTCGTGCGCGCCTGCGGCTCGCACTGCGCAAGCGTGGCCGATACAAACTCGCGCAGCAGAAACGGCTCGGGCCGCAGTTCGAGCTTGCCGGCCTCGAGCTTCGAGAAATCGAGCAGGTCGTTGATCAGCTGCAGCAGGTGCTTGCCGTTATCGCGGATGCGCCCGACGACATTGTGCTGCTCGGCGTCGAGCTGGCCGAACACGCCCATGTCGAGCATGTCGGTGTAGCCCAGCACACCGGTGAGCGGCGTGCGTAGCTCGTGCGAGATCGTGGCCACGAACTGCGATTTCAGCATATTGGCGGCATGCGCCGACTCAAGCGCCTGTTTCAGATCGAGATTTGCCAGCGCCAGCTGGTCGCCGCGCTGCTCGAGCTCGCGCTGCTTGCTTTCGAGGTCGCTGGCCATGGTGTTGAACGCCTCGGCGAGCTGGCCGATCTCGTCGCGCCGGCCGATGCGCAGCGGCTGATCCCAGTGCCCGGCGCGCAGGCGCGCGACGCCGCTGCCAAGCTGCTCGATCGGCCGGGTGATCGTCGCGGCGAGGCGCCGGCCCAGCACCACGGTGGTGGCCAGCGTGCCAAGCAGCAGTAGGCCCTGCGAGGCGAAGAAATACCAGTTGGTGGTGCTGGCGGCGGCCAGCGGCATTTCGACGATCGTGAACCAGCCGGTGCCAGGCGCCGTCGCCCAGGTGCCATTCACGCGCTGCGCCATCAGGCCGGTGTAGGCCTGGCTGTAGGGCGCGCGCCATACCTGGTGGTTCAGCGCCGCCGCAACGATCGGCAGGGCGCTCAGGTCGCTGCCGGCTGGCGCCTCGGCCGCGTTCCAGGCGACGATCAGGCGGCCGCTGGTGTCTACCATGTAGCCGTAGCCAGTGTCGTTCAGGCCAGCCAGGCGCGATATCGGCCCGACCAGCCGGTCGATGTCGATCAGCGCCACCAGCGCGCCGCGCGCCACGCCGCTTTCGTTGCGTATGGGGAACGCCAGCAGCAGCGTGGCCTGTGGCATGTCGAAGCGCGGCGCGGTGGGGGTGTACTCGCTGCCGGCGCGGATCGCGTTGAGCAGGCCTGCGTCGAAGCCGCCATCGGGCGCGAGCATGCCGAACTGGCGCTCGACCCTGCCCTGCGGGTCGGTCAGCCAGAATGCGTGGCAGGCGTAGCAGCTGGTGTCGACAATATCGACGGTCTGGGCGTCGCTGGTAGCGCTGCGGCCGAGCACGCGCGCGGCGGCGCGCAGGCGCTGAAGCTCGTCTTCCAGGCGCGTGCCGACGAGCTGGCCGATCACCTGGGCAGTTTGCGTCTGCGCCTCGGTGGTCTCGACATACGTGGCCCAGATGCCCAGCACAAGCGAGACGATCGCGCCCAGCACCAGCGGCGCGATTGTGGTCAGCGTAAACACCGTGACGATGCGGGTGTGCAGGCGCTCGCTGGTATATTGTGCGCGCTTGTGCGGTTGCGTCATGGCTCACCCGGATCGAGGCTGGTCGACTCGCGCAGGATGCCATAGATCAGTAGCACAACCGGCGTGAGGATGGTGGCGGTCGCGGTGTTCGAGAGAAACGCCGGCAGGAAGTTCACCTGTACCACATCGGCCCAGCTGCTATTGGTAACCCAGCGTTCGGAGAGCGAGGCGATACCCATGCCGATACCGATACCCAGCAGCGCGCGCAGCAGCACGCCGATCACCGGGCGCAGCTGCGTGTAGTTGGCGCCGCCGCTGGCTGGCCGGAACATGCCCGCCGCCAGCCCGATTATGCCATTGCCGAGGTACCAGAACGGCCACCAGCCCCAGCCCAGCAGCTGGTCGGCGGCGAGGTTGCCGGCGCACCCGCTGGTAAAGCCGGCCACCGGGCCGAACAGCGCGCCGATCACGATTGGCACCACCACGCCGGGCCGCAGCTGCACGTTGTCGGCGCCGGGGATTGCCAGGATCGAGGTCAGGCAGATCGATAGCGCGTACAGTATGCTACCGCCAGCTGCGGCGGCAAGCTGGATGAGAACGCTCCGTGGCGAGTGCCGGGCAACCATAATGTGAGCCTTTGAAGTGTTTGCTGGTTTCGGCAGGCGTTGGCCGCTGGTACGGCCTGCGCTGTTATGTGTAAGTATACACTGTTGCTCAACAGGGTATTACTATCGGCTCACGGATTCTTATACCACCCCCGCTTATCATACCAACTCCGTTTGATTACTTGTGTTTGTCGGCGCCCGGCAAAGCCGGGCGCCGCACAAGAAAAGAAATGGGGCGGCGAAGCCGCCCCCGAACCCCCACCATAATCCAAGCGATCAGCCGGATTTGGTATCATACGCTGTTCGCTTGATCATGTATAGAATGTGTTGCACTATAAGAAATTTGGGGGCGGCGAAGCCGCCCCCAAACCCCCACAAAAGTGTCAGTAATCAAGCGAATTTGGTATGCCCTGCCCGGCAAAGCCGGGCAGGGCCTACCAAAAAGAAAGTCGGGGCGGCGAAGCCGCCCCCGAACCCCGACTATGAAGCACGTGCTCAGCCGAAGCCGAAATTGGTATTAATTCGGGGGCGTGATTCGTGGCGCAATTGCCTGCCAGGCGGCTTCGATCTGGCGGCGCGTGCCCTCGAGCGTGCCACTGTTGTCGATCACCACATCGGCCTGGGCGACCTTGGCGGCCTGCGGCGGCTGTGCGGCGATGCGCGTGCGCGCCTCGGCGTCGCTCAGGCCGCGCGTCGCCACCAGCCTGGCCAGCTGCTGCTCGGGCTGGCAGGCCACCACCCAGATCGCGTCGCAGAGCGGCCGCCAGCCGCTTTCGAGCAGCTTGATTGCGTCGATCACCGCTACCTGGGAGGCGTGCGGCGTGCGCGGGGCAGATTGAGAGGTAGGCTCGGTTTGATTGCCGGCCCTCCCGCCCGCATCGCTGAGGCTGGTGAGCCAGGCGAGAATGTGCGCGTGCACGGCCGGGTGGACGATCTGCTCGAGGCGGCGCAGGGCTGCCGGGTCGTTGAACACAATCGCGCCAAGCGCGCGCCGGTCGATCGGCCCGCCGGGCTCGGCCAGCACGCCAGGCCCAAACTCGGCGACGATCTGGGCGTACACTGGCTCGCCGGGGCGCTGAAGCGCGTGCGTCACCGCGTCGGCGTCGATCACCTGCGCGCCCAGCTCGCGCAGGGTGGCCAGCACCGTGCTTTTGCCACAGGCGATATTGCCGGTCAGGCCGATCAGGTATATTCCCTGGTAGCTCATAGTGTTGAGATTGAGTTATGGCTTACGCAGTTGGCGGGCTCGGCCTTCGGCAGAGCGCTCCCTTATTCCGTAGAGGTGTGCGTTTTTCCGTTCGCGTGCGAGGGCGCCGCAAGCGAACTATAGCTCGACGTATTCTTGCATCACCAGGGCCTGCTCGGGCACGCCGAACAGCGCCAGCAGCTCGTCAATCAGTGCGGCCTTGGCGTCGGCGTCGCGGCTGCTCCAGGTGCGGCTCTTGATCTCGAGGTACGGCCCAGGGTCGTGGTGGCCGCGCAGGGTATCGATATTCAGCGCGAAATCTTCGCCGCGGTAGACGATGCGCCAGCGGCGGCGATGCTTCTCGATCTCGACCACCTGATCGGGCTGAAAATACTCGCGGTAGAAGCGCAGCGTCCGATCGGCCGGGGCGGTGTAGCGCGCGCGGCCAAGCCGCACCGCCGAAGGGTACTCGGCGCGGTCGGGCGGCGCGGTGAGCGTGATGGTGTACTTCGGCCCGACGCGGCCGCCTGGGTCGACGCGGTGATCTTCGCGCAGGCGCACGCGCCCTTTGGCTTGGTCGTTCCAAGTGAAGTAGGTATCGTACTGGGTGCGCTCGCTGGCCTTTGAGAAGCTCAGATCGGCGCCGCCGAGCAGCCCGACGATCCGCTCGACGGTGGCGTCGGTGATCTTGGCCTTGGCCTGCACTTCGAACAGCTCGTCTTGCTGCACGCCGCCGATCGCCAGGATTTTGTCGAGCAGGTTGACCTCGCGCTTGGCCAGAAAGGCGTCGATCTGGTCGGCGATCGCCTGGGCGCGGCGCAGCACGTCGGGCTCGTCGAGCGTCGTGAGCGCGCGGTCGCGCATGAGCCAGCGGCCGTCGACGAGCACATCGCGCACGTCGCCGGCGCGCGCGCTGTAGGCCAGGTGGGTGTAGATCGAGTCGGGCGCGTAGCTGTAGCGCGGCGCCGAGTGCAGGCGCCCCAGCTCGACGATCGCGATATCGGCGCGTTTGCCGGGCACTAGCGATCCGATCAGATGCTCGAGGTGGATGGCCTGGGCGCCGCGCGAGGTTGCCAGCGCCAGCGCCTCGCGCGCCGGCACGGCCGTCGGGTCGCCGCTGGTGCCTTTGGGCAGCAGCGCGGCCAGGTGGATCTCGGTGAACATATCCTGGTCGTCGTTCGAGGCCGGGCCGTCGGTGCCGAGGCCGGTGCGCACGCCGGCCTCGAGAAAGCGCCGGATGGGCGCGACGCCGCTGGCGAGCTTGAGGTTCGAGGAGGGGCAGGGCACCACGCCGACGCCACGCTCGCGGATGGTGATGATATCGTCTTCGGTGGCGTGCACGCCGTGCGCGGCAATGCACTTCACGTCGAACGCGCCCACTCGCGCGGCATAGCCGAACGGAGTGGCCTCGTGCTCGGCGCGGCTTTCCTGCACCTCGCGCGCCGTCTCGGAGAGGTGCGTCACCAGCGGTACGCCGTAGCGGCGGCACAGCGCGGCGGCCTCGTGGTAGATCGTGTCGGTGCAGGTGTAGGGCGCGTGCGGCGCGATCGTCGGCACGATGCGGTCGTGGGCATGCCACTGCTCGATGAAGCGGCGCGCGCGGTCGAGCCCTTCGTCGTACGAGGCCGCGTCGGGGGTGGGCAGGCGCATCACCGTCTGGCCGCAGATCGCGCGCATGCCGGCCATGTCGGCGGCGCGGGCCACCTCTTCCTCGAAGTAGTACATATCGACGAACGTGGTGGTGCCGCCGCGGATCATCTCGGCGCACGAGAGCTGGGTGCCGGTGAAGGTGAAGTTGGCGTCGGCGAAGCGGCTTTCGACCGGGAACATATAGCCGAACAGCCAGACATCGAGCTGCTGGTCGGCTACCAGCCCGCGCAGCAGGCTCATGGGCACGTGGGCGTGGCCGTTGATCAGGCCGGGGATGATCGCGCAGCCGCGGCAGTCGTGGGTTTCGGCGGCCTCGTAGCGCGCGAGTAGCGCGGCGGTCGGGCCGACATCGGCGATCGAGCGGCCGCGAATCGCCACCGCGCCGTCGGCCACGACGCTGCCCTCGGGGTTCATGGTCACGACCGTGCCGTTGATCAGCAGGAGATCGACTGCCTGGCGCATGGAGCCTCCCTTATTTCATTCGCAGTATGCAGTCGGCAGTGCGCGGTGGCGTTCCGCCCGGCGCCTGCTACTGCCGGCCGCCGAGTGATTGTTCGCCCTGAGCCAGCAGCTGGTCGTACTCGTCCTTGCCGATGAATGCCCCGCCTTCGAGCGTGCGGCTCAGCTCGCGCCGGCCGCGGTCGTACTCGATCTCGGCGCGCATGAGCCTGAAGCAGCGCGAGTCCATGATCTCTTTGATCAGGCGGTAGCCGGTGGCGTCGTCGTCGTCGCCGTACTCGATCACCAGGTCGTTGCGTGGGTCGACGCGCACGTGCACTGGCGCGCCGCAGCGATTGCAGCGTACGTACAGGTGGATGGCCTGGTCGATCGGCGCCGCGTCGCCGGCGCCGAACAGTCGCCGTAGCAGGTTCATAGGCTGTGCTCCTCGTGGGCGTGGGCTGCGCTTTCGGCGGCGCTCTGGCAAGCCGCGCAGCGGCCGGGGATTGCCAGGTGGTTCAGCTGTGCGCTAAAGGCGTAGCGCGCCTGGAGCTGGCTTTTCAGCATCGCCAGCATATCGTCGCCGATCTCCTGCTCGTAGCCGCAGTCCTGGCACACGAGGTGGTGGTGCGCCTCGCCGCGCACGTACTCGTAGCGCAGCGGGCTGGTGACGCTGGCCAGCGGCGCCACCAGGCCAACCTCTTGGAGCCATTGCAGTGTGCGGTACACCGTTGCGATATTGATGTAGGGGTGCTGGGGCACGATCGCGTCGTGCACATCTTCGGCCGTCAGGTGTTTGCCGCTCCGCTTCACTACTTCCAGCACCGTCAGCCGCTGCGGCGTCAGCCGATAGCCTTGTTTACGCAGTCTTGCAGCATCATCGCTGTGAGTCATTGGCGTTTCCTGTTGTTGTACGATGCCGCGCGGCAGCGCCAGCGGCAAGCGCGCGGGCGGCACTGCCTACCGGTTGGTAAGCCTCAGTATACCATAATCGCTCGCGGCTTCTCGGCGCGCGGCAGAACGTAGTATAATCGGGCGGTACACGCCTAAGCACGAGGTTTTGCCATGGCTGCGCCTACTACCATTCGCTCGCTGGCCGCCCGGCCGCTCGACATCCCGCTGCACACGCCTTTCGGCATCGCCGGCGGCGCGCAGGATCTGGCGCGCAACCTGCTCGTCACGGTCGAGCTGGCCGATGGCACGCGCGGCTATGGCGAGGCGGCGCCGTTTCCGGCCTACAATGGCGAGACACAGGCGATCGCCAGCGCCGCGATTGAGGCGGCCGCCAGCCTGGTGGAGGGCGCCGACGTGCGCGAGTGGCGGCGCGTGGCCGTGGCGCTACGCGGCGCGATCGGGCCGATTGGCTCGGCGCAGTGCGCGATCGAGACGGCGGTGCTCGACGCGCTGACGCGCCAGGCGCATATGCCGCTGTGGGCGTTCTTTGGCGGCGTGGGCACTAGCCTCGAAACCGACATGACCGTCACCACCGGCACGGCCGAGCAGGCCGCCGCCGACGCGCGCTCGATCGCGGCGCGCGGCATCCGCACGATCAAGGTCAAGGTCGGCTCGGGCGACCTTGCGCTCGACCTGGCGCGCGTGCAGGCGATCGCCGAGGTGGCGCCGAAGTCGCCGCTGATCCTCGACGGCAACGCCGCCTTCAGCGCCGACGGCGCGCTGCAGCTGGTGTCGCAGCTGCGCGAGCGCGCGATCAACGTGGCGCTGCTTGAGCAGCCGGTAAAGAAGGGCGACTGGGCGGGGATGCAGCAGGTGGCGCAGTGGGCCGGCGTGCCAGTGGCCGCCGACGAGACGGCCACCGACGCTGCGGCGGCGCTGCGGATCGTGCACGAGCGCGCCGCACACGTGGTGAACATCAAGCTGATGAAGTGCGGCATCGCCGAGGCGCTCGATATCGCGGCGATCTGCCGGGCGGCCCGGCTGGGGCTGATGATCGGCGGAAATGTCGAGTCGATCCTGGCGATGACCACCTCGGCCTGCTTTGCGGCCGGCCAGGGCGGCTTCCAGTTTGTCGATCTCGACACGCCGCTGTTCATGGCCGAGAACCCATTCACGGGCGGCATGGTCTACGAGAGCGCGCGTATCGACCTGAGCGGCATTATAGCGGGCCACGGCGTGACGCCGCGGGTGTAAGCGGCGCCGCTAGCGCGTGTCGCCCTCGCCGCCGATCTGGCCGCGCTCGAGCCGCGAGAACAGCTTCTCGATATTCGCGGCCGCCACCTCTTCAAGCGTCAGATCGAGCTCGGTGCAGATCTGCGTCAGGTACCACAGCACGTCGCCAAGCTCGTACTTCAGCGCCTCGCGGTCGGCTGCGCCGATCACGCCGCCCTTGTCGCGGAAGATCTTTTTGATCTTGCCGGCCACTTCGCCGGCCTCGTTGGCCAGCCCGAGCGTCGGGTAGACGATCGGGTGGTTTACGTCGATCTCGCCCCAGGTTTTGCGCGACTCGCGCTGGTACGCGCGAAACGTCTCGAGATCCATGCTACTCCTTCGGCAGCTCGGCCATGATCCCAAGCAAGTGCGCGTCGGGGTCGTGGAAGAAGGCCATCCACAGCTCGTAGCTGCCCATGTCGGCGATCAGGTGCGGCGCGTCGACGAAGGGCACGCCGCGCTGGGCCAGCGCGCGGTGCGCGGCGTGAATATCGCCAACCGTGAAGTACAGCGTCGCGCCCTGGGCCACTGCCTCGCCGCGCTCGGGGGTTGCCAGCATCAGCCGCACGCCGCCGCAGTCGAAGAACGCCAGGTTTGGCGCGGCGAACAGAAACGGCAGCCCCAGCCTCTCGCGGTAGAACTCGGTCGCGGCGGCGAGATCGGCCACCGTCAGCGCGATCTGGCCAAGCGGGCCGAGCGCAATCGTTGCTTCAGCCATGTGTGTATTCCTTGTGCTCAGGCTCGCGCGGCGGCGCCGCGCTACGAGTGGCGCGGGCTGTGCCAGGGCACATCGGCCTGTCCGGCGCGGGCGTTGGCGGCGCGCGCCAGCACGAACAGGCAGTCGGACAGGCGGTTGAGGTACACGGCCACCGCCGGGTTGAGCTGCTCGGCGCGGCCCAGGCTCACGGCCCAGCGCTCGGCGCGCCGGCAGATCGTGCGCGCCAGGTGCAGCTGGGCCGCGCCCGGCGAGCCGCCCGGCAGGATGAACTGCCGCAGCGGCGCCAGCTCGGTCTCCAGCGCGTCGATCGTCGACTCGAGAAACGCGACCTCGCCGTCGCCGACGCGCGGCACGCTCGCGGCCTCGCCGGGCGTCGCCAGGTCGGCGCCAACCACAAACAGCTGGTTCTGGATCTGGCCAAGCAGCGCGTCGAGATCGTGTGCGGCGGGGCCGAGCATCGCGCGGGCCACCCCGATCGCCGCGTTGCACTCGTCGACCGTGCCATACGCCTGGACGCGCGCGGCGTCTTTGGCGACGCGCTGCCCGCCCCACAGCCCGGTCTCGCCGCCGTCGCCGGTTTTGGTGTATATTTTCACGTGTGCCCCCGTATGATGCCCAGCCGGGCTATTGTACCACGTTGCGTGTGTGTGCCGGGCGCGGTGCTATAATTGGGCGGCGCGCCGACACATCGAACAGCCGAGAGAGGGGTGTATGCCTGCCGAACCACGCCTGCTGAAGACGATCCCGCTGTTCATCGGGATGGACGACGACGAGCTTGCCGCGATCGCGGCGATCATGGACGAGGTTCAGTTTCGGCCGACCCAGGTGATCTTCAACGCCGACCAGCTGGGCGGCACCTTGTATATCGTGCGCGCGGGCCAGGTCGAGCTGTCGATCGTCGACGACGACGGCGAGAAGCTGGTGCTCGAGCTGCTCGAGTCCGGCGATTTTTTCGGCGAGCTCTCGCTGCTCGATGGCGGCACGCGATCGGCCACTGCCACGGCCACGCAGCGCACCGACACGCTCGTGCTCGATCGCCACGAATTCCTCGACCTGATGCTGCAAAAGCCGCATATGGCCCAGGACGTGATGGTGGCGCTGGCCAAGCGCATCCGCCGCACCGACAACCTGCTGCGCCGGCGCGTCAGCCGCGACCCAAACGAGGTGATCGACGAGCAAGAGACGCTCGGCGACCGGGTGGCCGACGCGGTGGCGCGCTTCGGCGGCAGCTGGCGCTTTATCTTCGCGTTCGGGGCGTTTCTGGGGGTGTGGGTGCTGCTGAATGTGCTCGCGCCCTGGCGCTGGGACGACTACCCGTTTATTCTGCTGAACCTGTTCCTCTCGATGCTGGCGGCCATCCAGGCCCCGGTGATCATGATGAGCCAGAACCGCCAGGACGCCAAAGACCGCATCCGCAGCGAGCTCGACTACCAGGTGAACCTGAAGGCCGAGCTGGGCGTTACCACCATGCTGCACAAGACCGACCTGATGACCGAGGTGCTGTCCGATATCAACGAGCGCCTGGCCAAGCTCGAGCGCGGCACGACCGCCGCGCCGTAAGAAGCTGCCCGACAAGGAGCGCTATGCATCCCGACCCGCTACTCGACCAGATTGTCGACGAGCTGCGCGCCAGCTATGGCTGCCACACCGTGATCTTGTACGGTTCGCGCGCCCGCGGCGAGCAGCGCCCTGGCAGCGACTACGACATCCTGGGGGTGCGGCCGGCCGGCGAGACGCTGCGCGACGCCCGGCTGTGGAATGGCGTGTACCTTGACCTGTTCGTATACCCCGAGGCGGCGATCGCCCGGCCCGACGCGAGCATGCTTCAGTGCCTGGGCGGGGTGGTGCTGTGCCAGCAGGGCGCGCTTGGCGACGAGTTCCTGGCCGCGCTCGACGCGCTGTTCCGGGCTGGGCCGCGCCCGCTGCCGCCCGACGAGATCGCGGCGCGCCGGGTGTGGGCCGGCAAGATGCTCGCGCGCGCGCGCCTCGGCGACGCCGAGGCCAACTACCGCCGCGCCTGGCTGCTCACCGCGCTGCTCGAAGATTACTTTCACCTGCGCGGGCAGTGGTTTCTGGGGCCGAAGCAGGCGCTGCGCTGGCTGCGCGAGCACGACCAGGCCACCTACGCCGCGTTCGACCGGGCGCTTCGCCCCGATGCCAGCATCGACCAGATCGCTACGCTGGTGGCGCGCGTGGTGGCGCCGCCCGACGCATAATCGGCTCGATTGGAATAGGGCTTACGCAGTTGGCACGCTCGGCCTTCGGCAGCAGTGAAAGCATTGGCCATGGAATCCTTGAGCGGCCGAACCATCAAGGGCTACGAGCTGCGCGAGCTGCTGAGCGCCGGCGGCTTTGGCGCGGTCTACCGCGCCTACCAGCCCCAGGTCGACCGCGAGGTCGCCGTCAAGATCATTCTGCCGCAGCACGCCAACCAGCCTGAGTTCATCCGGCGCTTCGAGACCGAAGCGCGCCTGGTGGCGCGGCTCGAGCACCCGCATATCGTGCCGCTCTACGATTACTGGCGCGACCCCGAGGGCGCCTTCCTGGTGATGCGCTACCTGCGCGGGCGCAGCCTGGCCGAGCGGATCGACGGCCAGCCGCTGCCGCTTGACGCGCTGGCGCGCGTGTTTGAGCAGATCGGCGACGCGCTGGCCGTTGCGCACCGGCGCGATGTCATCCACCGCGACATCAAGCCCGCGAATATTCTGCTCGACGAGCACGGCAATGCCTACCTGGCCGATTTCGGCATTGCCAAAGATCTTGGCCAGGGCGGCGCGCGCTCGACCGACGAGGGCGCCGCGCCCGGCTCGCCGGCCTATATGGCCCCCGAGCAGATCCGCTCCGAGCCGCTGACCAACCGCACCGATATCTACAGCCTGGCGATCGTGCTGTACGAGGCGCTCACCGGCGAGCTGCCGTTTCAGGCGACGACGCCGATCCTGATGATGTTCAAGCACATCCACGAGCCACCGCCGCCGCTCGACCGCCGCCGCCCCGACCTGCCGCCCGCGCTGAACGCCGTGATCCGGCGCGGCGTGGCCAAGGATCCAGACGCGCGCTACCCGGATGTCGCCAGCTTTGTGCGCGATCTGCAGCACGCGCTTGGGCTTGCCGGTGCCGCGCCTGCGCCGCCTGACGCGCCGCAGCAGTCGCGCTACGCCACGCAGCTGCTCGATGCCGTGCTCGAAAACCCATACAAAGGGCTGCGCGCCTTCGACGAGGCCGACGCCGGCGAGTTTTTCGGGCGCGAGGCGCTGACGCGCCGGCTGCTTGGGCGCATGGCCGAAATGGCTGATTTCGCGCGCTTTCTGGCGGTGGTTGGTCCGAGCGGCAGCGGTAAATCGAGCGTGGTGCGCGCCGGGCTGCTGCCTGCTCTGCGCTCCGGCGCGCTGGCGGGCTCGCAGGGCTGGTTTATCGTCGAAATGCGCCCCGGCGCTCAGCCGCTGGCCGAGCTCGAGGCCGCGCTGCTGCGCGTGGCCGTGCGCCCCCCGGCCCCCGAGCTGCTGCGCGGCCTGCACGAGCGCGACGATGGCCTGCGGCGCCTGGTGCCGCAGCTGCTCGAAGGCGCGGACGGCGCCGATCTGGTGCTGTTCATCGACCAGTTTGAAGAAGCCTTTACGCTCTGCGCCGACGAGGCAGTGCGCGCGCGCTTCTTGCAGACGCTCTACGACGCGGTAGACGGCGCCGAGGGCCGGCTGCGCGTGATCATCACGCTGCGGGCCGATTTCTACGACCGGCCGCTGCTCGTGCCCAGCTTCGGCGCGCTGATGCGTGCCCGCACCGAGGTGGCCCTGCCGCTCTCGGCCGACGAGCTGGGCCGCGCGATCCGCGCCCCGGCCGAGCGCGCTGGTGCGCTGGTCGATCCCGAGCTGTCCGCCGCGATCGTGGCCGATATTCGCGAGCAGCCCGGCGCGCTGCCGCTGCTGCAGTACGCGCTTACCGAGCTGTTCGAGCGGCGCAGCGGCCGCGTGCTGACGCGCGACTCGTACCTGGCAATCGGCGGGATGTTTGGCGCGCTGGCGCGCCGCGCCGAAGATACGTTTCTGGCGCTTGACGCCGATGGCCAGGCGGCTGCGCGCCAGGTGTTTCTGCGCCTGGTCGCGCTGGGCGAGGGTGTTGAAGATACCCGCCGCCGGGCGCGGCGTGCCGAACTGCAGGCGCTTGTGCCGCCACGGCCCGGCGACGCGCGCCCGGAACCGCTGGTCGATGCGGTGCTGGCCGCCTACGACCGCGCGCGGCTGCTGACGTTCGACCACGACCCGTCGACGCGCGCGCCAACCGTCGAGGTGGCGCACGAGGCGCTGATCCGCGCCTGGCCACGGCTGCGCGAGTGGGTCGACGGGAGCCGCACGGCGCTGCGTGTGCAGCGCCAGCTGAATGCCGCTGCGGCCGAGTGGCGCGCCGCCGCGGGCGACCCCAGCTTCCTGGCGAGCGGCGCGCGCCTGGCGCAGTTCAGCGCCCTGGCCGATAGCCAGGCGCTGGCGCTGAGCGACGACGAGGCCGCATATCTTGCCGCTAGCGTCGCCGAGGGCCAGCGTATGGCCGCCGCCGAGCACGAGCGCCAGGCGCGCGAGCTTGAGCTGGCCCGCCAGTCGGCGCGCAGCCAGCGCGCCGCCGCCAACCGCCTGCGCGTCCTGGCAGGCGCGCTGGGCTTGTTTCTGCTGCTCGCCGCCGGCCTGGCGCTGTTCGCCTTCCAGCAGCGCCGCGTGGCGCTCAGCAGCGCCGACGCGGCCGCCAGCGCTGCCGCCACTGCCTCGGCTAACCTGGCGCGCTCCGACGCGCTGCGCCTGGCATCCGAGGCCGAGGCGCTGCGCGCGACCAATGGCGCGCCCGAGCTGGCCGCGCTGCTCGCGCTGCGCTCGCTCAAGCTGCGCGACACGGACGAGGGCTACGCCGCGCTCTCCACCGCTGACGCGCTGGCGTACCCGTCGCAGACACTTCCGCTCACCGATGCGGTTGGCTATGCGCTGTTCGGCGGCGATGGCCACCAGCTGCTGATCAATCGTGCCGACGGCCGCGTGCAGCTCTGGGATACCGCGGCCCGCCAGGCGCGCCGCACCCTCGCAACCGGCACGCATCTCTGGAAGGCGGTTCTTTCGCCCGACGGCGAGCTGCTGCTGGCCATAACCACCGAGCGCAGCGCCGCGCTGTGGGATATCGCCACCGGCCGCGAGCTGCATACCTTCGCGCTTGGCCAGGCCGCCAGCTTGCTGAGCGTCGACTTCAGCCACGACGGCAGGCGCCTGATGGTGGCCAGCGACACCACGGTCGGCGTATGGGAGCCGCTCACCGGCGCGCAGCTGGCCAGCTTCAGCCAGAGCGACGACCAGATCGTCGGCGTGGCGTTTTCGGTCGACGATAGCATGCTTTTGACGGCAAGCCTGAACGCGACGATCCGCTTCTGGGATCTCGGCACCAGGCGGCTCGTCCGCTCGCTGCCATTGGCCGGCGATGCGAGCGGGCACGTGGACGGCTCTGCTTCGCCCTTCGATTTTATCGAGGCGGCTGTGTTCGCGCCAAATCGGGGAACGCTGGCAACCGGGCGCTCCGCCGGCACCGTGCAGCTGTGGGATGCCACTACCGGCCGAGCGCTGCGGGTGCTGGCCGGCCACGCCGCTCGCGTCAATCGCCTGGCGTTCTCGCCCGACGGCCGCCAGCTCCTCAGCGCCAGCGCCGACGGAACCGCGCGGCTGTGGGATGTGCGCAGCGGCGCCGAGCTGCGGCGCTTCACCGGCCACGGCCAGAGCATCCAGAATGTGGCCTTTTCGCCCAACGGCGCCGACGTGCTCACCAACGACGATACCGTGCGGCTGTGGCACACCCAGGTGCCGAGCGCGGCAGGCGCCTATCCCACGCGTGATGTCAATGCACTGCCCGCCGCGTTTGGCGCCGACGATAGCCAGCTGCTGGTCGCCGACCCGGTCGACGGCGCGAGCATTCAGCTGCGCTCGCTGGCCGACGGCGCGCTTGTGAGCACATTCTCGAATGGCGGCGGCGGCGATATTGGCGCGGTATCGCCCGATGGCCGCCTGCTGGTGTTCCGCTCGTATAGCGAGGAAAATAGCTTCCAGCTGTGGAATATCGCCGAGCGGCGGCGCGTCGGGGCGCTCCGCAGCGCGCAGCCGATCACGCTCTTCGGCTTTAGCATCGCGCCCGGCAACGGGCTGGTGGCGGCCACGGCCAGCGACAACGCGATCCACCTGTGGGATGTGGCCAGCGGCAAGGAGCGCGCGACGATCGCCGGTGGCGACAGGAGCCTGGCGTTCGCGCCCGACGGTGCGGCACTGCTGGTGATCGGCGACATGGTGCGTGTGCTGGATGTGCGTACCGGCGCGCAGCGCCTCAGCTTCGGCCTTGGCGGCGCGCGCGCCACGGTGGCCGCCTGGTCGCCGGATGGCCGGCATATTCTGACGGGCGACGACCAGGGGCAGATTGTGCTATGGGATGCGGCGAGCGGCCAGCGCGAGCGCGCATTCGCGGGCCACGCCGGCCCGGTGCTGGGCCTGGCGTTTTCGCCCAACGGGGCCAGAATTCTCAGCGGCGGCGCCGACAAAACCGCGCGGCTGTGGGATGCGGCCAGCGGCGCCGAGCTGCGCCGGCTCGGCGGCCATGCCCGGCCGCTAAACATGGTCGCCTTTTCGCCTGGCGGCAAATACCTGCTCACCGCCGACGCTCAGGCCGTACGGGTGTGGTATGCCGATGCGCGCGACCTGGCTGCATCGGTGTGCGCGCGGCTTACGCGCGACCTGAGCGCGGCCGAGCGCGCGCGCTACGCGATCGACAACGACGCGCCGACGTGCTAGCGCTTCAGGGCGCGCAGGCGCGGTTTATGCCGCATCGAGGAACTCGCGCAGCGCAGCGTGGTAGGTATCGGGCTGCTCGATCATCGGCACGTGGCCGCACTGCTCGATCACCAGTACGCGCCGCGCGCGCGCCATCTCGGCGGCGGCGCGCAGGTCGTCGGCCGGCACCACCCGGTCGTTCGTGCCGCCCACGAACAGCGCTGGCGCGCTGAGGGTTTGCAGCGCCTCGGCCAGCGACGGGTCGCTGATGCTGATCGCGCTGGCGAGGTGCGCCCCTACGTCCATGTCTAGCAGGTCGGCGATGCCCTCGCGCAGCAGCCGCCGGTCCTCGGGCGCGCGCTCGAGGTACCAGCTGGCCAGCAGGTCGGGGATGGGCGGCGTGCTCATCAGCATCTCGGCCACCGGCCGTAGCTGGCTTTGAAATGGGCGCCACAGATCGATCAGCGGCTGGCCAAACTGCAGTGCCAGCGTGGCCGGGGCGTGCGCCAGCCCGAGGCAGGCGCGCGCCAGCGCGCTGCGCTGCACGCCAAATGCCGTCACCACCAGCCGGCGCACGCGCGCAGGCCAGTGCGCGGCGATGTACACCGCCACCGCGCCGCCAAACGAGTGGCCGTTCAGGTCGAACTGGCCAATGCCGAGCGCGTCGGCGAACTCGATCGCTAGCTCGGCCAGGCGCGCCACGCCGCCGGGCTGCGCCAGCGCGGGCGAGGCGCCGAAGCCGGGCATGTCGATCGCATAGCTGGTGTGCCGGCCGGCCAGGTGCGCTTGAGTACCGTACCAGTAGCGCGACGACGCGCCCCAGCCGTGGATCAGCAGCAGCGGCGGCCCGTCGCCGCTCTGGCGGTAGCAGATCTCGCTGTGAGCCAGCTGTGCGCGCTGGAGCGGCGCAAGCTTCAGCGCGCCGTTGGTGGCCTCTGCGGGCGAGTGCGTCGAAAGCTGCAAGCCGTGGCCGCGGCGCGGCGGCTGCGGTGCCTCCGCCTTCGGGGCCGGTGCCTCGTCGGGCGGCGTGTGAGTCGAGAGCTGCAGGCTGCGCCCGCGCCGCAGGTTTGCCGGAAGGCGATCGGCCGGCGTGCCTTCCTCGGAATGCGGTCGATCATTCATAGCGCCCCTCCAGCTCGGCCGCGAGTGCGGCATAGGCCAGCGCGCCTGCGCTCGCTGGCGCATAGCGGCTGATCGGGAGGCCCTGCGTTGGGGCCTCGGCTAGCTTTACGTTGGTGGGAATCACCGTCTCGTATATCAGGCGGCCGTAGCGTTCCCGCGCCTCTCGCTCGATTTCCTGGCTCAGGTTGGTGCGCCGGTCGGCCAGCGTGCAGACGATCCCGCCGATCGCCAGGGCCGGGTTGATCTCTTTCACCAGCTCGATCGTCGCTTCGAGCTGCGGCATGGCCTTCAATGCGTAGGCGTGCATCTGCAGCGGCACCAGCACGTGTTCGGCGGCGGCCAGCGCGTTGAGCGAGAACAGCCCCAGGCTCGGCGGCGGGTCGATCAGCACGTAGTCGTAGTCGCCGCGCGCGGCCCGCAGCGCTTTGCGCAGCAGCAGCTCGCGCCCGACGCGCCCTGCCAGCTCGAGCTCGGCGCCGGCTAGCTCAAGCGTCGCCGGCACCAGGTCGGGCCCGGCGGCGGTGGCGATAGTAGCGAAGGCGCTGCCTTGCTCGGGGTTCAGCAGCACTTCGTAGACGCTGTACTCGAGCGCGGAAGGGTCGACGCCGAGCCCCTGCGTCAGGTTTGCCTGCGGGTCGATGTCGATCAGCAGCACACGCCGGCCGCGCTCGGCGAGCGCGGTGCCCAGGCTCAGCGCGGTGGTCGTTTTCCCGACGCCGCCTTTCTGCATCGCCAGGGCCAGAATATGTCCCATGCTGCCCTCCTCGTCGAACCAGCACGCACCAGATCGATTATCCGCCGTGTTGGGAACATGCGAGTTACAGCCCTGCTTTACTGGCTCGCCGCGCTTGGGCGCACCAGGCAGATCGTTGGTAGCCTATTCGGCTCATCACAGGCTGTGTGCTGGCGGCTCGGCGCGGCTCCACGGCTCCGAAATTGGCTTCCTGGTGTTGCGGTCGGCATGGCCGGTCGTCGCGCCGGGAAAAGCAGGTAATCAGCCCAATTGTGTCTGAATCGAGGCGGCAGCGCACGGAAGGAACCACGGCAGACGTGTGAAGCGCCAGGGTAGCGCGCGGAAGGAACCATGGCGGACGTGCGAAGCGCCAGGGTAGCACACGGAAGGAATCATAGCAGACGTGTGAAGCGCCAGGGTAGCGCGCGGAAGGAACCATGGCAGACGTGCGAAGCGCGGAAGCTGCCGCCGAAGGGTCGCCTACTCACCTCTGGCGCCTGGCTCCCAACGCCTCGCCGCTCGCCTGCAGCCAGATCAAAACTACGCTTGCAGTACCCAGATCTTGCCAAACGAGTCCGGTAGGTCGACCTCGACCGGGCCATCGCCGACGTGCTCGTCGTAGTCGTGCAGCCACTCGTGCCAGCGCCCGGCGCGCGGGAAGTCGATCGCCACGCGCTGGTCGGCCGGCGAGAAGTTGACCGCCACCACCACCACGCTGCCGTTGTCGGCCCAGCGCTGGTACGCCAGCACCTTGCGCTCGGCGTCTACCAGCAGCGGCTGGAAGTAGTTCGTTTGAAGCGCGGCCTGGGTGTGGCGCAGGTACGCCAGCGTGGCGTAGTGGTGGTACAGCGCTTTGCCCGAGTCGCTCTCGAGGTATTCCCACGGCAGCTTGCTCGTGCCGATGGTTTTGGGGGCGTGCGCGCCGAACTCCTGGCCGTGGTACAGCATCGGCACGCCCTGCGCGGTGTACAGCACGATCGCGCCGAGCATGCTCTTGCGCACCGCGCCGGCGTCGCCAATGGCCGGGTTGGTCATCGCCACTAGCATGGCGCGGTCTTCGTCGTGGCTCTCGAGGTAGTTGATCGGCTGGGCGTTGTCGGCGTAGCCGTCGCCGCCGAACGTGATCACCCGCAGCAGCGCGTCCATGTCGCCGTACTGCTGGCCTTCGTACTCGCCCTCGCGCAGCTGCGCGCGCAGCACTTTGGTGAACTGCCAGTGCCACGAGGCGTCGGCCTCGGTCTCGCGCACCACTGCGGCCGTGTCGCCGACGATATGCTCGGCGATCAGGTAGGCGTAGGGCTTGGCCTGGCGCGCCGACCAGGTGATGAAGCTCATGCCATTCACGCCGTCCCAGTCGATGCCTTCGACATAATCGTAGCGGAAGCCGTCGATGTGGTACTCATTCAGCCAGTAGCTCTGGATGTCGGCGATCAGCCGCTTGGTGGCGTCGTTCCAGTGGTTCAGGTCGGGGAAGCCGTACGGGTTGCCGTCGGTGCTCATGTAGGGGTTCTGGTCGTAGGGGTACAGCCGGTTCAGCGGCGCATCGCCGGTGGTGTGGTTGAACACCATGTCGAGGATGACGCCGATGCCCTTCTGGTGTGCCGCGTCGATCAGCTGCTTCAGGTCTTCGGCCGTGCCATACGCGCTTTCCGGCGCGAAGAAGTAGGCCGGGTTGTAGCCCCAGCTCTGGTCGCCGGGGAACTCCTGGATCGGCATCAGCTCGATCGCGTCGACGCCCAGCTGCGCCAGGTGGTCGAGCCGCGCGGTCACGCCTTTGAATGTGCCCTCGGGGCTGAAGTCGCCGACGTGCAGCTCGTAGATCACCAGCTGGTTCAGCGGTTTGATCTGAAAGCCCGCGTCGTTCCACTCGTAGGGCTTGGCGCCGACGTCCACCAGTGCGTGCGGCGAGCCATCGACCCAGCGCAGCGCGCGCGCGTACGGGTCGCTGATTGTCGTCTCGCCGTCGATCACGAACTGGTAGCCGTAGCGCCCTGGCTCCAGCCGCTTCTCGATCGACCACAGCCCGCTCTCGTCGACTGCCAGCGGGTCGGCGCTGGCATCCCACCCGTTGAACTCGCCGATCAGGTGCACGCTCTTCTTCCAAGGCGCCCATAGCGCGAACGAAACCGTGCCGTCGCCGCGATCGTGCGCGCCGTGCGGCACCTGCGTGGGTTGCTCCGGCGCGTGTATCTGGCCCGTCGTCATCGTATCCTCCACGTTCCACCTTTCAGTTGGCTCGCCAAAACGCCCCGCGCGTGGGGGCGTGCCGCATACATTGCCTGCCTGTATATCGAACTGGCCACCTTTGTGAAAGCAAGAACTATGCCAGGGCGTGATTCTTGCACTCGCGGCGCGAGCAGGCATATCGCGGCGAGGCTGCGGGCGAGGCGCAGCGTTTCTCGCGTCAGCGACCGAGTGACGTGGTGGGGTTCGGGGCGGCAAAGCCGCCCTCCAAGCCTCCCACGCGGGAGGACACCGCGTTTCTCGCGTCAGCGACACGATGTACAATGAAGCGACCGCATTTGCCCTGAAGGGCGAGGAGAAACGAATGCAACTTGGCATGATCGGGCTTGGCCGCATGGGCCTCAACATGGCCCGGCGGCTGATCGGCGGCGGCCACACCGTGGTGGGCTACGACCGCGCGCCGGCTCAAGTCGAGACGCTGCGCGCGGCGGGCGGCGCGGGCGCCGGCAGCCCCGAAGATCTCGTGCGCCAGCTCGCGGCGCCGCGCGTCGTCTGGCTCATGATCCCGGCCGGCGCGCCTACCAGCCAGCAGATCGACGGCCTGGCCGGTATACTCGCGCCCGGCGACACGCTGATCGACGGCGGGAACTCGAACTACCGCGACACCCTGCGCCACGCCGCGCAGCTGGCCGAGCGCGGCATCCACTTCCTCGATATTGGCGTCAGCGGCGGGGTCTGGGGCCTCAGCGAGGGCTTCTGCCTGATGGCCGGCGGCGACGCGCCCGTGTTCGCCGCGGTCGAGCCGATCCTGGCGACGCTCGCTCCGCCGCACGGCTACCGCCACGTCGGGCCTTCCGGCGCCGGCCACTTCGCCAAAATGGTGCACAACGGCATCGAGTATGGCATGATCCAGGCCTACGCCGAGGGCTTCGAGATCCTGCGCGCCAAGCGCGAGTTCGGCTACGATCTGCACGGCCTGGCCGAGCTGTGGCAGAACGGCAGCGTGGTGCGCTCGTGGCTGCTCGATCTCGCGGCCGATGCCTTCGCCAAAGATCCCGACCTGGCCGCGATCAAGGGCTACGTCCACGACAGCGGCGAGGGCCGCTGGACGGTGCAGGAGTCGATCGACCTGGCGGTGCCCGCGCCGGTGATCGCGCTTGCGCTGCAGATGCGCTTTCTCTCGCGCCAGGACGAGTCGTTCGCGGCGAAGGTGGCAGCGGCGCTGCGCAACGAGTTTGGCGGGCACGCCGTCGTCAGCGCCGAGGCGTGAGGTCGTCGCTGGTGAAGCCGCCCGGCAGCAGCGCCTGCGGTGTCGTGACGAGCAGCTCGCCGCGCATGTTCGCCAGCACCACCGTGCAGCCGGGCGCCAGCTCGTGGATCACCTGGCGGCAGGTGCCGCACGGGCTCACCGGGCCGGGCGTATCGGCGATCACCACCAGCGCCGTGATGGCGCGTGCGCCAGCCGCGTATGCCCCGACCAGCGCGGCCCGCTCGGCGCAGATCGCCGCCGGGTAGGCCGCGTTCTCGACATTACATCCGGGGAACACGCGCCCGTCGGATGCCAGGGCCGCCGCGCCAACCGCGAAGTTCGAGTAGGGGCAGTAGGCCCGTGCGCGTGCCGCGCGCGCCTGGGCCACCAGATCGCTGTAGTCAGGCTGCGTCGTCATCGTCCGCCGCCGCTCCTTTCGAGGCGCCAATCTCAAGGTCGCCGGCCGGCGGGTAGATCAGCCGCAGCTGGCGCGGCCGCAGCCCCTCGACCGACAGCACGGTGATCGATACGCCGTCGGCCAGCTGCACCTCGTCGCCGGCCTTCGGCACGCGCCCCAGCCGCTCGTACACCAGCCCGCCGATCCGATCGGACTCGTCGGACTCGAGCCGCAGCCCGATCATATCGTTCAGGTCGTCGAGCAGCACGCGCGCGTCGGCGATCAGCTCGCCCTCGGCCACGCGCCGCACCGATGGCTCCTCGGCGTCGTACTCGTCCTGGATCTCGCCGACGATCTCCTCCAGCAGGTCTTCGATCGTCACCACGCCGGCGGTGCCGCCGTACTCGTCGACGACGATCGCCAGGTGCACTTTGCGGGCCTGCAGGTCTTTTAGCAGCGCGTCGACCTTCATTGTCTCGGGCACGAAGTACGGTGGCCGCAGCAGGCCCGTCAGCGGCAGCGTGCCGTCGTGCAGGCGCTCGCGCTGGCCGGCGCGCAGCCATGGCAGCATGTCTTTGGCGTACAGAATGCCGCTGATCTGGTCGATCGTCTCGTGATACACCGGGACGCGCGAATGACCGTAGGTGATGACCATATCGAGCGCCTCGTCGAGCGAGGCGCCTTCGTCGAGCGCCACAATATCGACGCGCGGCACCATCACCTCGCGCACCACGGTGTCGCCAAACGAGAAGATGCCCTCGATCATCTCGCGCTCGTCGGGCTCGATCAGGCCCTCTTCTTCGCCAACATTCACCAGCAGCCGCAGCTCTTCTTCCGTCACCAGCGGCAGCTTCGACACCTCGCGGCCGCTCAGGCGGCGCATCAGCGGGCCAATCACCAGGTTCATCAGGCTGATCAGCGGCCAGAGCAGCGCCGTGATCAGCGCCATCGGGCGCGCCAGCATCTGGGCGGCCGACACGGGGTTGCGCAGCGCCAGCGCCTTGGGCAGCGCCTCGCTGAAGATCAGGATCAGCAGCAGCAGCGCGCCGAGCGCGCCCAGCCGCCAGCCCAGATCGAGCGGGCGCGTCAGCAGCAGTGTGAAGGCGGTGGCGGTGATGATGCTGGCGGCGTTCACCAGCAGAATGGCGGCCTTGAAGCGGTATGGGTCGGAGAGCAGGCGCGCCATCTGCCTGGCGCGCGGCGCGCCCTCTTCTTGCAGTGCGTTCAGGCGGTGCCGGCCGATCGCGCCCATGGCGGCGTCGGCGGCCGAGGTAAACGCCAGCAGCACGAGGCACAGCAGGATGCCGGCGGAAATAAGGCTAGATTCTGACTCCAAATTAGTCGATACCTCACTACGAAAACAGCGCGCTCAGCGAAAGATCCTTATGAATGCGCATGATCGCCTCGGCGAACAGCGGCGCCACGCTGATCACGCGAATGCGCGCGTGGTCGCAGTCTGCGGGCAGGGGGATGGTGTTGGTCACCACCGTCTCCACCAGCATCGATTTCGCAATAATGCCGATCGCGTCGCCGGCGAAGATGCCGTGGGTGGCGCAGGCGTGCACCGCCACCGCGCCGCGCTCGCGCAGCGCCCGCGCGGCCTCGGCCAGCGTGCCGCCGGTCGAGATCATATCGTCGACGATCACGGCGGTGCGGCCCTCGACATCGCCGACCATCTCGAGCACCTCGGCCACGTCGGGCTGCGGGCGCTGCTTGGCGATGATCGCCAGCCCGGCGCCCACGCGCTCGCGAAAGCTATTGGCGCGGCCTACGCCACCGGCGTCGGGCGAGACCACCACCAGCTTCGGTAGGTTTAGCTCGCGCACGTACTCGGCCAGCAGCGGGCCGGCCTGCAGGTGATCCACCGGGATATCGAAAAAGCCCTCGATCGCCGGCGCGTGCAGATCCATCGTCAGCACGCGGTTGGCGCCGGCAGTGCGGATGAGGTTGCCCACCAGCTTGGCCGAGATCGGCTCGCGCCCGGTGGTTTTCTTCTCCTGCTTGGCGTAGCCGTAGTAGGGTATCACCGCCGTCACGCGCGCGGCCGAGGCGCGGCGCAGCGCGTCGATCAGCAGCAGCAGCTCCATGAGGTGCTCGTTCACCGGCGTGCAGGTTGGCTGGATCACGAACACGTCGGAGCCGCGCACGTTCTCTTCGAGCTTCACGCGCGACTCGCCGTTTTTGAAACGGCCGACCGTCGCGCGGCCAAGGTTGATGTTCAGGTGGCCGGCGATCTCGCTGGCCAGCTGGCGGTTCGCGTTACCGCTGAAAATTTGCAGTCGCCCTTCCATATGCTCCGTGTTGCGTCATGCGTAGTGTATGGTGAGGTCAAAGCGCGCCATGCCCTACGCCTGGCGGGTCAGCTATCGGTGAGATGCACAAATGGGCCAACCTCGGCCCCTGCGGCTACAGTGGCGCGCTCGATCAGCGCGTGCCGCACACGGGCGCCGTCGCCAATCTCCGAGTCGACGATCGTGGCATAGGGGCCGATCTCGCAGCCGGCGCCTACGCTGGTGCTGCCTCGCAGCAGCGTGCCCGGCCACAAGGTTGTGCCGCGCCCGACGCTCACGCCTACATCGACGTAGGTGGCCGCAGGGTCGATGACCGTGACGCCTGCGAGCATCAGGTCGTTCAGGATGCGCTGGCGCAGCACCGCGCCAGCCTGCGCCAGCTGGGCTTGGTCGTTGATGCCTTGGGCCTCGGCTGGGTCGGCCGCCGGCAGCGCCACTGCTGCGCCGGTGCCGCGCTCGGCCACGGCCATTTCGGCCAGGTCGGTCAGGTAATACTCGCCCTTCAGCGGGTTTGGCGCGATCCGGTCGAGCGCGGGCCACAGCCATTCGGCATCGAAGCACATCACGCCGCTGTTGCACTCGCTGATTGCGAACTGCTCGGGCGTAGCGTTGCGCTCCTCGACGATCGCCACCACCTGGCCGCTGGCGTCGCGCACGATCCGGCCATAGCCCGATGGCGGCGCGACATACATGCTGAGGATGCCCACCAGCGCGCCGCTCCGGCGCCGCAGCTCGACGGCCGCGCGCGCCGTAGACGGGCGCAGCAGCGGCGTGTCGCCATACAGCACCAGCACGTCGTCGGCGGGGCGCGGCAGCGCCGGGCGCGCCTGCAGCACCGCGTGGCCAGTGCCAAGCTGCTCGTGCTGTACGGCGTAGGCATAGCGCGGGCCGAACTGCGCGCGCGCCGGGCCGAGCTTTTCGTCCGACAGCACCACCACGGTGTAGGCGGCCTCGAGCGCGTCGGCAAGCGCCAGCACGTGCCCCAGCATCGGCCGCCCGCACAGCGGGTGCAGCTCCTTGGGCAGCGCCGAGCGCATGCGCGTGCCTTTGCCCGCCGCAATCACTACGATCCCAAGATCAGGCGCTTTCATAGTCAAAAAAAACAGCGAAGAACAAATTCTTCACTGTGCGAGATGGCCCCTGGCGCCACCAGCCGAGGCACTGTGCTATCCATCGATTGTGCTGTCGCGGCATGTCCTCAAGAAAAGCCTGGCTGCCGGACCAGGATTCGAACCTGGACAGACGGATCCAAAGTCCGTAGTGCTACCATTACACAATCCGGCATTGCTGGCGTCGCGGCTGCATTATAGCACGGGCAGGGGGGGGCCGCAACTGCATGGCCCTCGCCCTCTTCGTCTTTCTCCCGCGCTTGGGAGCGGGGGCGAGGGTGTGAGGGCGAAGGACGTTGCACATGCCTTGCTAGCGCTTGCGCCGCAAGAAGCCGCCTTTTTTGGGCTCTTCGATCGATTGGCGCAGCTTGGCCAGGTCGCGCTCGAGCGTGGCGGGCGCCTCGGGCGCGCCGTTGGCAGCGCCGGGCGCCGAGGCGCTTGCGTCGGCAAACGCGATCGTCGGGGTGGCCGGCGAGATGCTCACTGGCGCGTCGGCGATCACCTCGGCGATCGGGTAAGGCAGCGGCCCTTGCTCGGCGCCGACGGCCACCAGCCACTCCCAGAGCAGCTTCTGGCGGCCGGCTGGCTCGTCGGGCAGGCGCAGCGGCCGTCCGCGCGCGTCGATCACCACGCCAAGCGCGCTGCCACTGATCGCGGCCACATCGGAAGCCACCTCTTCGCCCGGCGCGTTCCGCCCGATCCGCACATTGCCGATCGGCCGCAGCATCAGCTGGGCTTTGCGGTTGGGCGCCAGCGCCAGCCGGCCAATCTGGCCGTGCGCCACCGTCACGCGCTGGACGGCGCCACCAACCTCGCGTAGCTCGGCCTCGACGGCCGGCTCGCCCAGGCGGCCGCTGCCCAGCGCCACAACGCACGTCGCCAGCGGCGTGTTGCGCAGCAGGTCGCGCTCGAACAGCGTAAGCGCCGCGTCGGGGTTGCTGGCTGCCAGCGCGCCACACGCCGCCAGCAGCCCGAGCGTATCGAGGTGCAGCTCGATCGCCAGCACGCTTTCGTCGGCGCTGGGCTGCAGCGCGTCGAGGATCGTCAGCGCGGCCAGGCCGGGGTGGGGGGCGTTTGCCAGCACGCCACCGCCGGCCACTACGTAATCGTAGGTGGCGGTGCGCTCGCCCTGGAGCTCGGCCAGCGCCAGCGCCAGCGCCTCGCGCGCCACTGCCTGCTCAATCAGCACGTCGTCGCGCGAGGCCGGGATGGTCTGCGGGCGCAGCATCTTGTTCAGCAGCCAGTGGGTCAGCTCGCGCTCGCTGATCGCGAACGGCAGCCAGCGGGCGATCGCCGCCGCGCCGCGCTCGGCCAGCAGCCCGCCGAGGCCGTAGCCGCTGCCGATCGCGCCAAACACCATCGGCGTATACCGCCCGGCCTCGGCCAGGTAGAGCGCCGTGTTGGCCGAGCCGCAGTCGATCGCCAGCGTGGCGCGGTGGTAGTGCTCGGCCACAAAGCGCGTCATGAGCCCGGCAGCGTCGCTGGCCGAGGCCAACGGAGCGCTGCTGATGCGCCGCAGCGCTGGCGCGCCCGGCACCAGCGGCAGCAGCGCCTCGTTATACAGCTTGGTGAGCATCTGGCGCATCGGCGTCAGCTGCTCGGCGTCGAGCGTGGGCCGCACATTGTCCACCAACTGCAGGTCGGCGCGGCTCGAGAGCGCCTCGATCACTCGCTCGCGGGCGTAGCTGTTGCCGGCGAAAATCACCCGGCGCTTGTTGATATCCTGGCGCGGCTGGCCATCGGAGTCCACGCGCGTGGTCAGCGCCGTCAGCCCGACGATATGCGCCAGGCGCACCAGCGCGTCTTGCGCGCCGTCCTCGAGCCCGCCGGCGATGATCACGACATCGGGGCGCAGGCCCATGAGCGTTTGCACCTGCCGCTCGATCCACGAGTGATCGCCGTCAGGCGAGGCGCCAGCCGCGTCGTCGAGCGTGATCGTCTGGAGCAGCGTGGTGTAGGTCGGCCGGCTGGCGCGGGTTGCGCTGCGCGCCGACATCTCGCTCGCCACCGCGGCGACGACCACGCTCATGGGCGGGCTGGCGCTGGTGAGCGCTACCACCGAGTTCACGCCGTCGCGCTCGTTGGTCTGCGGCATCAGCAGGCTGCCGTCGTGCATCAGCTGGCGGCCGGTCGTTTCGCTCAGCTGGCTGGCGGCCTCGAGGATGCCAATCACCGCGTTCTCGAACGGCGGCTCGGTGGTGCTTGGCACGCTGGCCTGGCCGATCAGCCGCATCTCGCCGTCGACGAGATCGACAAGCGTAACGCGGGTTGTGACGTTGCCAATTTCGGCAACCAGCAGAGCGCCGGGTTTGTGTGGCATAGTTGTCGTGCAATTCGCGCGCCGCAGCGCGCCGGTTCATCCGATTAGGCCGAAGTAGCGCAGCACAAAAACGAGCCGCTCGATCAGCGCGCTCAGGTAGCTTTGCACTGCGCTGGCGAAGAAAAAGCCGAACGCGATCATCAGCAGCCAGTGCCCCAGCGCGGTGATCAGCGCCATGGTTCGGGCGCGCGCGCCCTCTTGCGGGCTGGTGTAGTAGAAGGCCGCCAGTGTGATCACGGTGCCGAGTGCCAGCACCACCACCCCGGCGAGCTGCGCGGGGTCGTTCGAGATCGGCCGGTTGGCGGTGTCGAAGATCTGCGGGAGCAGCGTTCCAATGATCGCGCCGCCGACCGCGAGGGCCGCGCCGACGCCAAACACCAGCGCCAGCGGGATGTTCGCCAGCCACGAGAATTCCTGGCGCCGGCTGATGCGCGGCAGCAGCAGCAGGCCAAGCGCCAGCGGGATGCCGTAGATCGTCGCCTGGCTCTGGCCGTTGCCGAGCCCGCGAACCGCAGGTACCAGCACCTGGTGGTATGCCACCACGAATGCCAGGCCCAGCGATACTCCGACGAACAGATACTGGGCGATCCGGAACAGCGGGTTATCGCCGGCGATCCGGCTCAGCACCATGAGCGTCAGCACGATCGCGACGGTATTGATGATCGCTGGCGTCACGATCGGTTCCTCCCGCGCGTTACCGCGCTGTAGATGCCCACGGCGGCCATGCCGATCAGCAGCAGCGCCACGTAGAGTAGCTGGCCGAGGCGCTGCTGGCTGGCCGCGACGGCGATCTGCGCCGCCGGCTGGCCGCTGGCGCCGCGCAGCTGCTGGTACGCCAGCGCGCCCTGCGTGCCGGCGAGGTGCAGTACATTCGGCTGGCTCAGGTACGGCTGCACGATCGGCGCGGTTTCGGCCGGCAGCACAAAAGCGAACGGCACGTAGCCGCCATTGGCGCGTAGCGCGCTCGGGTGCGCCTGCTCCATCCAGCTTTGCACATCGGCCGGGTCGTCGCCGAGCACCAGCACCATCGAGAAATCGCCCAGTGTCTTCAGGCGCAGCTGCCGGTCGGGCGTAGTGGCGAGCAGGCTGCCCGTGGCGTCGTTGCCCTGAAAATCCGAGCGCAGCGCGGCCGGGAAATCCTGCGCCAGCGAGCGCAGCGCCAGCTCGGCGCCAGGCTTGTAGCCCAGCAACAGGTAATCTTCGCCGCGCGGCTGGTAGCCGGCCGCCTCCAGGCGGTCGCGCAGATCGAACAGCAGCAGCGAGCCCTGCGAGTCGGTGCTGATCAGCACCAGCTTGACATGATGGTCGATCAGGTGGCCAAGCACGGCCTGCTCGAGCGGCCGCAGCTCACCGCCGCGGCGCACATCCCACTCGTAGCCCACCAGCACGATATCGTTCGGGCCGAGCGCGTCGATCTGCTTGAACAGGTCGGCCGCGCCGGGTGCGCTTACCGGCACGTCGGTGCCGAGTAGGCCGGGCGGCGCCAGCAGCAGCGCGGCGAGTAGCGCGAGGAACAGGCTCAGGTACAGCAGCCGTTCGATCCCGAAGCGCTGCCAGAACCGTGGCGCGGCGGGCTCGGCGGCCGGCACTGGCGTAGGAAACGGCGTAGCCGCCAGCTGCTCGAGCAAGGCCAGCGCTTCGATCTGCGCCGGGCTTCGGGTTGGCAGCGCCGGCGGGGCCAGCTTGAAGCTTGCCGCGGCGCCGGCCGCCTCGAGCTCTTCTTCATCATGCGCGCCAAGTCGCGTCAGCCAGTCGAGCGCGCGCGCGTCGGTTGCGGTGATCTCATCTTTGGCCGGCTCGGTCTCGGCCGGGCGCAGCCAGGCCGGCAGCTCGACGCCTCCCACTAGCTCATCTGCTGCGGGTGCCGGCGCGGCGGGCTGGGTGCCTGGCGCGGGGCTTGCCGGCGTGGTATCGGCACCTGGCGCGATCGTCGCGCCGCGCAGCCAGTTTGGCAGGTTGGAATCGCCAGGGGTGCCTGCGGTAGGAAGCGGCGCGCCTGTCTCATCGCGCTGCCAGGGCGGTAGCTCGTCGGCCTCGTTTGGCTTGGCCTCGGCCGGGCGCAGCCACGCTGGCACGCTGTCGTCAGGCATGGCCGGCTGGAGCAGTGCAGGCGCGGTGTCTGGCTCAGCGGGAGCTGCCGTGTTGATATCGCGCAGCCACATCGGGATGTCGTCAGTATCTTCAGCTGGCGGCGTAGGCTCGGCCGGCGCGGCCGTATCGAGCAGCCACGCTGGCGTCTCGGCGGCGGGCGCGCTGCCGGCGTTGGGCGTGTCGCGCAGCCATTCAGGCAGTTCGTCGGCGGCTGGTGTTACCGGTGGAGCGAGCGGCGGCACTGGAGCTGGCGTCGGCGGCAGCGTCGGCATATTTGGCGCTTCAGTATCGCGCAGCCACTCGGGCAGCTCGTCCGATGGCGGCGGGCTTGCGCTCAGCCAGCCGGGCAACGCTGTGTCGCCGCTAGGCGATGCGGCGAGTGGCGGTGTTTCGGCAGCGGGTGGTTGGCCAAGCTGGGCGCCTGGTGGCGTCGCGTCGTCCGCGCGCTCTTGGAGCCATAGAGGCACGTCGGCCGTGTCGTCGGCGGGCCTCGGCGGCGCACTCAGCCACGCCGGGGTATTTTCCGCCGATGTGTCGATGTCGCGCGCAAGCCACGACGGTGGGGCGGCTGGCTTGGTCTGCTCGTCGGCGGTTTCCAACTCATCGAATGAGAACGGCGCCAGCGTGGCGTTGTCGTCGGTTTCACTTGGCCCATCGCTCAGCCAGCTGGGCAGACCGAGTGCGTCCAGCGGTGCGGCAGGCTGTTCGGGCGCGGGCGGCTCGGTCGCGGCAGGCGGCTCGGGTGCAGCTTCGCTCAGCCAGCTTGGCAGGGCTGGTTGCTCAGGCACGGTCGCGGCAGGCGGCTCGGGTGCAGCTTCGCTCAGCCAGCTTGGTAGGGCTGGTTGCTCAGGCTCAGGCGGCACGGGCGCGGCAGGCGGCTCAGGCGAAGCTTCACTTAACCAGCTCGGTAATGCGGCAGGCTGTTCGGAGGTGGCGGGCGGTTCCGGTGCAGCAGGCGACTCGGGCGCAGCTTCGCTCAGCCAGCTCGGTAGGGCCGCAGGCTGTTCGCGCGAAGCGGGCGGTTCCGGTGCAGCAGGCGGCTCGGGCGCAGCGGCAGGGGTCTCGATGGATATACCATCGGAAAGGCTGCGCAGCCAGTCGGGCACCTCCGGCTCGGGCAGATCGGCGGGGGCGGCAGTTTCGTCTGCGCCCAGCCAGCCAGGCATCTGGCCCGACTCGGCAGCTGGCGTGGCGGCCTCGGTGTCGCGCAGCCACTCGGGCAGCGCGGCATCGGCGGGTGGCGTAGCGGGTGCCTCGGGCTTGGCAATATCGCGCAGCCCCTCGGGCAAAGGCGCGGCAGCATCGGCTGGCGCGGCTTCGCGCAGCCATTCGGGCAGCGCGGGCTGCGGCGGGGCAGGTTGGGCCGGCGCGTCGTCGCTCAGGTCGCGCAGCCACTCGGGCAGCGCGGGCTGCGCGGCATCCGGCTTCGGCGCGCGCGGTGTATTCGCTGGTTGCGTGCTGCGCGGCTCGGGCGGCAGCGGCACATCGCGCAGCCAGGGCGGCAGGTTCTTGTTGTCGTCTGGTCGATCGCTGCTCACCAACGCGCTCCCTTAGCGGTCAAGATACGGCTGGTCGAAGCCCAGGAGCACCCGCACGCCCGCTACAACTGCGCCAAGCGCGGCGCCAATCAGTAGGCCGCGCGCGCCCGCCAGCGCGACATAATCAGAAACCCAGCGCACGCTCTCGCCCAGCACTGGGAGCTGCTGCAGCTGTGGTAGCGCGTTCAGCGCCAGCACCAGCGCGGCGATGATCACAATCACCAGCGCGTCGGCGGTGCGGCGGCGCAGCGCGCGCAGCGCAGCGCTCAGGCTGAAAAACGCCAGCAGCGCCAGGAACGCCGCCCCAAGCGGCTCGTACACGGCGTGGAACACATCGCGGATCGGCTGCTCGACCAGGCTGCTCGGGAACAGCGTGTAGCCTCCCGTCGTCGGCCCAATGATCGTGCCGTTGATGATCACCAGCAGCATCGCCAGCAGCAGCACCAGGCTGTAGCCCCAGTCGGCCTGGCGGCGCAGCACGCGGCGCAGGTGCCCGCCCACCACGCTCAGCAGGCCGACGATCAGCGCCAGTACGGCCAGCAGCGCGGCCCACTCGATCAGCAGCCGCGCCACCACGTCGATCGTCGGCGTGGCGCCGGCGAAGTCGATCAAGACGATTAAGCCGGCGGCGCCGGCGATAATCGTGGGTATGAATCGCTTAAGGTCGCGTAGAAACGACACGTTCGCCTCACCGAGCAGCGCGGGCTACAACGAGATCGGCAGGCCGCTTGCCGCCAGCAGTGCCAGCACCACTATCGCCACAATAATCACCGTGCGCAGGGTATCGATCGTCAGCAGACGCGCCTGGGGCGCGGCCGCGTGTGCCAGGTACGCCTCGGCGGCGTAGATCTCTTCGCCGATCAGCGTTGCCTCGCTGCTGAGATACATCAGCGGCAGCCCGGTGGTGGTGGTGGCGCCGCTCACCTGTGGCGCGCCCTGCTGGGCGCCGCTCTCGGTCGCCAGCAAAATTTCCTGGCCAAAGCTGCCGATCATCTGGCTAGCCTCGAGCTTCTGGCGGCCGTAGAGCGTCGCCACGCCCGATGCGTAGGCCATTGGATCCTGGTGCGCCAACAGCTGGACGCTGGCAGGGTCGTAATCCTGTCCGAGGCCGGCGCGCTGATACGCCTGGCGTAGCGCGCCGCGTAGCGCCAGGTGTGCCACGGCGTCGCCGCTGCTGGTGAGCAGCGGGGCGCCATTCCGCGCGGCCTCGCTCGCGACGCGCTCGGCCGCCAGCAGCCCAGCCGTCGTTTCGAGCGTGCTGGCGCGTGCGCCAATCGCGCCGCTGCCCGGCGAAAGATGAATGGCCCGGCCGGTTTCAGCCCCGCGCGCCAGCGCCTGGCTGATCGGGTCGAGCGCCTTCAGTGGCCGGCGGCTGATTGGCCGCTTTCCGGCAATGGCGCGCGCGTGATTCAGCAGGGTGAGAATAATGACAAGCAGTACGATGATCAGCAAGAGCACTGTTTGTTGTGGCACAATCACCGTCGAACTCCGCTACAATTCTTTACAGCGGCGGGCCAGTCATGGCTTGAAGTCTAAACCAAAAGAGATCGTTTGTCAACAGTCGCACTGCTCTACCAGGCTCTGGAGCGTGCTCCAGCCTTGCTCGTCGCTGAGCGCTGCTACGTAGTCGTGCCAGCGCCCGGCCGGCACCAGCGGGTGTACGAACTGCGCCGCCTGCCCGGCCAGAAAGCCGAGTGGGGCGATGACGTCGAGCGCGATCCGCGCGGGCGCCACGAGCCGGCGGCGCGCCAAGGCGGCAGCAAGGCGTTGTAATATCAGCGTGCGCTGCTCGTTGTTCATTGGTATCTCTCCGCTGCCGATCTATAATATCCTTAGGGCTTACGCAGCTGGCGCCTTCAGCCTCCGGAAAAGCGGTACTATGCTCCGTATCGTGTGCGATTTTGCCGTGCTCCGTGCGGAAAAACCGCGCTGCCCAGGCGCGATCTCGTACCGTGAGGAAGCTGAATCACGCAAGTGCGTAACTTCTAATCCTATTCGTCTGTCCGATCAAAAGGTATGGCATGCGAGCAGTGGTACAGCGCGTTAGCGCGGCTTCGGTCACCGTCGATGGCGTGGTCGTGGGGCAGATTGCGCGTGGGTTGCTGATTCTTCTTGGCGTTGGCCAGGGCGATACCCGCGCCGAAGCGGTGCTGCTGGCCGAGAAGATTGCCAATTTGCGGATCTTCGCCGACGATGCCGGGCGCTTCAACCGCTCGGCGCTCGACATAGGCGGCGCGGCGCTGGTTGTGTCGCAGTTTACCCTCTACGCCGACACGCGGCGCGGCCGGCGGCCCAGCTTCACCGACGCGGCCCTGCCCGACGTGGCCGCGCCGCTAGTCGAGGCGTTCGCCGCCGAGCTGCGCGCGCGCGGGCTGGCGGTGGAGCAGGGCGTGTTCGGCGCGCACATGGACGTGATGCTGCACAACGATGGGCCGGTGACGATCATGCTCGATAGCGCGGCGTTCAAGGAGCCGCGCTCGGGGCGCGCGCCCTGAGCTACGATTTGCCATTGCTGAGGTGCGCGAACACGATTCGCCCAGTCTGTGTCTGGTGAACGCGCGTCACCGTGGCAGTCACCTCCTGGCCGATCAGCCGGCGCGCATCTTCCACCACGATCATCGTGCCGTCGTCGAGGAACGAGATGCCCTGCTCGCGCTCGCGGCCGATGTCGCGGATCAGCACCCGCAGCTCTTGGCCCGAAACGACCGGCGGGCGCACCGCGTCGGAAAGCTGGTTCAGGCTCAGCACCTTCACGCCCTGCAGCCCGGCTACGCGCCCGAGGTTGTGGTCGTTGGTGATGATCGGGCAGCGATACTGCCGCGCCATGATCACCAGCTTGTCGTCGACCTGCTGGGCGCCGGTGATCTCGACTTCAGCGATCTCGATCGGCGGGCTGGCTTCTTTCTGCATGGTGTTCAGGATGTCGAGGCCGCGGCGCCCTTTTGCGCGGCGCAGCTCGTCGGCCGAGTCGGCCAGTGTCTGCAGCTCGTTCAGCACGAAGTTCGGCACGATCAGCGGCCCGTCGATGAACCCGGTCTTGCCGACCTGGGCGATCCGCCCGTCGATGATCGCCGAGGTGTCGAGCAGGTAGCGGTTGGCGGGCGGGATGCCCTCGAGCAGCTGCTGGGGCAGCACCAGCGGCGCGCGCGTGCTGCGCAGCAGCGCGCCCAGCTCTTTTTTGCGCGCCGAGAAGATCGTCGCGCCCAGGTAGGCCAGCGCCAGCGCCGCCGCCAGCGGCAAAAACTGGCCAAACGGCCGCGGCAGCTGCGCCAGCGGCACCGCCAGCAGCAGCGCCAGCAGCAGCCCAATCAGCGCGCCGAAAATAATCGCCGTCAGCTCGGCGATCGAGATGCTCTTGATATAGCGGATTCCGCGCTGCGCTGGCTCGATCGTCCAGCGATGGGTCGTGAGCAGCCCTAGCCCCGCGCCGGCCAGCGTCAGCAGCTGGGTGGCCAGCAGCTCGTTTTCAGTCGGTTGTGCGCTCGAAAGCGCCTGCCCAACGCTGTGGCCGATATAGGCCAGCAAGCTCATACCCAGTATTCGCGCCAGGAAGTTGAGGCTAACTCTCATAGCTGCCCAGACGAACAACGAACAATCCAAGCCCCACGCTCGTCGGCTTGCGCCTATTCATCATCTTCGGCGCGCGCGCGCCGCGCCGCGTGGTCGTCGGCCTTTGGCGAGCCGTCGCCACGCTCCAGCGCCAGCTCCACGGCCTCGGCTACCGAGCGCACCTCGGCTAGGTTCATGCCATCGACTTTCGGCACGGCGCTGGTGCGCGGGTACACCGATCGGCCAAAGCCGAGCTTGGCGGCCTCGCCCAGCCGCCGCTCAAGCTGGCTGGTGCTGCGCAGCTCGCCCGACAGGCCGATCTCGCCGACCAGCACCAGGTCGTTGCGCACGCGCATGTTCCGGTACGATGAGGCGATCGCCACCGCTACTGCTAAGTCGGCGGCCGGCTCGGTGATCCGCAGGCCGCCGACAATATTCACGTAGATGTCTTGGTTGAACAGCGGCAGCCCCACGCGCTTGCTCAGCACCGCCACCAGCATCAGCAGGCGGTTCATGTCGAAGCCGTTCGAGGTGCGGCGCGGCTGCGCGCTGTTGGTATTTGCGGTCAGCGCCTGCACTTCTACCAGCAGCGGGCGCGTGCCTTCCATGGTCACCGCTACGGCCGAGCCGGGCGTGTTGGCGCTGCGCTCGGCCAGGAAGACCTGCGAGGGGTTGCTGACCTCGCGCAGCCCGCCTTCGGTCATTTCGAACACGCCAACCTCGTCGGTCGAGCCGAAGCGGTTTTTCACGCCGCGCAGCAGCCGGTACTGGTGGAAGCGCTCGCCTTCCAGGTATAGCACCACGTCGACAATATGCTCAAGCACACGTGGCCCGGCGATCGCGCCTTCTTTGGTAACGTGGCCCACCAGAAACATCGGGATACCGGTGTCTTTCGCCAGCCGCAGCAGCCGCAGCGCGCCCTCGCGCACTTGGCTGACGCTGCCGGCCGCTGAGGTTAGCTCTTCGAGGTACACCGTCTGGATCGAGTCGACGACCACGAGCTGCGGGCGAGTGTTGGCGATCTGCTCAAGGATCGCGTCGAGGCTGGTTTCCGAGTATACCAGCATGCGCTCGGGGTCGAGGCCCATGCGCGAGGCGCGCAGCTTGATCTGCTGGATCGACTCCTCGGCCGAGATATACAGCGCCGTCCCCAGCCGGTCGGCAAAGTCGGCGGCGGCCTGGCTGAGCAGCGTGGTTTTGCCAATGCCGGGGTCGCCGCCGATCAGCACCACCGAGCCGGGCACCAGGCCGCCGCCTAGCACCCGCCCGAACTCGTCGCCAAGCAGCGGCAGCCGCGCGAACCCACCGGTTGGCACCTCGCGCAGTGGCACCGGCTGGTTCATGCCGCCCGCGCCGATCGGCCCGCGCCCGCGCGCCCCCGCGCCAGGCTCTTTGCGCTCGACTTGCTCCACCAGGCTGTCCCAGGTGCCGCAGTCGGGGCATTTGCCCATCCAGCGCGTCTGCTGCGAGCCGCACTGCTGGCAGATATAGACTGTACGTGTTTTCGCCAAAAGCTACGGTCTCCGCCGCGCCAGTGCTACGGGCTCTTGCGCGGCACGTAGCGCCTGCCTCGCGATAATAGCGCGCGCTCTGCGCTGTACTTTACGACAATTATAACACGCAGGCCATGCCCGAATGGCTGATCTCGCTCGGCGCACGCAAAAGGGCCGCGAGCAAATGCTCGCGGCCCCGATGCTTGCAGGCTTGGTGGGTCGTTTTTAGGCGATCGCGCCCTCTTCCTCTTCGATCTCGGCCTTCACCTCGCGCGCCGGCCGCAGCCGCAGGTACGTCTCGCCGCTCTCAAGCGTGGCCGTATCGATCACCACCGTATCGCCGGCCTGGAAGCGCCCTTCGAGCACGCCCTCCGACAGCGGATCCTCGATCAGGTTGGTGATGATCCGGCGCAGCGGCCTCGCGCCGAAGGCCGGATCGTAGCCGCGCTTGGCCAGCAGGTCGATGCCGTCCGGTCGCACCTCGAGCGTTAGGCTGTGCTCTTTCAGCTGCTCCTGCACGCGCTTCAGCATCAGCGAGGTGATCTGGTGGATCTCCTCGTTTGTGAGCGCGTGGAAGATGATCGTTGCGTCGATGCGGTTGAGGAACTCGGGCCGGAACAGCTGCTTCAACGCATCGTCGACCTTCTTGCGCACGTCGTCGGTGTCGAGCTCGCTGCCGGTCGAGAAGGCCGAGAAGCCGATCCGCGAGGCCCGGCGAATGTGCTCGGTGCCGACGTTCGAGGTCATGATGATGATTGTGTTGCGGAAGTCGACCCTGCGGCCCTTGCCGTCGGTGAGCTGGCCATCCTCCAGCACCTGCAGCAGCAGGTTGAAGGCGTCGGGGTGGGCCTTCTCGATCTCGTCGAACAGCACCACGCTGTAGGGCTTGCGGCGCACCGCGTCGGTGAGCTGCCCGCCCTCGCCGTAGCCGACATAGCCCGGAGGCGAGCCGACCAGCCGCGAGGTGGTGTGGCGCTCCTGGAACTCCGACATGTCGATCTTGATCAGGTGATCTTCCGAGCCGAACATGAACTCGGCCAGCGTTTTGGCCAGCTCGGTCTTGCCGACGCCAGTAGGCCCAAGGAAGATAAACGAGCCGATCGGCCGCTTCGGGTCTTTCAGGCCGGCTCGCGCGCGCCGCACCGCCTTGGCGATCGTGACGATCGCCTCTTGCTGGCCGACGACGCGGTTGTGCAGGAAGTCTTCCATCTGCAACAGGCGCGTGGTCTCGTCGCCCTGCAGGCGCTTCACCGGGATGCCCGTCCACATGCCGATCACCTCGGCGATATCCTCCTCGGTGACGTACGGCCGCTCCGAGGCCTGCGCGTCGCTGTTGATGCCCATGTCGCTCTCGATCTTGGCGATCCGGGCGAGCATGCGATCTTCTTTTTCGCGCAGGTCGGTGGCTAGGTCGTGTTGGGCATCTTCAAGCGCGGCCTCGCGCTCTTTGCGGATGGCCTCCAGCCCGCGCAGCGCATCGCGCAGCGATGGCGGCGTGGCCGAGCGGGTCATGCGCACGCGCGCGGCGGCCTCGTCGATCAGGTCGATCGCTTTGTCCGGCAGGAAGCGATCGGGCACGTAGCGCGCCGAGAGGTGCGCGGCGGCCTTGATCGCATCGTCGGAGATCTGCAGCTGGTGGAAGTCTTCGTAGCGGCTCTTGATGCCGCGCAGGATCTCGATCGTCTCGTCCTCGGTCGGCTGGTCGACCATCACCGGCTGGAAGCGGCGCTCGAGCGCCGCGTCGCGCTCGATGTACTTGCGGTACTCATCGAGCGTTGTGGCGCCGATCGTCTGCAGCTCGCCGCGCGAGAGCGCCGGCTTGAGGATGTTCGCCGCGTCGAGCGTGCCCTCGGCGCCGCCCGCGCCAATGATCGTGTGGAACTCGTCGATGAACAGGATGCAGCGCGTTTCTTTGATCTCGTCGACCACGCGCTTCAGCCGCTCTTCGAACTGGCCGCGATACTTGGTGCCAGCCACCAGCGCGCCCATGTCGAGCGTCACCACGCGCTTGCCCTTGATGCTGTCGGGCACATCGCCCGAGACGATCCGCTGCGCCAGCCCCTCGACAATTGCCGTCTTGCCGACGCCAGGCTCGCCGATCAGCGCCGGGTTATTCTTGGTGCGGCGCGAGAGGATCTGGATCACGCGCTCGATCTCGTGCTGGCGGCCCACCACCGGGTCGAGCCGGCCGGCCTCGGCCATCTCGGTAAGGTCGGCGCCCAGCGCGTCGAGGTATGGTGTCTTGCTCTGGCGCTGCGACTGCGCCGCCGGCGGTGTCGAGGCCGGGGCGCCGCCGGCCGACGAGCGCTCCATCCCGGCGCCGGTGCCCTGGCGCAGCACGCGCATCACCTGGGTGCGCACCTGCTCGAGCGAGACGCCCATGATATCGAGCACGCCGGTGGCCACGCCCTCGCCGTTGCGCACCAGGCCGAGCAGCAGGTGCTCGGTGCCGATGTAGTGATGGTTCAGGCGCTTGGCCTCGTCGACGGCGTAGGCGATCACCTTTTTGGCGCGCGCCGTCAGGTCCTGGCCCTCGCGCGTCGGGCCTTCGCCCATGCCCACGATGAACTCGACGGCGTGGCGCGCCTGCGACAGCTTCACGCCCAGGTCGTCGAGCACGCGTGCGGCGACGCCCTCGCCCTCTTTGATCAGGCCAAGCAGGATGTGCTCGGTGCCAATATATGGATGGTTGAACGCGCGCGCCTCTTCGGTGGCAATTTGCAGCACCTGTTTGGCGCGTTTGGTGAATTTATCAAACGCCCGTTCGGACATAGTTGTTCTCCACTAGATCTAGTTCCTCTCCCCCCAGATGCCGCGTCGCGCTACTCCGGCTCGTTGCCGGCTGCTGCGGCCGAGTCACCGCTATCGCCGGGCTGGCGCATGCTCAGGCCCATGCGCTTGCGCGCCGAGTCGATACGAATAATGCGCGCCTTTACCACGTCGCCCTCCTGAACGACATCGCGCGGATGCTGAATCCGCCCGTCGCCCATCTCGGAAACGTGAACCAGGCCCTCGACGCCGTCTTCGATCCGCGCGAACGCGCCGAACGACGCCAGCTGGGTGATCGTTCCCTCTACGATCTGGCCAAGCTGGTAGCGCTCGTTCACCGTCGACCACGGCTCGCTCTGCGTTCGCTTGATCGACAGTGCAATGCGCTTGCGGTCGTGGTCGACACTCAAGATGTAGACCCTGACCTTGTCGCCGGGTTTGAGCACCTCGCTGGGGTGCTTCACGCGGCTCCACGATAGCTCGGAAAGGTGTACCAGCCCGTCGGCGCCGCCAATGTCGACAAAGGCGCCGAAATCGGCGATCGAGGTCACGACGCCAGTGCGAACGTCGCCCTCTTTCAGCGCGGTGAGCAGCTCGTCTTTGCGGCCCTCGCGTACTTCTTGTACGGCTTGGCGCTCGGAAAGGATGAGACGGTTGCGGTTGCGGTTGATCTCGATGACCTTCAGCGGCATAGAGCTGCCCACCATCTTGGCCATATCCGATTGCTTCTGCGTCTCGGGGCCGCGACTGATGCCGCTGACCTGCGACGACGGCACAAACCCGCGCACGCCGTCGAGATTCACCAGCAGGCCGCCCTTGTTGTAGTTGATCACCTTTGCCTCGATCACCTCGTTGTTCTCGAAGCTCTGCTGCAGCCGCCGCCAGCTCTTCTCTTGGCGGGCCTTGTCGACTGAAAGAACCGCGCGCCCTTCTTTATCTTCGGTCTGAACGACAAAGACTAGTAGCTCGTCGCCAGGGCGCAGAGCCCCCCGATCCTCCGCCGCCAGCGACTGCATTTCGCGCGCTGGCACCACCCCTTCAGCTTTCGAACCAATGTCGACCAGGATCTCGTCTCTGTCAACGCGCATGATCACGCCGTCGACGGTGTCGCCATACTGAAGATTGCGATAATCGTGCGCGGGGTTGAGGAGGAACTGCTCCATCAAGGCGCGGTCTTCCGCTTCTTCAGCAGACAGATCGTGGGGCGTTCCGTTGGCGTGGCTTGATCCGAGATCGACCTGCTCGTCGGCTGTAGCTCTTTCTTGCTCTTCCATGCGCCTTCCCTAATAGACGGGCTGGATGCGTAGCTACCCGGTAGCATGGGCTCATTATACGGCCTCCCATACCAAAACGCAAGGGTTTTCGTTTGGTAAGGCATCTCGTAGCGGTAGAGCCGCGATCGGCCTGCTGCCGCGCCGGCGAGCATAGCCATAGTTGACGGTTTACGGCCCGATGCCGTACAATGCCGGTAGTTCGTCGCGCTGGTTGGTGCGTTTTTGCCCAACTGTATGCGCACCATGGGCCGGCGCGCGCGGCGCGACCGGCAGCTGTTTTCCAAAGGTGTTGTATATGAAATCTATGCCGAGCGCGGAGATCCGCGCGCGATATCTCCGGTTCTTCGAGGCGCGCGGCCACACGATCGTGCCTAGCTCGTCGCTCATCCCCGGCAACGACCCGACGCTGCTGTTTGCGAATTCGGGCATGGTTCAGTTCAAAGATACGTTTTTGGGCCTTGAGCAGCGCCCGTATAGCCGCGCCGTGACTGCGCAGAAGTGCATGCGCGTGTCGGGCAAGCACAACGATCTCGAGGAGGTCGGCCCGTCGCCGCGCCACCAGACGTTCTTCGAGATGCTTGGCAACTTTTCGTTTGGCGATTACTTCAAGCGCGAGGCGATCACTATGGCCTGGGATCTGCTTACCAAGGAGTTCGCGCTGCCAGTCGAGCGGCTGTGGTTCACGGTGTTCGCCGGCAACGATCGCATCCCGCCCGATACCGAGGCCGAGCGCTACTGGATCGAGGCCGGCGCCGACCCGAGCCGCGTGCTGCGCTTCGGCGAAAAAGATAACTTCTGGATCATGGGCGACACCGGCCCGTGCGGCCCGTGCTCGGAGATCACCGTGTACCTCGGCGACGACCTGGGCAAGATGAGCGCGGCTGGCGTGAACAGCGACGACCCCGACTATGTCGAGATCTGGAACAATGTGTTCATGCAGTTCGACCGCGCCAGCATGCAGCCGCTGCCGCGCCCTTCCGTCGATACCGGCATGGGCCTCGAGCGCATGTCGACGGTGCTGCAGGGCGTTAAGTCTAACTACGACACCGACGTGTTTCTGCCGATCATCGAGCGCACAATTGCGCTGCTTGGCAGCGACGAGGCGCACTACCGCGCGCACTTCGCGCCCTACCGCGCCGTGGCCGACCACAGCCGCGCGGTGGCATTTTTGATCGCCGACGGCGTGCTGCCAGGCAACACCGGCCGCTCGTATGTGCTGCGCCGCATCCTGCGCCGCGCGGCCTATCAGGGGCGCACGGTTGGCTTCGAGAAGCCGTTCCTGGCCGATGTGATCGCGACTGTGATCGACCAGATGGGCGCGGCCTACCCCGAGCTGCGCCAGCGCCGCGAGTTTATTCTCGAGACCACCGACGCCGAAGAGCGCCAGTTCCTGCGCACACTCGCGGGCGGCATTCACCGCCTCGGCGCGGTGATCGGCCAGGTGCGCGCCAGCGGCAGCGGCGTTATTCCCGGCGAAGAGGCGTTTACGCTCAAGGACACCTACGGCTTCCCGCTTGACCTGACGCAGCGCATTGCCGCCGAGCAGGGCCTCGCGGTCGACGAGCCGGCCTACGAGCGCGCGATGACCGAGCAGCGCGCGCGCAGCCGCGCCGCGACGCAGTTCAAGCGCGGCGCCGAGGCCGAGGTCTGGGCCGATGCCGATGTGCCGCCGACCGAGTTCACCGGCTACGAGCACTTCGCCGGCGCCGCGCGGGTGCTGGCGCTGGTGGCCGGCGGCGACTCGATCAGCGCCGCCAGCGCCGGCCAGGCCGTACAGCTAGTGCTCGATCGCACGCCGTTCTACGCCGAGAGCGGCGGCCAGGTGGGCGACAGCGGGGCGCTGATTGGGCCAAACGGTCGCGTGCGCGTCTCCGACACGCAGCGGCCCATTCCGGGCGTGATCGTGCACTACGGCACCGTCGAGGACGGCACGATCGCGCTGCACGACACAGTTGAGGTGCGCGTCGACGCCGAGCGCCGCCGCAGCATTATGCGCAACCACACCGCAACGCACCTGCTGCACCGCGCGCTGCGCGATGTGCTGGGCGGCCACGCGGCCCAGGCTGGCTCGCTGGTGGCGCCCGAGCGGCTGCGCTTCGACTTTACGCATAATCGCCAGGTGACGCCCGAGCAGCAGCGCGAGATCGAGCGGCGGATCAATGCCTGGGTGCGCGCCGACACGCCGGTGGAGTGGGAGGTGACCGACTACCAGCGCGCGATCGACCGCGGCGCGATGGCGCTGTTCGGCGAGAAGTACGGCGACCGCGTGCGCATGGTCACGGTCGGCTGCCTCGATGGGGAGATACTGGAAGATTCTACCATCCCCGATCCCCGATCCTCCGGCCTCATGTGCTCGCGCGAGCTGTGCGGCGGCACGCACGTGGCACGAACCGGCGAGATCGGCTTTTTCCGGATCGTGGCCGAGAGCAGCGTCGCCGGCGGCGTTCGGCGGATCGAGGCGCTCACCGGCGCAGGCGCCGAGCAGTGGGCCGACGCGCAGGCTGCGACACTGCGCGACCTGGCGGCCCGGCTAGGCGTGCCGCCCGCCCAAGCGCTCGACAAGCTCGACGCACTGCTGAACGACCTGAGGCAGCAAGGGCACGACCTCGACAAGCTGCGCGCGCAGTCGGCGCGCGGCGCGCTCGAAGGCCTGCTTGGCCAGGTGCAGCGCCACGATGGCGTACCGTTCGTGGCCGCGCGCGTTGAGGCGCCCGACCCGGCGCGCCTGCGCGAGCAGGGCGACTGGCTGCGCGACAAGATCGGCAGTGGCGTGGTGGTGCTGGGCGCGCTGATTGGCGAAAAGCCGCAGATCCTGGCGGTGGTGACGCCCGACCTTGTCAAGCGCGGGCTGCACGCCGGGAATATTGTGAAGGCGCTGGCTCAGATCATGGGCGGCGGCGGCGGTGGCCGGCCGGATATGGCCCAGGCCGGCGGCCGCGACGCCGCGAAGCTCGACGAGGCGCTGGCTCAGGTGGCCCGCCTGGTGGCCGAGCAGGGCGCAAAAAGCTGAGAAGCTGTTTGAAAAGGGCGGGACACTCACCCTTTTAACACAGGCTCAGAAAGCCACACGCCACGAACCAAACAAGAGCGTGGTGAGCGCCGCCAGCGTTGTTGGTTCATGGCTGCATATACCCGAGGAGTATCGCGATGGCCGCTGTAGAATCAGCGCTGGTGCCGCTCGAAACCAGCGACACCGTCGATAGCGTGCTGGCGAAGATCCGCGCCACGCGCTCGAAAAGCGTGCAGCTGCTTGTTCCGCCTGATACGGCGGCCCTGCAGGCGCCTCGTGGCTTCGAGCGCCTGCGCCGCGCGCTCGAGGCCGATGGCGTTGCTGTGCTGGTGTTCAGCGCCGACGAGCAGGTGATCGCCGCAGCCCGGCGCAACCAGATAGAAAGCATTGCCATCGATAGTAGCCGGAGCCCGCGCCCACCCCTGCCGCCGCCCGAGCGCGCCACCCGGACGCTGCCCGAAACCCGGCTCGACCCGCGCGACGCCGCGTTTATCGACGCGCTCGACCAGGTGCCGGCGCGCGATCGCTATGCCGATACGCCCGACGCCGACCTGTACGCCGCGATCGACGATTACGCCGATGAAGGCGCCAGCGACGGGCCGCCTGGCCAGCGCTACGACCCCGCTCGCGCGGGCTACACCGCCGAGCGCACCACAGCGCGCGCAAGCGGCGCGCGGCGCGCGGCCGCGCGCGATTACGCCGACGACCAGGAGTATGCCGCGCCGGCCCGCCGCAGCCCGCTGCTGGCCTTGGCGCCGATTGCCCTGCTGCTGCTGGTGGCCGCGCTGGCAGTGGCGTGGTTTCTGGCGAACCGAACCGGCGTGACGGTGTCGCCGCCGGCCTCGGCCGCTGGCGATCGCCCGTTCCAGGGCGAGATCATCCCGCTCGACCCCAGCGGCAATGGCGGCGGCACGGCGGTGCAGGCCGCTCCGGTGACAGCCGACGCCGAGGCCAGCGCCAGCGGCTCGGTGCAGAACGAGACGCTCTCGCCATCGGGCACGGCCAAGGGCGAGGTTACCATTCGCAATGTTATTGAAAGCGCGGTGCCTTTGCCCAAAGGTTCCGAGTTTATCGCCAAAAACGCCAAGGGCGAGGAAGTGCGCTTCACGATCGACAATGACGTGACCGTGCCCGGCGCGGTGACGAGCACCAGCCTCGCGGGGCGCAGCACAACCTACGGCCAGGTCAATGTCGCTATCACCGCGCGCGCGCCGGGCAGCGCCTCAAATGTCGGCGAGAATACGATCGCAACCTTGCTTATTCCTGGCCAGCAGCCAATCGTGAGCCAGAGCAGCAATTTTATTTTTACCAATGGCCCGATCGGTGGCGGCAGCGAGGCGCCCCAGCGGATCGTGACCGAGCAGGACGTGCAGGCCGTGCTCGGCCAGGCGCTTACCGCGCTGTACAATACCGGCGTTCAGCAGCTGCGCAGCAAGATCGACGAGAGTAAATTCGGCATCGACGCGACCACGATCGCGCCTTCGTCGACCGAGCTGGCCGATCCGCAGAGCTACGACCCGCTGGTTGTCGAGCCGGCAATTGGCCAGCCGGTAGCCGACCCCAATAATCCTGTATTCAAGGTCACAGTGCGGGCGCGCTTCAAGGGCCTTGCGACGCCGCGCGACGCCTCGGTAACAAAGCAGCTCGAAACGGTTGCGCCTGCGTATTTCGCGCAGCAGTCGGATCGCGCCTGCAAAGCTGGCGAACAGCAGGGTACGCGCGTCGACGGCATCCACTGGGATGGCGAGAAGCTGACGATCGACGGCGCGATTAGCTGTGGCTCGGCGAGCGGCCTTTCGGTTGAGACGCTGGCGAAGGTGCGCGGGGCGCTGCGCGGGCAGCCGCGCGAGGCAGCCGAGGCGGGGCTGCGTACACTGCAGCAGCAGGGCCTGATTGGCGAATATCAGCTTCCCGACAAGGCCAGCTTCCCGCGCTTCGATTTCTTGATCGACGTGAAGACTGCGCCGTAGCGGAACGAGCAGCGATGAGCGATGAACGTGGGCGGGTGATGGCGCTCGATGTGGGCGGGCGGCGGATCGGCGTGGCGCTGAGCGATACCCGGCGCGTGCTCGCATCGCCGCTCACCACGCTGCGCGCCGAGCCGCGCGAGCGCGCGCTCGCCGAGGTTGCCAAGCTGGTGCGCGAGTACGAAGTGTGCGAGCTGGTGGTGGGGCTGCCGCTGACGCTCAGCGGCGAGGTAGGCCCGCAGGCGCGGCTGATCCAGCAGTTCGCCGAGCAGCTACAGGCGCAGCTCGCCGTGCCAGTGCGCATGTTCGACGAGCGCCTCACCACTGTCGCGGCCGAGCGCATGATGGTCGACCTGGGCATGAAGCCCGAGCAGCGCAAAGCCCGGATCGACGAGGTTGCCGCCTCGATCATCCTGCAAGATTTTCTCGACTCGATCCGCGAGCGCACCGACCATGATCTGTAAGGGGCAGCCATGAGTGCGACGTTGGTGCTCAACGGGATCATCGTAATGGTTGGGCTGCTGGTGTGCAGCTACTTCCTCAGCCGTCTCATCACCGCGCTGATCTACCGCGGCTCGGTAATCGAGGGCGACGCCGAGCCGGGGCCTGACGAAAGCCCTTCGTTGGTCGATCGGGTGGTGGCCTCGGGGCCGATTGTCGCAACTGCCATGTGTGGCGGTTCGCTCGGGCTGCTGGCCTTTCGCAGCGGCATGCGCGTCGACGTGCACCCCGCCGGAGTTCTGCTCAAGCTGGTGATGATGCCTGCGATGGTGCTACTGCGCGAGGAGATTACGGCGGTGCGCGTAGTCGAGGCCTTGTTTTTAAACGATATCGAGATCGTTCACTCTTCGCCGCGGCTCACAGCCCCAGTGCGTCTGAGCTGCCGCGAGGGCAGCGAGCTGCACGCCGCATTGCTGGCAATTGCGCCTCCGCCAGCAGCCGCAGCGGCCGAGAGCGCCGGCGAGGCTGGCAGTGAGCGCGCGTAGCCGCCGAGCACGCGCGCCAATGGCTGGCTACGAGCCAGCCGCTTTATGCCTGAGCCAGCGTACGGACGCTGGGCAGCCCGCCGAGCGATGTGGCCTGCGTTACGCAGCGCTCGATCGCGCGCGCCAGCACGTCGGCGGCTACGGCGCCCAGCACCGGTAGTGGCAGCCCTGCGCGGCCGCCGGTGGCCAGTGCGAACACGGTGTCGCCGTCGAATGGCGTGTGCACCGGCTTGACGGTGCGCGCCAGGCCGTCCTGGGCCATCTGCGCGAGCTTATTGGCCTCGGCCTTGCTGAGCCGCGCGTCGGTGGCCACTACCGCCAGCGTCGTATTCTGGGCCATCACCATACGCATATTGTGCTGGTAGCTCGCGTCGCGCAGCAGCTGCATCGAGCCGATCAGCTGCGGTGTGCCAGGTGCGCGCGTGCCGGCAAGAATGCGGTTGCTGGCCTCTTCGTACACATCGCCCCAGGCGTTGCATACCGCCAGCGCGCCGATCACCGTCCCGTCGGCCAGGGTTTCGCTCCAGCTGCCCACGCCGCTTTTCATTGCGCCGGCCGCGCCAAACAGCTTGCCCACTGCTGCACCGGCGCCAACCCCAACGCAGCCCTCCGCCACACTGGTGCCGGCAGCCTCGCAGGCGGCCCGCCCCAGCGCCGCGTCGGCCCAGCGGTCGCTCCGGCCGATCAGCAGGTCGAAGATCACGGCGGCCGGCACGATCGGGATCTTCGCGACGTTCACATCGTAGCCGATTGCGCGCTCGTGCAGCCACTCGGCCACGCCACCAGCACCGGCCAGGCCCATCGCGCTGCCGCCGCATAGCGCGATGGCGTGCACAACAGCGACCATCGCAGTTGGGTCGAGCAGGTCGGTTTCGCGCGTGCCGGGGCCGCCGCCGCGTACGTCGCCGCCGCCGACCGTGCCCTCAGGCGCAAGCACCACCGTGCAGCCGGTGAGCGCGTCGAGATCGTGCGCGTGGCCAACCAGAATGCCGGGGACATCGGTGATCGCAGGCGGCATAGCAAGCCTCGTTATTGTTAGGGCTTACACAGTTGGATTGTTCGGCTCCCCCAATGCGGCACAGTTGCCTGGGCGTGTGCGAGCGCGCCGACTGCGTATGTCATTGGGGCTTACGCAGCTACGCTGTTCGGCTTCCCGAAGCCATGCATGTGCCTGTGGCAGCTGATCATCGTGTTCATTTTCAGCGCGGAACGCGGAAAATGGACACGCCCAAAGCGAAAGTACCGCTCTGCCGAAGGCAGAGCACGCCAACTGCGTAAGCCCTAGTCATAATTGCCTATGGGATGAAAATAAGCGCGGCTACTGCTCGGCCAGCATGCCGTCGAGCACGTCTTTCCAGACATCAAACGGCTGCGCGCCAACCAGCAGCTTGCCATTCACCACGAACGATGGCGTGCTGCGCACCCCTAGCGCGGCCGCGTCGCGGAAGTCGGCCTCGATCTGCGCGGCGTAGCGGTTCGCCTGCACGCACTCCTGCAGCTTCACGGCGTCCAGGTGCAGCGCGGCGGCGTAGCCCACGAAGGTGCCGAAGTCGGCCGTATCGCCGCTGCCCCAGGCTTGGGCCGCCGCACCTTGAAAAAGCTGGTCGTGCATGGGCCAGAATGCGCCTTGCTCGGCGGCGCAGTTGGCTGCGTGCGCCGCCAGCAGCGCGCCGGGGTGGATGTCGACCAGCGGAAAATCGCGGTATTGAAAGTAGACCTTGCCAGTGTCGATGTAGGCTGCCTGGATCTGCGCGGCGGTATCGCTGGCAAAGCGCGCGCAAAACGGGCACTGGAAATCGCTATACTCGATGACGCGAATAGGTGCCTGCGGGTCGCCCATGCCGCGCGGGTCGTCGGGCGATGCGGATGTGGCGGAGGATGGTGTTTTGGCCATGGTCGGCACCATCCGGCCCGTGGCGGCCGGATGGCCTGCCGATGCGGCCGGCGCCTCGGCGCCACAGGCGGCGAGGCCCAGCGCGGCCAGCAGCACAATGGCGACGCGCAGCCAGGCGTTATCGGTGGAGCGGGAGGCCTGGCGCAGGCGCGCGGCCAAGCGGCGGGTCATCGCTCGACCAGCTCGGCTTGCTCGGGCGAGCGCGGGCGCTGGTAGGCTGCTGCGGCAGTGCTCGAGATGCCGGCGTCGCCGCAGTACGGGCACAGCGACCACGTCAGGTCGACCACGCGGTCGCAGGCCGCGCAGCGGCGGCGCAGCGCGGTGTGGCAGTGCGGGCACACCACGAAATCGGGCTCAATGCCGCGCTGGCAGTGCGGGCACACATACTTCTCTTCAAGGTCGCGGCGCAGATATTCTTCTTCGAGCGAGCGCTCGTACTTCTCGGTGAGCGTCTGGCGCGGGCGCAGGATCATATGCAGCAGCACGCCGGCGAACGGCAGCAGCAGCGCCAGCGCCACTGCCAGCACCTGCACCACCACATCATCGCTGCGAGAATGAATGTCGCGGTATGTCCAGAGAACCGAGGCAGCCCACAGCAGCACGATATACGCGCCCAGAGCCCAGCCGATAATTGTCAGAATGGGAACGACATTGGTAATAAGCGACCGAATATCCAATAGAAAACTCCTCGTGGCGTGATCGTTGCGGGCGAGCGCCCGGCCTTATTGTCGCGCACTCGCCCGAAATGTCAAATACCGGCTACAGCCGCGCCACGTCTTCGGCCCGCAGCACGAACACGGTCGCACCGCCAACCTGCACTTCCACCGGCGAGGGCGGGTAGAACTCGCCCGACTCGGCCACCGGCGGTAGCGGCGAAATATAACGGGTGCGGGTATAGCAGTGCTCGCGCACATTTTGCAGCAGCGGCTCGACATGGTGGTCGTCGACGGCGATCAGCAGCGTGACATTGCCCTCGCGCAGAAAGCCGCCCTCGCTGCTGATCCGCGTTACGCGGTGGCCCTGTGCGGTCAGCGCGTCGAGCAACTCGCCGGCATCCTGTCGCTGAACAACGGCTAGGACTAATTTCATGCTGCTGCCTTTACTGCGTGTCGGGGGTGGTGGTTTCGAGCATTTGAATGTGCTCGAGCCACGGCTCAAGCTCGCCGGCGATCTGCCCGGCAAGCGCATCGATCGCCTGGCAGGCGTCGAACGCGCGCCAGCGCTCGGGCTCCTGCGCTATCAGCTTGCGGTAGCCTTCGGCGACACGCCGGTGATACGCGACCTCGCGCGCGTCGAGGCGGTTCCACTCGATCGGCCCGCGGCCCTCGGCGCCGCCGAGGCGTGGCAGCTCCGAGGGCAGGTTCAGCGGCGGCGCGGCGCGGCCGGCGTCCTGCTCCTGGCGCTTGCGGCGCTTGCGCTCCAGCCCCTCGTCGGCCGTCAGGTCGAGGTAGATCGTCACGTCGGGCAGCAGCCCACCGGTGGCGATCGCGGTGAGTGTGCGTAGCTCGTTCATATCGCGGCCGAGGCCATACCCCTGGTAGGCGTAGGTCGAATCGGCGTAGCGATCGCACAGCACGATACCGCCCTGCTCGAGATACGGCCGGATCACCTCATTCACCAGCTGCGCGCGCGCGGCCGAGAACAGCAGCATCTCGGTGGTGTCGGCCATCTCGGTATGCTGCAGGTCGAGCACAATGCGGCGGATCAAGTCGCCGATGCGGGTGCCGCCAGGCTCGCGTACAAGTATCACCGGGTAGCCTCGGGCGTGTAGGTAGCTATACAGCAGCCGCGCCTGCGTGCTTTTGCCGCTGCCCTCAGGCCCCTCGAATGTTACGAACAAGCTCATCTGCGGGCGATCCTAACTGCGAAAGATCTTGACGCGGCGGTTGGGCTCACGGCCGCGGCTTTCCGAGCCGACATTATACCGCTCTGCCAGCTGGTGCTGCAAACGGCGCACGTAGCTTTCGCGCGGAGTGAGCTCTACGGCGCTGCGCTCGCCATTCATCACCCTGGTGATCGCTTGCTCGGCCTCCATGATTGCGTCGGTCACCTGCTTGCCATCGCCATTGGTACGCCGTGCCGTGGGCGGCGGGCTGGCTTCGTCGTCTTCTTCGTCGCTGGCGCGAATGTGAAACACGTCGGCCAGCTGGCGCTCCATCTGGGTGATCGTGTTGTTGCGCAGCACGTACACCGGCACGCCGCGATCTTCGGCCTGGCGCATGCGGTCGGATCCCTGGCGATAGTAGCTTTTCAGCGTCATCACCATGGTCGCGTCGTGCATGTCGCGCACAATTGTGGCGGGTACGCGCAGGTTGGCAATCGCGCGGTCGAGCCGGTCGCGGCTGACGCCGAATGGGTAGATGCGCTGCTGCGTTCCGCTGGTGCTGGCCGGCGCGGCGATCGGCCCGATGCGCCGCTCGGTGCGGGTGCGCGTGCTGCCGTTGCGCTCGCTGCGGCCGTCGGTGCGCTGCCAGCCGTCGCCGCGCCGGCCGCCGTACGTGCCGCCGTCGCCGCCATCGCGGGGCAGGCTGCCCGCCTCGACGTGGATCTGGCCGTCGGCATCGCGCGAGCGCAGCTCGGCCTGCGGCTCTTCGCCGCGCAGTACGCTGTCGACCGCGCTTGAAACATCGCTATACACCGAGACACGATCCCAGCTCTGGATCTCGACCAGCACGTCGAACGTCGGCGGGGCCTTGCGCTCGAGCACGGTCTTCTGGGTGCCGCGCCGCCTGGCCTCTTCGTCGCCAAGCGTGACTGCCTGGATGCCGCCGATCAGATCCGAGAGCGTCGGGTTCGACATAAGGTTGTCGAGGGTATTGCCGTGCGCGGTGCCAATCAGCTGCACGCCGCGCTCGGCGATCGTGCGTGCCGCCAGGGCTTCGAGCTCAGTGCCGATCTCGTCGATGACGATCACCTCGGGCATGTGGTTCTCGACAGCCTCGATCATCACGGCGTGCTGCTCGGATGGCCGCGGCACCTGCATGCGCCGCGCCCGCCCGATGCCCGGATGCGGAATGTCGCCGTCGCCGGCGATCTCGTTCGACGTATCAACGATCACCACGCGCTTGTGCAGGTCTTCCGCCACCACGCGCGCTGTCTCGCGCAGCATGGTGGTTTTGCCCACGCCGGGCTTGCCCAGCAGCAGCAAGCTCTTGCCCGACTCGACCAGGTCGCGGATGATTGCGATTGTGCCGAGCACCGCGCGGCCGACCCGGCACGTCAGGCCGATCACCTTGCCGCCGCGGTTGCGAATGGCCGAGATGCGGTGCAGCGTGCGCGGGATGCCAGCGCGATTATCTTCGCCAAACGCGCCGATCCGCTGGATAACATAATCGATGTCGTCCTGCAGCACTTCGCGGTCGCTCAGAAAGCGCTCGTGGCCACGGTAGCGCGCTTCGGGCAGGCGCCCGAGATCCATCACAATCTCGAGCAGGTTTTCTTTATCGTCGGGCCCGCCCTCGATCGACTGCCGGATGTGCAGCGGCAGCGTATCGAGCAGCAGGTCGATATTACTGGTGATAGGGCGTGGGTCTGTCATAGTACCTCGCATCCTCGCCGAGCGAGGAGATCGTCGGGATCGGCCCGCGCGGCTCCGGCCGCGGCTCGAGCGCTGGAAGCAAGCTTGATCGCCTGACTGCCACCGTCGTTTGTTTGAACAGCAGGGCTTGCTCGCCGATCGGCTGAAACCCGAGGTCGCTAGCTGGGGCGAGCAATTCGCTTTGGTACTCGCGTAGCAAGAGGTAGACCGGCAGCGTGTCGGCGATCTGGCCAAGCCCGAAGCGCAGCACATCGGTGACGATATCGCGCGTATCGGGGTGGATCAGCAGTGTGAAGACGTGAGCGGCCGGGCCGCTGGTAAGCCGGAGCGCGGCATTCAGATTATCGTCGGCGCCCAGCACCCAGCCGCGGCGCGGCGCGCGGCGCCAGCCCTCGGTGATCGGCAGCTGCCAGTCGCGCGCGACGCGCGCCTCGGCCTGCTGCACCAGGTGCGGGGTGATCATGCCGTAGAGCCGGTGGATCGACCAATCGTGGCGGCGGGCCTGCGGCCGCATCGGCGCGACCGTCACGCCCTGATCCCAGTCGGGGCCTTCAAGCCGCAGCACGATTTGCTGGGTATAGCCGGCAAAGCCGAGCTGGCGGAAGATCTCGCGCAGCTCTTCGTGGCGCTGGGAGAGCGCGGCATACAGCCGCTGCACGCGGCGCTGGCCGGCGTGGACGCACAGCGCCTCGATCAGCCGGAACCACACATCTGGGTCGGTCGGGTGGCCGTGGCCGCCGCCATAGGCCGAGAGCATCACGATATCTTGCTCGGGCCGGCCGCTGCGCCCGACTGCCTGTGCTACCGCGCGCATGCCGCGCTCGCGATAGAGAAACGTGGCGCCTTCGCGGCCACCCTCGAGCAAGCAGCGCAGCGCAAACGGAAGCTGGCGATGCGGGCGGGCGAGCATCGCTTCGTTATACAGCCACACCTGGCTGCGTGGCTTGCGCCGTAGCGTCCACAAGTCACCGGGAGTGACAGGTCGAATCATACACTCAGTTCTGAGTTTCGAGTGTTGAGCTTTGAATGATTCGGTTCAAACTCAAAACTCAACGCTGAGAACTCATAACTCCAAAAAGTAGCGGTGAAAGCGTTCGTCGCCGGTGAGCTCGGGATGGAAGCAGGTTGCCAGTAAATGCCCCTGCTGCGCTGCTACGATGCGCCCATCGGCCAATGTCGCGAGCACGCGCACAGCGGGGCCGGGCTGCTCGATCAGCGGCGCGCGGATGAACACCGTGTTCAGCGGCGCGTCGCCAAGCGCCTCGATCGAGAGGTTGACCTCGAAGCTGTCGAGCTGGCGGCCGAACGCATTGCGGCGCGCGGTGATGTCCATCAGAGCCAGCGCGGGCTGCCCGGCCGGCCGCCCTTCGGCGATGCGCTGGGCCAACAGTATCGCCCCGGCGCAGGTGCCCCAGATCGGCATGCCCTTGCGCCCGCGCTCGCGGATTGGTTCGAGCAGGCCGTACAACACCAGCAGCTTGCCGATCGCGGTGCTCTCGCCCCCCGGTATGATCAGACGATCAACCTCCGCCAGATGTTTCGGGAGCCGAACCTGGAGTGTCGGCGCGCCGATGCGCTGCAGCATCGCCTCGTGCTCGCGGAAGTCGCCCTGCAGAGCTAAAATTCCTATGGTCATAAATCGTTATGCGCTACGCATCTGCGTCGTTCTACGTCACTCAGGGGTACTCGAAGCTACGCTTTTTGCCTGCGGTGATCATCTGTGTATAGTTTGTTCGCGCGTAGCGCGAACAAACTATACACAGAACAGAAAGCACTGCTCTGCCGAAGGCTGGGCACGCTAGCGGTGCAATGTACAGTCGCTACCAGCCGCGCCCGGCCATGAGCTTGTCTTGGGGCAGCGAGCTGACGCTGATACCAACCATTGGCTCGCCCAAGCCCTTGCTGACTTCGGCGATGATCTCGGGCTCGTTGTAGTGGGTGGTGGCCTCGACAATTGCGCGCGCGCGCTTGGCTGGGTCGCCCGACTTGAAGATGCCCGAGCCGACAAACACACCATCGACGCCAAGCTGCATCATAAGTGCGGCGTCGGCTGGGGTGGCGATGCCGCCGGCGGCGAAGTTCACGACGGGCAGGCGACCTGCCTCGGCCACTTGGCGCACCAGCTCGTAGGGCGCCTGGATGTTCTTGGCATACGTAAACAGCTCGTCCTCGTCCATGCTGGTGAGGCGGCGAATTTCGGTGTAGACGGTGCGGGCGTGGCGCACTGCCTCGACGACATCGCCGGTGCCGGCCTCGCCCTTGGTGCGCAGCATTGCCGCACCCTCGGCCACACGCCGCAGCGCCTCGCCCAGGTTGCGGCAGCCGCACACAAACGGCACTTTGAACTTATGCTTGTTGATATGGTGCTCTTCGTCGGCCGGCGTCAGCACTTCGCTCTCGTCGATATAGTCGATGCCGAGCGACTCGAGCACCTGCGCCTCGACGAAGTGGCCAATGCGGGCCTTCGCCATCACTGGGATCGTCACCGCCTCCATGATCCCGAGGATCATCGAAGGGTCGCTCATACGTGCAACGCCGCCCTGAGCGCGGATATCGGCCGGCACGCGCTCGAGCGCCATCACGGCGACGGCGCCGGCTTCTTCGGCAATGCGCGCTTGCTCGGGCGTCACAACATCCATGATGACGCCGCCTTTGAGCATCTGCGCAAGGCCAATTTTCGTTGTCCACGTTGATTTATCCATACCAACCAGCTCCTTGAAGTGTGTTGCGTGGTTTCAGTTTCGCGCATATTGTACCATACGCCCCGATCGCCAGCAATGCTGCGCCTGGCTAGCGCCGCCCCCATGATGCGCACTGCAGTGTGAGCAAAGATTTATACAAGATACTTGACAATATATTGTAGTACTTGTACAATGCCGGGGGATGATTATGTCTTCCCAATCATTCAGAACAAGTGGTCTAATCTGTTCGGCCTGCTTGCAACGCCCGAATGAGTGTAAATGCTTTTCAGGCGCTCTGCGCATTGAGCACTTGACAGCGCTCGTGCGGAGTGATAGTATTATAGAACAAGCGTTCTATGTACTTGGGGCCTTTTAATCGATACGCGTGAGATGTTGTGCGCTTCCGCTGGCTGCTGCTGATCGTGCTGGTGTTAGCTGGATGCGGGCAGCCGCTACAGATCAACACCCCGTCGGCGCGCGCGACTTCGGCGGCAAGTTCGGCGCCGGCGGCCAGCCCAGCGCAGCGGCCAACACCGGCAAGTAGCCCTGGCGCACCGCTGCAGGGAACGCCAACACCAGGTATAATAGAGCAGCCCGGCGGCACAGCCGCCACGCCTGTGACTTTACCTGCCGATGGTACGTCTATCGTCGTGGTGCCAAATACCGCAGTGCCGCTGGACAACCAGCAGCGCTGGCGAGCGCAGCAGATCGGCCGGCAGCCTTTTCCCGAGCGGCGCGTCTACTACGCTGCTCAGCCAGTGCCATTGCTGTGGTTCGACCCGCTGAACAATCAGATTGTAGAAATCGGCACGATCATCGGCGATGTGACGGTGCAGGCCCAATTCACGCTACGGCAAACGCAGCAGCCCGCGCTCGAGGTGCCATACCGCATTAATAACGATTTTGGTCTGACAGCCATTTCAGAGGCGATACGCGAGCGCATGCGCGCCGCCGGCTATACGGAAAGCGTCGAAACGTATATCACCCAAACAGAAGCTGTCGCGCCCAAACCATAAGAGGCCAACAGTTGTTGCTGGATCAGGCGCCGTTAGCTCATGATCGATTTCGATCCAATACGCTTGTACACTCACACCCGGCGGGCGCGCGCTGCGCATCCGTTGGGCTTTTTTACGTTGTAGAGGCAAAATAGTAAAATGAGTATTCTTTCTCGCTTCGCATTCTCGCTTTGCAATGACGCAAGGAGGCGCACATGAGCAGCCGCTACCTCGACATGATGCGTAGCCAGCGTCGGCGCGGCCCCGGGTTTCAGTTCACCTCGAAAACGCTGCTGGCCATTCTGGCGCTGATCGCGATGGGTGGCTCGGCAGTGTACTGGTGGGGCGTCCAGTCGACGCTCATTCCCGACAACAAGATTGTCGCGTTTGCGTTCACCGCCATTCTGGTGCTGGCGCCACCGAGCCTGGTGAGCTTCCTGATCCCCTGGAGCCCCGGCGGCATGCTGCTGCAGAAAGTCAATGCGCGCACTTGGGGCTACGCAGTGGTGATCGCCTGCTCGATCTACCTGCTGTACTACTCGTTCCAGATCCAGTGGAGCTGGTGGGCCGCGCAGCAGGTGGTGGCCGAGAGCGGCCTGATCTACCAGCAGGTGTTTGTTGGCATGATTGGCTTTATCATCATTCCAGCGCTGCTGTGGACGCCGGTCTCCTCCGATGAGCTTGTCGAGCAGGTGCGCCAGGCGCACCTGGTGAAGCGCTACGAGCTGCAAACCCAGGCCGACATCGCGATCTTGCGCGCCACGCTGCTGCGCGCGCAGGAGAAGGCGCTGGTGGGTTTCGCCAACCTGACGGTCGACGAGCGCGAGGAGCTGGCGGCCGTGATGCGCAGCCTGGTCGGCGGCATCGACCGCACGCTGCGTGAGGTTGGCCAGACGGTGAAGACCGTCAGCGGTGTGGCGATCCCGTTCGACGGCATGCTCGACGATAATGAAGATATCCGCGATGTGCTCGAATATATCAGCGAGAGCCTGACGCGCTCGACACTGACCACGCGCGCCGATGCCGAGCGCCACGAGATGGCACTGCAGGCCCCGGCGGCCGAGCGCGAGTACGATGAGACCCGCGAGACCCGCCGCGTCGATCCGCGCACTGACGCGCGCGAGGCCCGCTACTATCAGAACGAAGAGCCGCGCCGCCGCCGCACCCGCGCCGACGACTACGAGGGCTAAGCCATGCGAGGACGACAGTATGCGACGGGCGGAGCGCTCCCCGAGCGCGACTTGCAAGAGCTGAGCGACGCGCTGGCGCTGCGCCTGTACCAGCGCCTGGGGCGTCGTGCCTACCGCCTGACGCGCCAGGATGTCGCCGAGCTGATCGAGCCATATACCGATGATCTCGTGCAAGAAGATCGCTCGATGCTGCCGTGGCTGGTGTGGGATCTGCTGCAAGAGGGCATGGAGATCGAATACCAGATGCGCTAAGGCAGGCATATATTTCGCGAGCAGGGTGGGCAGAAGCGCCTACCCTGTTTTTATGCCCATGCTATAATCACGCCATGCGTACACGTGTCGGGCTGCTTGGCGGCTCGTTCGACCCAATTCATTATGGGCACCTGGCGATCGCCGAAGATGTGCGTATCGCGCTGCAGCTCGAACGCGTGATCTTCATACCGGTGGCACAGCAGCCGTTCAAAATTGGCCGGCATGCCGCCGCCGCTCCGGCGCGCCTGGCAATGGCGCAGCTCGCCTGCGCTAGCAACCCCGCGTTTGAGGTCTCATCGATCGAGCTTGAGCGCCCTGGCCCTTCCTACACCATCACCACGCTTGAAGCGTTCAATCAATCGATCGACGCCGAGCTGTACCTGATCCTCGGCGCCGACACTGCTGCTGATCTCCCGCGCTGGCATGCGGCCGCGCGCGTGGCCGAGCTGGCACGGCTCGTGGTTGTCGAGCGGCCCAGGGTGCAATTCGACCGCGCGCGCCTGCTGGCGGCGCTGCCCGCTGCTGCCGGCCGCCTCATCGTCCTGGCAGGCCCGCAGATCGCGATCTCGAGTACGCTGCTGCGCCAGCGCGCCGCCGCCGGCCTGCCGCTGCGCTACCTGACGCCCGACCCAGTTGCCGAGTATATTCACGAGCACCGGCCCTACCAGGGCGCGCGCTACGGCGGAGCGTAGGCTCAGCCGGCCATACGAGCGCCCACACCAGGTTCCTGGCTTGGCAGATCCGGTTCCATGGCTGTGTACTCAACGATAATCGGAACACAGAGGAGGCACCTAATGGACGAGACCTTGCAGATGCTCAAAGATCTGACCGATGCGCCTGGTGTTTCAGGCTTCGAAGAGCCGGTTCGGCGGGTGATGCGGCGCTATATGGAGCCGTTAGGCGAGATCATGACCGATAACATCGGCTCGATCATCGGCCGCAAGGTCGGCAAGGCTGGCGGGCCGAAAATCGTTATGGCCGGCCACTTGGACGAGATCGGCTTTATGGTAACGCGCATCACCGACGACGGCTTTCTGAAGTTTCAGACGCTGGGCGGATGGTGGGAGCAAGTAATGCTGGCACAGCGCGTCGAGGTACACACGCGCGATGGCGTAGTGATCGGTGTAGTTGGCTCGAAGGCGCCGCACCTGCTTTCGCCTGAAGCGCGGAAAAAGATGTACGAGAAAAAGGACATGTTTATCGACGTGGGCGCCAGCTCGCGCGCCGATGCCGAGCAGTTCGGCATCCGGCCCGGCGACCCGGTAGTGCCGATCTGCCCGTTTACAGTGATGCGGAATGAGAAGCTGCTGATGGCCAAAGCCTGGGACAACCGCTTCGGCTGCGCGCTGGCGATTGAGGTAATGCGGCGCCTCAAGGGCCAGCGCCACCCGAACGAGGTGTATGGTGTCGGCAATGTGCAGGAAGAGGTTGGGCTGCGCGGCGCTGCCACCACCGCGTTCGCGATCAACCCCGATATTGGCTTCGCGCTGGATACCGGCATCGCCGGCGATACGCCGGGCATCAGCGTCGACGAAGCCCAGGGCAAGCTGGGCAATGGCCCGGTGGTGCTGCTCTACGACGCCAGCATGATTCCGCACGTTGGCCTGCGCGACCTGGTGATCGACACCGCGCGCGCCGAGAACATTCCCATCCAGTTCGACCTGATACCGGCGGGAGGAACCGACGCCGGCCGCATACACCTGTTCGGCGCGGGCGTGCCATCGCTGGTGATCGGCGTGCCGGTGCGCTATATTCACACGCATGCCGCGATCATGCACCGCGATGATTTCGACAACGCCGCCAAGCTGATGGTGGCGGTGGTGCAGCGGCTCGACGAGGAAACGGTGCGGCAGCTCAAATCGTAGGCATGAGGCAAGCAGTCTCTGAACGCTACGGCAGCTTCGGCGCGATATTCTCGCCCTTCTGCCAGGCGCGCAGATACTGATACGGCGCTAGCTCGCCGCGCCGCACTGCCCAATCGGCGGGTGTGGTGGGGTGCGAGATGCCAAAGTGCAGGTGTGCGGCCGTGGTGGCCGCGTCGCCGCTTTTGCCGGTGAGCCCCAGCAGCTGCCCGGCTACTACGCGCACACCTGGCTCGATGCCATCGGCCACCTGCGATAGGTGCGAGCCATAGTAGCGCACGCCGTCGTCGCCGACGATCGCCACCGAGAGGCCGCCGCGTGTCGCGCCGTCGTTGACGCGCGGGCTCCAGGTGTCCTCGCGGCTCACGAAATCGACAACGCCGGCCGTGACTGCGACAAACTCGCTGCCAATCGGGCAGAAAATGTCGGCGGCTGGGTAGTCGTGGTGGTATTTGCCATAGCTCAGCTTGCCTTGGCTGCGCACGGGAAAGACATAGACCTGTTCGACCGCCGTGGCGCTGGGCGCCGGGCCTGGCGCTAGAGTGGCGCTGGGCGCCGGGCTTGGCGGTGCGGGTGTCGGGCTTGGCGTAGTAGTGGCTGTGGCCGCTGGCGAAGCGGTAGGCGTGGTGCTCGGCGCGGGCGAGCGCGTGGCGGTAGTGGTGATAGCGAGAAGCGTAGCGGTTGGAGCCTGACGTTCCTGCACGGTTGCGGCGCAGGCATTCAGGCTCGCAGCCAGCAGCGCGAGCGCCAGCCACTGCAACAAACGCAGTATCATTGGCACACGGGCTAAGCTAAGCGCTGGATGGCATAGCCGCGCTGGCGCAGCGCGTACTCGATGCCTGCCTGCAAGTTCGAGCGGGTAATGATATTGCGCAGCTCGACGCCCAGCTGCACAATCGTCTGGGCGATTTCGGGGCCAATGCCCACCAGCACCACCTGCGCGCCCAGCAGGTTCACCGCGCGGGCCATCTGGATGAGATAGTTCGCGACGCCGGTATCGACAACCGGCACGCCGGTGATGTCGAGGATGAGCACGTCGGCCTGGTTGCCGACAATCTTCTCCAGCACCGCTTCCATCACCTGGGTGGCGCGCCGTGAGTCCACCGCGCCGGTGAGCGGCAGCACCAGCACGCCCTCGTAAATTGGCACAATCGGCGTCGACAGCTCCTGGATCAGCCGCCCCTGGTAGGCGATCGCCTGGTCGCGCTCGGCCAGCAGATCCTGGGCATCGCGCATCACGTCGGTGTAGGCACTGATGATCGCCTTGGCCTGCTCGGCCAGGCCGCCCTCGATCAGGCGAATAGTGTGGTGATCCCATTCGCGCGGCTCGTAGATCTGCTCCATCAAATCCCACAGATGCGCGCGCAGGATATCGACGACATGAAGCACTTCGCCGAGCGGAATCTGGCTGCTGGCGCGGTGCTGGGCTGTCTGGCGCGCGAACTGCACCAGTGTCGCAAAATCGCCGGCCTCAAGCGACTGGATCCAGGCGTCTACGCTTTTCGCCAGCGTATCGCGCAGCTCTTCGCGTGGCATATTGCTGTAGGAAGGGCTGCCCTGAGTGCGCAGATCGTCGACCAGCCGATCGACAAAGTCGGCCTGCTGGCTTTGCCAGGCGTCGATAAGCTTGCGTAGCGCTGGATTGGTCATGCTGGTGCTTCCACTTACTTACAGGGCCTACGCGGTGCCCTCCCGCGCGGGAGGTCGCCCAAATGCACCCAAGGGCGCAGCTCTCCAAGACGCTCTCTTTTGATCCACAGCCTGACGCTGTGTTGGCCGACTGCGGCTCAAAAGGTTCTGCCTATCTTCTCATCTGCCGAAGGCAAAAACGATTGCGTAAGCCCTGCGACTTATGATGGCTCGCGCGAGCGCGGCACGTGGGCCGAAAGGCACGCTGTTGGTATTGTAGCCGATCTCCACGCCAAAAAAGATAACAATATGATTGCGCTTGGCGACTCGCGGCGCTCAGAAACGACGCGCGGGCCGCTAGTAGGCGCGGGCAAAGATGACCTGGCGGGTAGCAGGCTTGCCGGTGTATACGCAGGTGCCGCCGGTGCCGGGCTGGTCGAGCGGAATGCAGCGGATCGTCGCGCGTACCTCGTCCTGGATGCGCTTTTCGTCTTCGGTGGTGCCAGCCCAGTAGCAGCGCGCAAAGCCGCGCTCGATCTGCGCCTTGAGCTCGTCGTAGGTTTGTACGTCGGCGGTGTGGTCGTCGCGGAACTTGAGCGCGCGGTCGTACAGGCTCTGCTGAATCTCGGCGAGCAGGCGCTCGATATGCTCGGCGAGGCCGGCCTGCGGCACGAACGACTTGCCGGCTTTGCCCGGGATGTCGCGGCGGGCCAGCGCCACGCTGCCCTTCTCGACATCTTTGGGGCCTACCTCAACGCGCACGGGAACGCCCTTTAGCTCCCACTCGTTGAACTTAAAGCCGGGCGTAAGGTTCTCGCGGTCGTCGATCTTGAAGCGCAGGCGGCCTTTCCAGGGCGCAGTGATCTGCTCGACAGCGCCGAGCACTGCGCTTTTCTCGGCGTCGTTCTTGTAGATCGGCACCACGACGACCTGGGTGGGCGCGAGGCGCGGCGGCACCACCAGGCCCTCGTCGTCGGAGTGGGCCATGATCAGCGCGCCGATCAGGCGGGTGCTGACGCCCCAGCTGGTGGTCCACGCCGTCTGGATCGTGTTGTTCTGGTCGGTGTAGCTGATGTTAAAGGCGCGGGCGAAGTTCTGGCCGAGGTTGTGCGACGTGCCGGCCTGCAGCGCGCGGCCGTCCTGCATCATGGCCTCGATGCAGTACGAGCGCAGCGCGCCGGGGAACTTCTCTTTTTCGGTTTTGAGGCCCTTGATCACCGGGACGGCCATCTCCTTTTCGACGAAGTCGGCGTACACGTCGTGCAGGATCATGAGCGTCTCGCGCTCGGCGTCGGCCTCGTCGACGTGGACGGTATGGCCCTCTTGCCAGAGGAACTCGGCGGTGCGCAGGAATGGGCGGGTGCGCATCTCGGCGCGCATCACATTGGCCCACTGGTTGATCAGCAGCGGCAGATCGCGGTAGCTGCGGATCCATTTTGCGTAGAAGTAGCCGATGATCGTCTCGGAGGTGGGGCGCACCACCAGCGGCTCGGGCAGCTCGTTGGCGCCGATCTGGGTGACTTCGAATAGCTCGGGCGCGAAGCCCTCGACGTGCTCGGCCTCTTTCATGATGAAGCTCTTGGGGATCAGCAGCGGGAAGTAGGCATTCATATGCCCGGTGGCCTTGATCCGGTCGTCGAGGCCGCGCTGGATCGCCTCCCAGAGCGCGTAGCCCGTGGGCTTGAACACGATACAGCCGCGAACCACTTCGGCGTAGTCGGCCAAATCGGCGCCGCGGACGATATCCAAATACCACTGCGAGTAGTCCTGAGCGCGTGGCGTTATTCCGTCTTTGGGCATTGGTTCCTCTCAGCTACACGAGTTACGCGGCGGGCCGCGTAACGGGATGCCTGGCGGGCCGGGCCAACCAGGATGACCTTTAGGGCTTACGCAGTTGCGCTGTTCGGCATCTTACTGCGGCGCTAAGTGGCGCTATGTGTACGGCAGCGCGGCCACCACCTCGATCTGGGCAAGCTCGACGCGCAAAGCCCACTGCTGCGGGTCGGCGTCGATCTGCTCGATCCAGCGCGCCCGCCCGCCGGCGGCGGCGATCTGGTCGGCATAGCGGTCGGCGGTTTCGAACTCAAGGCCCTCGGTGGCGACGTAGCCGAGCGAAAAGCCGCCGGCGCGCAGCAGAAACAGCGGCCACGACACATCGGTGCCGATGCTCTGGTCGGGGCAGCCGGCCAGCAGTGCGCCAGCGGCGGCGCGCGAGATACCGCGTGCCGCTGCGGTGACGTCCCACGCGTGCCCGCCGGTGAGCGCGAACACCCGGTTGATGATCGCCTCGGTGTCGCGCTGGGTGCGCGGGTGCGAGGCGAAGGCGCGCTCGCTGCGGCCGAGCACGGTGAAATCGTATTGGCCGATCAGCGCGGCAACCTGGGCTAGCTCGGCTGGGTGAAACTCGGCCCAGTGCAGGGCGCGGTCGAAATCGCAGAACAGCACGTGCTCGGCGCCAGTGCTGAGCGCCAGCTCAAGCGCAGCTCGGCGGGTGCCGCCGAGCCGGGCGAGCCCATTGAACTCGGCCGTCGTCTCCTGGCGCACGAGCGCGCCAGCCGAGCGCAGCAGCTCGATTGCGCCGGGTTGGGTTGCGCAGGTTGCCTGGACAGCCATATGCTGAAAAGTGGCCCCGAGCGCCGGCAGCGCGCGCCGGATCTGCTCGTTCAGCCGGCCCTCGGGGTCGTGCTGGGTGCTGGCCAGCGCCACCGGCATGGCCGGCGTATAGCGTATCGGCGTCACGTTCGAGCTGCCTCTTGTCGCACGTGCGGGGCTGCGCGGCGCTAGCGCTCGCGCAGGGCGGCGCGCATGCCGTCGATTGCCTCGGCCACCGTCTGCCGGCTGTTGAACACCGCCGACCCTGCGACGATGTTGGTGGCGCCAGCGCCGGCCACCTCGGCGACATTGCGCTGGCTGACGCCGCCATCGACCTGGATCGCCACGTGGTCGAGGCCGCGCTCGGCGAGGATCTGGCGCAGCCGGGCGATCTTGGCGGTGCTGGTTGGGATGTACTCCTGGCCGCCAAAGCCCGGGTTCACGCTCATGAGCAGCACCAGGTCGACATATGGCAAGATCTCGTCGAGCGTATTCAGTGGTGTCGACGGGTTAAGCGCGACGCCGGCCGTTACGCCAAGCTGCTTGATCTGCTGGATCGTGCGGTGCAGGTGCACCGACGCCTCGACGTGCACCGTGACGTGGTTTGCGCCTGCTTTAACGAAATCGGCCACGTAGCGCTCGGGCTGCACGATCATCAGGTGGCAGTCGAGCGTCAGATCGACGGCGCGGCGCAGCGCCGCGACCACCGGCAGGCCAACGCTGATATTTGGCACGAACACGCCATCCATCACGTCGATCTGCAGCCAGTCGGCGCCGGCAGCGGCGGCGGCGCGGGCATCCGCGCCGAGGTTAGCGAAATCGGCCGAGAGCACCGACGGCGCCAGTAGCACGTCGTGCCCGGCTATTGTTCCAATTGGCACCACACACCTCCATCAGCGCACTCCGCTTTCCACCGCGCAATTAGACTGTATTGGAAATACCACTGGTGGGGGTTTGGGGGCCGCAGGCCCCCAAGAATCCTCTCTTGGTGGGGTGTGGATGGTAGCAAAGCTACCATCCATACGCCGCCAGGGAGGTTCGGAGGAGCTTTGCCCCTCCGGCTCCCCTGTTTCCGATTGGGGCTAATTATAGCATAACCAATAGAACGAGGTGGATGGGCCGGGCAGGCGCCGATGGGTCTTCTACGCTGTTCGCTTGATCACGTATCGATTGTATTGCACGACGTGGCTACGCCACGTCGTGCAATACAATAAGAAGCTGTTTGAAAAGGGTGGTTTGGAGGGACGAAGTCCCTCCAAGTTTCCACTTTCGGCGGGTGGCGGCCACATTTGTGGCCGCCACCCGCCAGAAGAGTGCGAGGGGCATAGCCCCTCGCGCACCCCCTTTTCAAACAGACTCTAGAAAATGGGGGCGGCGAAGCCGCCCCAAACCCCACCAAAGTGTAAGCCATCAAGCGAATTTGGTATTATTCGAGCACGTGGTAATACAGCGCCGTAGCGGCGAGCGTGCCATCGGCATTGCGCGCGTAGCCCGGAATAGTGCCGGCCAGCGTGTAGCCCGCCGAGCGGTACAGCTGCTCGGAAGGGTCGCCCTGGCGCGTGTCGAGCACCAGCAGGCTGCGGCCGTGCTGGCGCGCCAGGGTCGCGAGCGCGGCCATGAGCGCGCGGCCGATGCCCTGGCGGCGCGCCTGGCTGTGCACCAGCACTTTCTGCACTTCTGCGCGGTGCAGAGCGTTGGGTTTGGTAGCCAGCTCGAGCTGGGCGGTGCCCACGGGCGCGGCATCGCGCCGCGCCAGTAGCAGCAGCCGGCTCGCTTGGCGCATATCGGCGATCACGGCCTCCCAGTAGTCGCGCGCTTCGGCGGCGCCGAACGGCGGCAGAAAGCCGATCGACGCGCCGCTGGCGACGCTGTCGGCGAGCAGATCGGCCAGCGCCGGCAGCGCGGCATGCGCGGCCTCGGGCGAAAGCTGTTCGATGGTAAGCACGGGCTGCCTTTCTATGCTTCAGGGCTATGCCAGCAGCGCGAGCGTCGCGCGCACGATCTCGAGCGCCTCTTCGATATCGCTGGCGTCGACGCCATAGTGCGTGACGGCGCGGATATAGCCGCGGCCGATCTCGCCCACCAGCAGGCCGCGCTCGGCCAGCGCGCGCACCAGCGCGGCCGGGGCGCCGTGGCCCGGCTGCAGCCTGAAGATCACGATATCGCTCTGCACGCTGGCCAGGTCGATCGCGATCGGCGCGAAGCCGGCCAGGCCCTCGGCGAGCATGCGCGCATTGGCGTGGTCTTCGGCCAGGCGATCGACCATTTCTTCGAGCGCGACAATGCCGGCCGCCGCGATGATGCCGGCCTGGCGCATACCGCCGCCTACCAGCTTGCGAATGCGGCGCGCCCGCGCCACAAACGCCGCGTCGCCGGCGACGATCGAGCCAACCGGCGCGGCCAGGCCTTTCGATAGGCAGAACTGAACGGTATCGACATGGCGCGTGATCTCGCGCACATCGACGCCCTGGGCCACTGCCGCGTTGAACAGCCGCGCGCCGTCGAGATGCACGCGCAGCCCGCGCTCGGCGGCCAGCGCGTGCACGCCGGCCATATACTCGCGCGCCAGCACCACGCCGCCGCAGCGGTTGTGGGTGTTCTCGAGGCAGATCAGGCGTGTGATTGCCTCGTGCGCGTCGTCGGGGTCGCGGATGGCGTCGGCCAGCGCCGCGAGCGGCAGCTCGCCGCTGGGGAGCGTAGGCACCACGTGAAAAGCCACGCCGCCGAGCACGGCCGGGCCGCCGGCCTCGTAGTGGTAGATATGCGACTCATCGCCGACGATCGCCTCTTCGCCGCGGGCGCAGTGGGCCAGGATGGCGCACAGGTTGCCCATGGTGCCGCTCACCACCAGCAGCGCCGCCTCTTTGCCGACGCGCTCGGCCGCCAGCGCCTCGAGCCGGTTGATCGTCGGGTCTTCGCCATACACATCGTCGCCAAGCGGCGCCTCGGCAATCGCGCGGCGCATCGCGGGCGAGGGCAGCGTCACCGTGTCGCTGCGCAGGTCGATCATTCGCATGTGCTGTTGCTCCTTTGGCATGGCTCAAACCAGCTTTACCATTCATTAGAACCTGTTAGGACTTACGCAGTTGGCGCGCTCAGCCTTCGGCAGAGCGGTACTCTCTTCGTGTATTGTATGCGGTTTTTCCGCGTGGAGCGCGGAAAAACCGCATCATGCTGCCGCAGGCTCAATCTCGTCGCTTGGGGAAGCCGAACAGCGCAAGTGCGTAACTCCTACCTGTTTAAAAAGGGGAAGTGCGAGGGGCTATGCCCCTCGCGCACCCCCTTTCAGACAGCTTCGTAGCTGCCGCAGGCAAAAAAGCGTGCGCCAGCGTGGCGCGGCGCCGACAATTGTATAATACAAATGGAATCAGTTTGCATGGAAGACGACAATGACAGCTACCATTCTCGAGGGCCGCGCGCTTGCCAAGCTGCTGCGCGAGGAGCTACGAAGCGCAATTTACGATTTTCGCCAGGCGCGCGGCGCGGCGCCGACGCTGGCGGTGGTGCAGGTGGACGGCGACCCGGCTTCCGATAGCTACGTGCGCAGCATTGGCCGGGCGTGCGAGGGCGTGGGGATCGCTTTCGCGCTGCATACCTTGCCTGCCGATAGTAGCCAGGCCACGCTTGAGCGGACGATCGGCGCGCTCAGCGCCGACGCGGGCGTGCACGGTATTCTGCTGCAGCTCCCGCTGCCTGCGCGGCTCGACCCCACCGGCGCGATCGCGCAGATCGACGCGCGCAAGGATGTCGACGGCGTAACGCCTACCAGCGCCGGCCGGCTGGCGCAGGGGCTGCCTTGCCTGCTGCCGAACACGCCGGCCGGCGGCATGGAGCTGCTGCGGCACTACCGCATAAGCCTGGCCGGCAAGCGCGCGGTGGTGGTTGGCCGCAGCAACATCGTCGGCAAGCCGATGGCGCTGCTGCTGCTGCACGAGCACGCCACTGTCACCATTGCGCACTCGCGCACGCCCGACCTTGCGGCAGTGGTGCGCGAGGCCGATATTGTGGTGGCGGCGGTGGGGCGCGCCGGCCTGATCAGCGGCGATATGCTCAAGCCCGGCGCGGTGGTGATCGACTTTGGCATCAACGTGCAGAACGACGGATCGATGGTTGGCGATGTCGAGTTTGCGAGCGCCGCCGAGGTTGCCGGGGCGATCACACCAGTGCCGGGCGGCACCGGGCCGGTGACGAATATGATGCTGCTGCGCAATGTGCTGCGCGCGGCGGCCGATTCGTAGCTCAGGCCGGGCCTGCGTCGCGGCGCATCACGGCCAGGCTCATCTGGCGATTGCGCGCGATCCGGCTGAGCGCTGCGGCGATGCTGGCCATGCGCCGAAAGTAGCGCGGCATGGCCGGCTGGCCGATCTGGTAGAAGCCAAACCGCTGGTAGAATGGCACTGTCGGGCTGGCGCACATCAGGTGCAGGGTTCCCGGCTCGCGCGCCAGCAACGCGCGCACGACCGCCGCGCCCAGGCCCTGGCCCTGCCACTCGGGCACCACGGCGATCGAAGCCAGCTCGCGGCTGCCGTCGCGGTGCGGCTTCACCTGGCCAACCGCGATCAGCCCGCCGCTCTCCTCGACCACCAGAAAGCGCTGCCAGTCGAGGCCGAATGGGTTGATGCGCGCCGCGCGTACGATCGCGGTGATCGCTCGCTGGTCGGCGGCTATGGCCGGGCGAATAGATAGCGGTGCGCGCGTCGTGTACTGCATCTACGTGGCGTTTTGTATCTTGGGCTGAGGTGGTTTTCGCTGAAGGCGCTCGGATGCTGGCGTGGAGCGCCAACTTCCGAGCGCAAAAGAAGTGCTACCGTTCAGGAACCTGGGAAGCCCACATCTCCCGGATTGGTGGGTGAGCGGGAGCGGCTTTGCCGCCCCCGCAGATGCTTTCGCGCTCTGACGCGCGAAAATGCATCCCTTTGGCAAGCTAGCTGCCGAAGCGCTTTGCCACTTCTTTCCAGTTGACCGTGTTCCACCAGGCCTCGAGATATTTCGCGCGCAGGTTCTGGTATTTGAGGTAGTAGGCGTGCTCCCACACGTCGACGCCCAGGATCGGGGTCTGGCCGTCCATCAGCGGGCTATCCTGGTTGGCGGTGCTGATCACCTGAAGTTTACCGTCGGCGCCTAGCACCAGCCACGACCAGCCGCTGCCGAAGCGCTTGACGCCGGCGTCGTTGATCTTAGCCTTGAGGTCGGCAAAGCTGCCAAACGCGGTGTTGATCGCTTGGGCTAGCGCGTCGGTGGGCTCACCGCCGCCACCCGGCCCCATGATCTCCCAGAACAGGGTGTGGTTGACGTGGCCGCCGACGTTGTTGCGCACGGCGGCGCGGATGGCCTCGGGCACGTCGTTGATGTGCTTGAGCAGCTCCTCGGCGCTGTACTTCTGCAGGTCGGCGTAGCTCTCGAGGGCGGCGTTGGCGTTGGTAACATACGCGGCGTGGTGCTTGTCGTGGTGGATCTGCATCGTCTGCGTATCGATGTGCGGCTCGAGCGCACTATAGTCGTACGGCAGCGGCGGCAATGTGAAAGCCATCGAAGTCCTCCTTACCCAATCACAGATCGCGCGCGGTCGTTCCGCGCGCCCTTCACAAATCGGTGGCCAAGCGCGTATGCGCCCAGATCTAGCCAGGGCCGATGCGGTAGCGGCAGCATGTGCCGCCTTCGGCGATTAGATCTTCGCGCACCAGCGGCGTGCCCAGCACATCCTCGTAGAGCTTCAGCTCGTGCTCGCACGCCTGCGGGTAATCGCGCGCTACACAGTCGACGGGGCAGTTGTGCTCGGTGAGTGTGTAGCTGCCGTCGGCGTGGTGCTGAAACTCGCACATGTAGCCTTGCTCGGTGAGCGCTGCGGCAAGCTCGGCAACTTGCTCGGCGCGAGCTTTGCCGGCGAGGCGCGGTGCTAGCTGCCGGGCAAGCTGCAAGCGGCGTGCCTCGAACAGCTGATCGATCGCGGCCACGCCGCCCTGCGCCTCGACAAACGCCAGCGCGTCCATGGCCAGCCGGTCGTAGCGTTTGGGGAACAGTGTGTCGGCCTGGCTGGTGAGGCCGTACAGGTGGCTGGGCCGCCCGACGCCACGCCGCACGCCGGTGGTGCACACGAGGCCGTCGCGGTCGAGCATGGCCAGGTGCTGGCGGATGCCCACCGCGCCGATCCCAAGCGCGTCGCTCAGCTCGGCGGCGGTCATCTGGCCGTGCCGGCGCAGCAGCTGCACGATCTGCAGGCGCGTCTCGCCTTGTTCGCGGTGCTCGGGGGTCATGCGGCATTCCTGTTGATTACGATGCCTCAAATCATTTGGCGCCCTGAGTATAGCACTCGCGTTTTGGCTTTGTCAAGAAAATACTATCGAAACTGACCTTTTGGACAGGACGGCGATATGGGTGAGCGGCAGGCCGGAGCGAGTGCGGCGCTGGTGGCGCATGCCTCGTGGCGCGCCGGCCGGTGTGGGCTGGCCCTGAGGCATGCGCGCGCGGCGCTGAGGCTGGCACGGCTGCATTGCTCCACACATCGCGGCTGCGTGCGAATCAGCCGCCGCACAAGAAAAAGAAATTTGGGGGCGGCGAAGCCGCCCCCATGCGCATTAAGCTTACGCCACACAAAGTGTACGTCATCAAGCGATCTGGTATTACTTGACAGTAAACCCCCTAGCTCGTAGACTTGCGCCCTTAATGCAAATGTGCGAATGAAAGGCGCCGCCGCGATGGGCACGCTGTATTCGGTCAGTACGCCGCTTGGCAACCCCGAGGATATCACGCTGCGCGCGCTGCGCGTACTCCGCGAGGTTGGGCTTGTCGCGGCCGAAGACACGCGCCAGGCGCAGCGGCCGCTCGCGCGCCACCAGATCGATGTGCATCTCGTACCACGAGCACAACCGGCTCTCAAAGGTCGACGACCTGCTCACCGCGCTGGCGAATGGCGATGTCGCGCTGGTGTCGAACGCCGGCACGCCGGGCATGGCCGACCCTGGCTTCGAGCTGGTGAGCGCCTGCATTGCGGCCGGCTTTGCCGTGGTGTCGCTGCCAGGCCCGAGCGCGCCGATCGCCGCGCGGGTGGCGGCGGGCCTGCCGACCGACCAGTTCACATGCCTGGGGTTTCTGCCACGGCGCGGCGCCGAGCGGCGCGCGCTGCTGCACACGCTGGCCGACGCGCCGCAGACGCTGGTGTGCTTCGAGGCGCCGCACCGCCTGGCCGACGCGCTCGTCGATCTGCTGGCGATCATGGGCGACCGGCGCATGGCCGTGGCGCGCGACCTGACGAAGGCGCACGAGGAGTTTCGGCGCGAGCGGATCAGCCAGGCGCTGGCGCACTACCGCGAGCACCGGCCGCGCGGCGATTTTACGCTGGTGGTCGAGGGCCGGCGCTGGCCGGTGGCGCGCAAGCCCGCGCCGGGCGCCGCTGCGCCGAGCGCGCCGCCCGCGCCGATCGACGATCAGCTGCCCAGCGAGGCCGAGGTGGCCGCGCGCCTGCGCCAGCTGCGCGACATGGGCAAGAGCGGCAGCGCGGCGGCGCGGCTGGTGGCGCGCGAGCTGGGCCTGAACAAAAGCCTGGTGTACCAGATCTGGATCGGACTCGACCAGGAGCGGCCCGCGCCCGAGGGCTGATGCCGGGGGCCGCGCCGCGTGAGCGCTGGCGGCAGTGGAAGGGTAGGCCGTGGAACTTCGCGACAAAGTGATCGTCATTACCGGGGCTTCGAGCGGCTTTGGCGAGCAGATCGCCCGCCGCTGCGCGGCTGCGGGCGCGCGCTTGGTGCTGGCCGCGCGCTCGCCCGCGCCGCTCGAGCGGCTGGCCGGCGAGCTGGGGGCGCGCGAGGGCCGCGCGCTGGCAGTGCCCACCGATGTCGGCAGCGCCGCCGACGTAGAGCGCCTGGCGGCGACGGCGCTCGAGCGCTTCGGGCATGTCGACGTGCTGGTGGCCAACGCCGGCTTTGGCGTGTTCGACCCGATCGCGCGCGCGCGGGTGGAAGACCTCGAAGAGATGCTCGACGTGAACGTCGTCGGCGTCGCGCGCAGCGTCAAGGCGTTTCTGCCCGACATGCTGCGGCGGCGCAGCGGCCACGTGGTGGTGATGTCGTCGGGGATGGGCCTGGTGGCGACGAAGAATATGGGCTACTACAGCGCCTCGAAGCACGCGCTGGTCGGGCTGGCGCGCACGCTGATGGTCGAGCTGGAGGGAACCGGCGTGCGCTGCGCGCTGCTCTGCCCGGGCCTGGCGGCGACGGGGTTTCAGCAGCGCAGCGGGTGGGAGCAATACCCGCGTATTACCAGGTGGTTTTCGTGCACGAGCGAGCAGGTCGCCGACGCAACAGTGCGGGCCATCCGGCGGCGCACCCACGGCGAGGTGCTGGTGCCCTGGTATGAGTGGCTGACATCGCTCTACGACCTGGCGCCCGGCCTGTTCCGGCTGGTGCTGCGAGTTGTTGGCTGAGAAATTGTCTGAGACGGAACCACCAAGACACGAAGACACCAAGATGATGTCGTGGTGGTGCTTGCTCAGCGTATGACCGCTTGGCGCCTTGGGGGTACACAGGCTTTTCAGGCAAGCTTTGAGGGCCGGGCGCTGGCGGTACCAGTGCTGGCCGCAAGATAGTACTGTGGTCATCCGTTGGCGCATAGCCGCGCCAGAATGGGTATGCTAAGATACGCCCGCACAGCGCTCGCGCCGTCTGCGGTCGTCGATACGCGACTATCGGCCGAGCCACGCCGGCCAGGAGGAATTGAGGTATGACCCACGAACGGATCGCGGAGCGTGTCGCGAAGGTGCCGCCCTCGGGCATCCGGCGGTTTTTCGACATCGCCGCGCAGATGCCCGAGGTGATCTCGCTCGGCATCGGCGAGCCCGATTTCGTCACGCCCGATCATATCCGCGCCGCCGGCGTGCAGGCGCTGAACGAAGGCCGCACCGCCTACACCTCGAACTCGGGGCTGCTCGAGCTGCGCGAGGCGCTGGCCGGGCACATCGCCCAGCTCTACGGCATTTCGTACGACCCCGAGGCCGAGCTGCTGATCACCGTCGGCGTGAGCGAGGCGCTGCAGAACGCCATGCTGGCCACGATCAACCCTGGCGACGAAGTGATCATCCCCGAGCCGAGCTTTGTGGCCTACCCGGCTGCGGTGGTGTTTGCCGGCGGCACGCCGGTGCCGGTGTCTACTTCGGTCGAGCAGGCGTTTCAGGTGACTGGCGCGGCGATCGAGGCGGCGATCACGCCGCGCACGCGCGCGATCCTGATCGGCTACCCGAACAACCCCACCGGCGCGGTGATGCCGCGCGAGCGGCTGCTCGAGATCGCCGCGCTGGCCGAAAAGCACGACTTGCTGGTGTTCTCGGATGAGATTTACGACCGGCTTGTCTACGGCGTCGAGCATACATGCTTCGCCTCGCTGCCGGGCATGCGTAACCGAACCGTGCTGCTGGGCGGTTTTTCTAAAGCATACGCGATGACGGGCTGGCGCCTGGGCTGGCTTGCCGCCCCGGCCGACGTCACCGCGGCAACGCGCAAAATCCACCAGTACGCGATAATGTCCGCGCCCACGATCGCGCAGTATGCCGGCCTCGAAGCCCTGCGCGAAGGCGAAAACGACGTGCGCCAGATGGTCGCCGAGTATGATCGGCGGCGCCGGGTGATCGTCGACGGTTTGAACCAGATCGGCCTGCCGACCTTTGAGGCGCAGGGCGCGTTCTATGTGTTCCCGCAGGTGGGGCACCTAGGCCTCACGAGCGAGGAATTCTGCGAGCGCCTGCTGGTCGAGCGGCACGTGGCGGTGATCCCCGGCGACGCGTTCGGGCCGAGCGGCGCGGGCTTTGTGCGCGCCTGCTACGCCTCGTCGCTCGACAAGATCGAAGCGGCGCTCGACCGGATCGACCAGTTTGTACGCCAGTACCGCTAGCAGGCTGGGTATAGCGGCGCGCAGCGACTGAGCACCGCGCGCCGCGACCAACCGGCCAGCGAGCCGGCACACCGGAACACAACACAGTTTACATCGTAGCACAGGAGGATTCGACCATGGCCATCGACTACGCCGAACAGCCGATCGTCAGCAAGCCCGCCGTGATCGAAGAGCAGCTGTTCTGCTCGCTCAGCGGCAAACCGATCAGCGCCGACACCGCCTACTGGGCGCCGCCATTTGTGACGGCGAGCCAGCTGGTGCGTGCGATTGTCGACGGCATGTTGCACTCGCCCGGCACGCTAAGCAGCGTGCTGTTCGACGAGCAGCCCAACGTGCCCTACGACCCGGCGCTGCGCGAGCAGCTGGCAGCACGGCGCAGCGCCGAGCAGCTCAAGCTGCTGGTTGGCCTGCTCGCCGTGATCGCGCTAATCGCCGTGCCGATTGTCTTACTGGCAATGCGGTGAGTGCATGCAACTTTCGGTGATCATGCCGTGCTACAACGAGGCGGCAACGCTCCCGGCTATTCTCGAGAAAGTGCGAGCGGTGAAGCTCGACAAGCAGATCGTCGCCGTTGACGACCATTCGTCGGACAAAACCTTTGAGATCCTCGAGCGCGAGGCCGCGCGCGACCCGGCCATGGTGGTAGTGCGCCACCCGGCCAACCGGGGCAAGGGCGCGGCGGTGCGCAGCGGCCTCGCGCGCGCCACCGGCGAGATTGTGATCATCCAGGACGCCGACCTTGAGTACGACCCTGAAGATTACTACGAGCTGGTGCGCCCGATCGCCGAGGGCCGCGTGAACGTGGTGTTTGGCTCGCGCTTTCTGGGGCGCCACACCGGCATGTACTTCTGGAATGCGCTGGGCAACAAGAGCCTGACGTTCCTCACCAACTTCCTGTTCAACTGCTGGCTCTCGGACATGGAGACGTGCTATAAGGTGATGCGCACCGAGATCATGCGCGACCTGGACCTGAAGAGCAACGACTTCCGGCTCGAGCCCGAGATCGCCGCCAAGGTGCTGAAGCGCGGCCACCGCATCTACGAGGTGCCGGTGAGCTACCTTGGCCGCACCTACGAAGAGGGCAAAAAAATGAAGCCCAGCCAGGGCTTCTACGCGATTATGGCGCTGCTGCAGTACCGCTTCTTGGAGTAGCAGGGCTCGGGCAAGGTCTTTTGACCCCTCCCCTACCTCTTCCACTATGGGGAGGAAAACAACCTTTACACGAGCCCTGCTTTGGGTAGCCCGGCCTGCGCAACCGGCAATTTTGCCTGCGCCGCTACGCCTCGCGCGGCTTGGCGTTGCCAAACACCGGCGCCGGCCCGCCCGAGGGCGCGGCCCACCGTGCGGCATTGGCGATCACCTGGCGCACCTGGGGGTTGAAGTAGGTCGGGTAGCTTTCGTGGCCGGGGCGGAAGTAGAAGATCTTGCCACGCCCGCGGGTGTAGCAGCACCCGCTGCGAAACACCTCGCCGCCGGTAAACCAGCTGACGAACACCAGTGCCTCGGGCGCGGGGATGTCGAAGCGCTCGCCGTACATCTCTTCGGCGCCAAGCTCGATGCACTCGGGCAGCCCGGCGGCAATCGGGTGGCTCGGCTCGACCACCCAGATCCGCTCGTGGTCGTCGGCCTCGCGCCACTTGAGGTCGCAGCTGGTGCCCATCAGGCGCTTGAAGATCTTCGAGAAGTGCCCGGAGTGCAGCACAATCAGGCCCATGCCGTCGAGCACGCGCGCATGCACGCGCGCCACCACCTCGTCGCGCACCTCGCCGTGCGCCATATGCCCCCACCACAGCAGCACATCGGTTTCGGCCAGCACGGCCTCGCTCAGCCCGTGCTCGGGCTCGTCGAGCGTCGCGGTGCGCACCGCGAAGTCGCCGTGCTCGCGCAGCCCGGCGGCGATTGCGCCGTGGATGCCCTCGGGGTAGATCGTGCTGGCCGGGTGATCGGCGTGAAGCTCGTGGCGGTATTCATTCCAGACAGTGATGCGAAGCGGGGTACTCACTGTGTTGTTCCTTTCTGCTAGCGGCTCGCGGCGCTAGCAGTATATGCGAGCGCCTGGCTGGCGTCAACGCCTACCGCAGCGAAGTGCGAGGGGCAGCCCCTCGCACACCCCCTTTCAAACAAGCTCAGGGCTCGTGCAACGTCTGTCGACCCCTCCCCTGACAGGGGAGGGGTAACACATCTGGCTGTGTGGTGCGGTCGCCCCACACAGCCAACAATATCTCCCCGCGCGCGGGAGAGGGGGTATGGGGTGGAGAGGGCCGACGTTGCACGAGCCCTGCAAACAAGCTCTGAGGGCTATGAGATTACTGCTATTTGTAGTACAATAGCCATGGCGTGTTGCTTGATTCGGGCGATGGTGGTATATAGCCGATTGTGAGTTCAATCCTTGACAATCGACGCGCGCGCCTGAGCACGCTGTTCGAACGCAGCGCCATGCTGCGGAATAGCGCCATCGGTGCTTTGGCCGTCGCGCTGGGATTGGCAGGTGGCGCCGCCGTGGCATTTGGGCCGGTGTGGGCCGGCTTTGCCGCGCTGCTGGCGCTAGCGCTTGTGTACCTCATGCTGCGCTATACCAGCGTCGGCCTGGCGCTTGCGCTCTTCGTCGCCACGATCCTGCCGTTTGGCACGCTGCCGTTCAAGGCGGTGATTACCCCAAACTTCCTCGAGCTAGCCCTGCTGGCGCTGCTGGCGGTGTGGCTGCTGCGCCTGCTCACCCGCCCCGACGACGCGCTCGAGCTGACGCCGCTAGGCCTGCCGCTGCTGGGCTTTCTGGGCGTGACGCTGTTCTCGTTTGTGCTTGGCTCGAACGCCAGCCCCGACTCGCTGACGCTGCACAACTACTTCAAGTTTGTGCTGGCGGTGCTGTTCTTCTTTAGCGTGGCCAACTGCGTGCGCACGCCGGCGCAGGCGCGGCTGGCGCTGCGGCTGCTGCTGCTGGGCGGCGCGGCCTCGGCGCTGATCGGGCTGGCGCTGTTCGCGCTGCCGAATGCGCTCGCCGAGCAGATCCTGGTGGCCTTTGGCCGGATCGGCTACCCTACCAGCGGGCGCGTGCTGCGCTTCGTGGCCGACGACCCGAGCGGCGTCGAGCGGGCGATTGGCCTGGCCGTCGATCCGAACAGCTTCGGCGGTATGCTGGCGCTGGTAGGCGCGTTCGCCGTGACGCAGGCGGTGGCCGAGCGCCCGCTGCTGGCGCGGCGCTGGCTCTACCCGATGGCCGCCGCGCTGGCGCTGGCGACGTTTCTGACGCAGTCGCGCGGGGCGCTGGGCGGCCTGATGGTCGGCACCCTGTACGTGGCCACGCTGCGCTACCGCAAGCTGTGGTGGCCGGTGGCCGGCGCGGCCGGGCTGGTGCTGCTGCTGTACCTTGCCTTTGGCGTGGGCGGCCAGTTTGTCACGCGCGTCACCGAGGGCATCCAGTTTCGCGACCAGGCCAACCAGATGCGCCTGGGCGAGTTCCAGAACGCGCTCGAGATCATCCGCCGCTACCCGATCTTTGGCATTGGCTTCGGTAGCAGCGGGCCGGATATCGACCTGGGCGTGGGGGTATCGAGCATCTACCTGGCGCTGGCCGAGCGCGTCGGCCTGGTGGGCTTGTTCTGGTTTCTGGGCCTGATGGCGGCGTTTTTCGCGCGTAGCCTGCCAGCCATGCGCCAGGCGTTCGCCCGGCACGACGACGAGCGCGGCGCGGCGCTGCTGGGGCTGCAGGCGGCGATTGTGGCCGCGCTAGCAGTCGGGCTGCTCGATCACTATTTCTTTAACATTGAATTCAGCCATATGGTGGCGCTGTTCTGGGGCACAATCGGGCTGGCGCTGACGCTTGAAACAATGAACGCGGAAGATCGAACGACAAACGGGCACGACAATCGCGCTTTCGATCTTCCGCGCTCGCTGGAGGATGCGCATTGATCCGTCCGAAGCCATCGGTCAGCTCGTTTAGTGGGCTGCTGACGCGCCGCTGGGTCGCGCTTGGGTACGCGACATTCGCGCTGGCGCTGCTGGTGCTGGCGTCGATTCAGGTGGCGAACACGGTTGGCCAGCTGTCTGTGGCGCTGTTTTTGATCGTGCTGGTGATCGCCGCGCCGCTCACGGGGATGTTTCTCGGGCGCGGACGGCGCGAGCGCCAGCGCCCGCTGGCGCTGGGCCTGCTGCTGGCCGAAACGGCTGCGGCGCTTGGTCTGATCGCCCTGACCGGCGGCGCGCGCTCGCCCATGTGGGTGGCGCTGCTGCTGGTATCCACGGCTACGCCGCTGCTGCTGCGCGGGCGCTGGGCTGCCGGGCTGCTGGTGCTGGTGTGGCTGGCCGACGGCCTGTTTCTGCTGCGCGTGCCGATGCCCGAGCTCATCCCGCTGGGGCTGACGTGGGCGCTGCGCGCGGCCGGCGTTGGGCTGGTGGGCGTGGTGCTGTACCGCGCGCTCTCGATCGAAGAGGGCGTGCGCGCCAGGTCGCAGCGCCGCGAGCGCGTGCTGCACGAGTTTCTGCGCCTTTCGAACCGGCTGCGCGTCACCAGCCAGCCCGGCCAGGTGCTGGAAGAGGTGGCGATGGCCGTGCAGGCCAGCGGCAACTTCGACTGCGTGACGCTCAGCCAGGTCGATTGGCACGCCGGCGTGGTGAACGTGACTGTGGCGATCGGCGCCAGCGGTCGGCGGCTTACGGCAGTGGAAGGCTTGCAGATGCCGTGGGAGTCGTTTGCGCCGCTGCTGAGCCCGTCGCGGCGCGTGGGCCAGAGCACCTACCGCGCCGACCAGCTGCCATTCCGGTCGCTGCGCAACCAGCGCCACCTGGTACTGCCGCTCAGCAGCCAGCTGGCCGAGGTGCACGGCCTGCTGACGGTGTCGGCGGCGCACAAGCAGCAGGACGCGCTGGAAGAGGCGCTGCCGCTGCTCGAGCTGCTGGCCAACCAGGCTGCGGCCGCGCTCGACAACACCGCGCTCTACAGCACCATGGAGCAGCGCGTGATCGACGCGACCGCGACGATCGAGCGCGGCCGCGAAGAGCTAGCCCAGGCGCGCGACCGCGCCGAGACGCTGTACCGGATCGTGCGGACGCTGGCGGTGACGCTCGACGAGCGCGAGGTGCTCAGCAAGGCGCTGGGCTTGCTGGCCCAGGCCACCGGCGCCGAGCGCGGCGGGATCATGCTGGTGGAGCCGACCAGCGGGCGGCTGGTATTTCGCACCGCCTGCGACCCGCAGCACGGGGTGGTTTCCGGCAGCGCCGCCGCTAGCATTGGCCTCGAGCGGACGCAGGCGCTGGCCGGGTGGGTGCTGGCCAACCGCCAGTTTGCGGTGGTGAACGATACCGATCGCGACACGCGCTGGGCGGCCGGCCCCGACGCGGGTGCGGCCGAGCGATCGGCGCTGGCCGCGCCGCTTATGCTCGAAGGCGAGCCGCTAGGCGTGCTGGTGCTGGTGCACTCGGCCCCCGAGCACTTCCGCGAGGAGCACGGGCAGCTTGCACAGGCTGCGGCCGGCCAGCTGGCGGTGGCGCTTTCCAAGGCCCAGCTGTACCGCTATGTCTCCGAGCAGAGCGAGCGTCTAGGCATCACCGTGCGGCAGCGCGAGGAAGAGATCAGCAAGACATTCGCGATCCTGCGCTCGATCGGCGATGGCGTAGTGGTGTGCGACCGGCTCGGACGCATTCGCATGATCAACCCGGCCGCCGAGGCGATCCTCGGCGTGCGCTCGCAGGCGTTTCTCGGCCGGCAGATGACCGACCTGCCCGGCGTGCCGTTTGAAATGCAGCAGGCGCAGCCCGAGGGCGTGCAGCAGCTGCAGGTGGGCGAGCGCTCGCTGCACGCGCACTTTGCGCCGGTGCGCTCGGCCGGCGGCGAGTGGCTGGGTGGCGTGGTGGTGTACCACGATATTACGCGCGAAGTGCTGGCCGACCGGCTCAAGAGCGAGTTCATCGCCACTGCCTCGCACGAGCTGCGCACGCCGCTCACGTCGATTCGCGGCTATGTCGACCTGCTGCTGCTCGGCACGCTCGGGCCGGTGAGCCCGTCGCAGAGCGAGTTTTTGAAAGTGGTGAAGACCAACGTGGCGCGGCTGGTCGAGCTGATCGACGACCTGCTGGACGTCTCGAAGGTCGAGGCCGGCGAGATCCGGCTGCGCCGCGAGGCGGTGGATGTGGCCGAGGTGCTGTACGAGGTGGGCGAGTCGCTGTACTCGCAGTTCACCGAGCGCTCGATCTCGCTGGCGATCGATGTGCAGCAGAGCTTGCCGCGGATCATGGCCGATCGCCAGCGCCTGCGCCAGATCGCCGTGAACCTGGTGAGCAACGCGTGCAAATACACCCCGATGGGCGGGCATGTCGATATTACGCTGCGGAATGGCGGCAATCGCCTGCGCATCGATATACGCGACACCGGCGTGGGCATCAGCGAAGACGCGCGGCGCTATATTTTCACACCGTTCTTCCGCGCCGACAACCCGCTGCGCGACGAGGTCGGCGGCACCGGGCTGGGCCTGAGCATCACCAAGCGGCTGGTCGAGCTGCATGGCGGCGAGATCTGGTTCGACACCAACGAGGGCAGCGGCACGACGTTTTCGTTTACGCTGCCGCTCGATGCCCACGAGTGGACGCCGGCCGAGTGGCTGGAGCGCGCCGAGTCGCGCGTGGTGGGCTAAACACAATTTACGTGGTGGGGGTTTGGGGGCGGCGCCGCCCCCAAATTTGGCCCTGTATTTGTTACCGGCTTACGCAGTTTGGCGAGCTCGGCCTTCAGGCAGAGCGGTACCTTGTTCCGTAGAGGTGTGCGGTTTTTCTGCGCTGTGCGCGGAAAAACCGCACACTTTTTACAATGATCAAAAAGTACCGTGCTGCCGCAGGCACCTTGCACGGCTTCGGAAAGCCGAACAGCGCAACTGCGTAAGTCCTGAATTGTATTGCACTACGTGGCTTCGCCATGGTACGCAAATACAACTCATACGTGATCAAGCGAACAGCACCAGGCGTGGCTACGGTGCGATCTGCGGCGCCGGCGCGGCCCGCCACGGCCGTGGCCAGGGCAGGTCGATCGCCACGACCGCCAGCAGCCCCGCCGCGACCGCCAGCGCAAACAGCGAGAGCGCAGTGCCGAGCCGCGCGCTGAGCGGCCGGTAGACGAACGTCACCTCGTGCGGCTGCCCGGCCAGCGCCGGCGGCAAGATCACCGCGCGCTGCAAGCCGTTCGCGCGCACGATCGGCGTCGGCAGGCCATCCACATATGCCTCCCAGCCTGGGTACACCGCCTCGCTGATCGAAAGCAAGCCACGCGTGCTGTTCTGCACCATCAGGCTGATCGAAGGTTACTCGCAGATTACCGGGCGTATGCGGAAGCGCAGCGTAATGATTGCGGAATGATCACAAGCGCGGCGTGCTATAATCGGCGCGCAGCGATGCCGACGAAAGCGAGGGGACGATGGCGGAAGCGCCCGATATTGCGCGATACCGCGCTAACTGGCAGGACGAGATCGAGAGTGCGGCGCTGTACCAGGCGATCGCCGAGAGCGAGCAGCAGCCGCAGCTGGCCGAGGTGTACCGGCGGCTCGCGGCGGTGGAAGAGCAGCACGCCCAGTTCTGGGAGGCGCAGCTACGCGACGCCGGGCAGGCGATCCCGCCGCGCGCGTTTGGCTGGCGTACGCGCACGCTGATCGCGCTGGCGCGGCGCTTCGGGCCACAGTTCGTGCTGCCGACGATCTCGTCGCTCGAGCAGGCCGACGACAGCGGCTACCGCGCGCAGCCCGAGGCGCGCGGCACGCCCCTGGCCGCGCAGGAGCGCTCGCACGCCCGGCTGATCCAGACGATCCTGAGCGGCACGCGCGGCGGGCTCGAGGGCAGCGCGATCGCGCAGTTCGAGGGCCGCCACCGCGCCGGCAGCGGCAACGCGCTGCGCGCTGCGGTGCTTGGCGCCAGCGATGGGCTGCTCTCGAATTTCAGCCTGGTGATGGGCGTGGCCGGCGCCGAGATGAGCGGCAACGGTGTGCTGGTGGCCGGGCTGGCCGGGCTGTTGGCGGGCGCGTTCTCGATGGCGCTGGGCGAGTGGATCTCGGTGCAAAGCTCGCGCGAGCTGTACGAGCGCCAGATCGCGATCGAGCGCGACGAGCTGGCGACAAACCCGGCCGAGGAGCAGGCCGAGCTGGCGCTGATCTACCAGGCCAAGGGCCTGCCCGAAGCCCAGGCGCAGGCAATGGCCGCGCGGCTCTCCGCCGACAGCGCCACCGCGCTCGACACGCTGGCGCGCGAGGAGCTGGGTGTCGATCCGCAGGAGCTGGGCGGCTCGGCGTGGGAGGCGGCGCTGACGTCGTTTGTGCTGTTCGCGCTTGGCGCGATCGTGCCGGTGGCGCCATTTTTGTTTCTGTCCGGGGCCGCGGCGGTGCTTACAAGCGTGGCGCTGTGCGGGCTTGGGCTGTTCGGCATTGGCGCCGCGATCACGCTGCTGACCGGGCGCAGCGTGTGGTACTCGGGCATGCGCCAGGTGATCATCGGCTTTGCCGCCGCCGGCATTACCTTTGCGATCGGCCGGCTGATTGGCGTGTCGATCGGCTAGCACGCACTTCCGCATGGCTAGCCGGATTTCCCCAGCAGCCGCTGCTCCAGATCCGCGATCAGCGCGGCCAGCAGCGCCTCGGAATGCGCGCGCGCGGCCTGGTAGCCGGCGGTATCGCCCGCGCCCAGCGCTTGCATCGCGGCGTGGTGCGCGGCGGCCACCGGCTCGTAGCGCGCGGCGAAATCGCGCTGCGCACCCTCGGGCGGCAGCGGCACGCGCAGCTGCAGCAGCTCGTTGGCGCTCAGGTTCACCGTGCCGACGCCATTTTGCCAGCGCAGCAGCTGGGACTGGCCGGCGCGCGAGGCCAGCAGCAGAAACAAGAACACCGGGTCAACCCGCCGCGCCCGCACGATCAGCACGTCGCCGGTGCACGATCGGCCGGGCGTGTGCGTGATCAGGCACACTCTGCCGCGCCCGGCGCCGCCGACGCCCGCGCACGAGACGAGAATATCGTGGTGGCGCACGGCGGTGTAGGCCAGCCGCCGGTAGGCGCGCTCGTCGCAGCGCTCGATCCGGGCGTAGTTGTAGCCGGCCGGTAGGAATTCGCGCGTCTGGTAGTACTCATACGGCAGCTGCGGCCCGCGCGCCTCGCCGCGCGAAGCGCGCACGTGGTCCCCGGCGATCAGCCCGCCCGGCTGGTCGAGCAGGTCGCCCAGCTGCGGCAGCGGGGAGCGCGCGGCCAGGCGCTCGATCAGCGCGGTATGCGCGGGCTGCCAGAACTGCGCGTCGAGCCGCTGGGCCAGCTCGGCGCCGTGCGGGCGGAAGAAGGCCAGCGGCGCGGCGCCTGGCTGGCGGGCGTGCCAGGCCGCCGCCACCGCCGGCAGCTCGGCCAGCCGCTCGGCCAGCGCGAAGAACACCTGGTGCCCGGCCGGCGCCGGGGCGATGCGCAGCAGCAGCAGGCTGCAGGCCGCGCTGGTGCCCGCGTGGCGGAACGTGTCGCGCGGCAGGCCGATCACCGCGAGCGCAGTGGTACGCGCCAGCAGATCGGCGCGCAGCAGGCGCAGGCGCTCGTTTGCCAGCACGCCGTTCGGCAGCACCAGCGCCACCAGGCCGCCCGGCCGGGCCAGCGCACAGGCGCGCTGCAGAAAGCGCACCTCGCTAGCCAGCGCGGCCCGGCCCGATGTTGCCACGCCAAACGGCGGGTTGCCCACCACCAGGTCGAAGGCCGCATCGGGCAGGCTGGCGGGGTCGAGCCCGTCGGCGTTGCGCACCCCCACCAGGCCGCGCGCGTGCAGCTCGGCCACCAGCGCGGCGTCCAGGTCGCAGCCGGCGAGGTGCGCGGCCGGCGCGAGGCCAAGCGCTGCCGCGTGGCCTAGAAACGCGCCGTCGCCGCAGGCCGGGTCGACAATCGCCGGCTGGGCGGGCAGCAGGCCGCCCAGCAGCGCGTAGCAGCACGCGACAACCGCCTCGGGCGTGAAATACTGGCCGTACGCACGCCGGTGTGAGCTTACCTTTGGCATATGCCCTGCCGGTTTATCCACATTTTGTGGAAACTGTGGAAGAAGAGCACAATATCTAGTTGCGGCGCCGCGCCAGCCCGCCGGGCAGTTTCGGCGGCGGGCGGGCGGGCGCCGAGCGTGTGATCGGGCGGGTTGCGGTTTCGCGGCGCGCGAGCGTACCACGATGCCGTATCGTAGCGGTAACCTAACGATGCTCGCTGGCGCGTAGTGCCGGCAGCAGCGACCAAGAAGGCGCGGATCGCGAAAGGACTGGCACAGCCGAATCGTACCGGGACACTCGAGTTTCACACGAGCCGCCGCAACCGCCAGGCCGGCATCGCCTACACGCTCAGGATGTGTCACCGCTCCGCATAACCGCCCGCCGTGAAACCCACGTACAGCCGGCCGCACACTGGCCGGCCAGGAGCAGATCGCCCTATGAAGCAACGAGCCACGAAACTAGCCTTCCTGGCACTCTGGATCGCGCTGCTCGCCGCCGCGCTGTTTCCCACAACACTGCCGCGCAGCGAGGCCGCCCCGCTGGCCGCAATCACCGGGACGCCGACCGAGCAGCCGACGCGCACGCCCACCAGCCCGCCAACCACGCCGCAGCCGACGGCCACGCCCGGGCCGCGCAAGGGCAGCCCCGGCCTCGCCGACCCGTTCGTCACCAAAGCGGTGAACGTGGCCGAGGCGCGCGTCGGCGACGAGGTTGTGTTCAGCATCAGCGTGGGCAATCGCGGCAGCGACACCGCCGAGGACGTGGTGGTAACCGACCCCATCCCCGACTACCTCGACGTGATCGAGGCCACAACCACGCGCGGCAATGTCTCGAGCAGCGGCCGCACCGTGCTCGTCGACATCGGCCGGGTGGCGCCGGGCGAGCAGGTCGGCATTCGCATTCGCGTGCGAGTGAACGAGCGCGCCCAGCCGCCCGAGGGCCGCAATGGCGTGTCGATCAGCACCAGCAGCCCCGGCGACGATCCTGGCAACAACACCAGCCAGGTGACGTTCCGGATCGTCGCTAACGCGACTGCCACGCCCGCCCTGGGGCAGCCCACGGGCGCCCCGCAGGCCACGCCGGCGCCGCCGAAGCGGCTGCCGCGCACCGGCGGCGACGAGAGCAACCTGGCCGTGCTGCTGGCGCTGGGCGGGCTGCTGGCGATCGGATCGAGCCTGCTGATCCGGCGTGGCGCGCGGCGCTAAACGAGCCTCAATGCTGCCGGCAGGCCGCGGCGATATATGTCGCCGCGGCCTGCCGGCGTTTCACAGGCCGCGCTACGCCAGTTCGAGCTGCTCGAGCCGGGCGGCGCCAAACCACAGCGCGCCCCAGATCACCAGCGCGGTGATTGCCAGAAAGATCGCCCAGCCGGCGATCGCCAGCACAATGGCGATGTTTGGCAGCAGCGCGCCCAGCGCGGGCAGGAACAGCACGAGGCCAATGGCGACCGCCAGGTAGAGCAGGTAGGCGACGGGCGCCAGGCAGCCGGCCTGCAACGACGTCTGCTGGCGCGGATTCTCCCAGGCAAATTTGGGAAACGCAGCGCCAAGGCCGGTCAGAATACTGCTGACGCCCAAACCGGCCACGAGCACCAGCACGAGCGCGCGCGCCAGATCGGCCGGGCCGCTGCGCTGCAAGATCGATAGCAGCAGCGTGAACAGCACGCCGGCGGTCGGGTAGGGCAGGTACGCCAGCGCCAGCTTGCCGATCAGCAGCCGGCGCGCGCTGATCGGCGCGACTTTCAGCAGCCAGAAGCCCTTGCCCTCGCGGCTGATCCCCGAGCCGCCCAGCGCGCTGGAAAGCACCAGGCAGATATAGAAGCTAATACCGGCCGAGCCCAGCGACATCAGCGAGCCGAACCACTCGGGCGCGCCGTCGCCGCGGCCTGGCGCGCCGCCGGTGACGAGCCGGAACGACCAGATCGCCGCCAGCACCAGCGGAAAGATCAGCTGCTGAAGATTGCGCAGGTCGCGCGGGAACACGCGCAGGTCTTTATACAGCACCGCGCGCGACTCGGCCGGCAGCAGAGCGGTGAGGGCCGCAAACCGCGGCTGGGGCTCGGCGGCTGCCGGGCTGGCCTGCGGCTCCGCGCCTCTGACCCGGCGCCGTACGCGCCCGCCCTGCGTAGCCATGTTCGACCAGCCAGCGTAGTACAGGCGCTCGGCGAGCAGCAGGCATAGCACGAAGACGGCCAGCGACAGGCTGGTGAACAGCGCGCCGTAGGCCAGCAGCACGGCCCAGCGGCCCTCGCCGGCGGCCACAAGCGCGCGCCCGGCCCAGGCCGAGGGCAGCAGCGGCGTATCGAAGCGCCGCAGGTAATCGAGCATACGCGCATCGGAAACGCGCGGCGCCAGCTCGCGCGAGAACTGGCTGACGATATACCAGCTCACGCCGACGAGGCCGCCGATCACGCCGACGATCTCGCGCGCGCGGCGCGCCGGGATCACCCGCACCACCGCCATTGTCAGCAGCGCGCCCAGGCCGGTGGGCAGCAGCGGCAGCAGCAGCAGCGCGCTCATCGCGGCGACGAAGTACACCGCGCCGAAGCCAAGGCCCTGGCCAAAGCCAAGCAGAAACGGCCCCAGCAGGAACAGCAGCAGCATATACGGCACCAGCAGGCCACCAAAGAACTTCACCACGAACACCGCGCGCATCGGCACCGGCGCCGCAAGCAGCATATCGATATCGCCCGAAAGGTACAGCGACGACAGCACGGTGGTGAAGCTGGTGAGCACCAGCAGCACCAGCGCACCGAACAGCACTGCCGCCGGGATCGCCAGCAGGTATGTGCGCACGTCGAGGCTAAAGCCGGCCGGCAGCCCGCCGCCGCTGCTGGCGGCGCGCGTCAGAAACTCGGCGAACTCCGGGCTGGTAATGCCGCTCACGATGCCGCGCGTGAGCCAGTACAGCCCGTACGCCGCAGCGCACAAGCCCAGCGCCAGCGCCACCAGGCCGATCTTGCGGCCGAGCTTGCCGCGCCATATCGTGTTGCGCGCCACCAGGAAGCGCATCCTGAGCAGCACGCCAATCGCATTGAGCATAGTTCTCTATGCGGCTACGCCGCACCCTCTTAATGATAGGACTTAGGCAGTCGCCTGCGATACGGGCTTGTTCTGCCTGCGGCAGCGCGGTACTGTACTTTCTTTTGTGCTCGGATTTTGGCGCAAAGCGCCAAAATCCGAGCACCATCCATGAAAAAGTACCGCTCTGCCGAAGGCAAAAACGCGCACCGCGTAACTCCTGTTAATGGCAGGATTTACGTGGTGGGGGTTCGGGGGGCGCAAGCCCTCCAAACCTCCCACAATGACAGGACTTCAGGCCAGCGCGTCGGCGATCTCGGCCTCTTCCGCGCCGCCGGTAAGCGCGAGGAAAATATCTTCAAGGCTTTCGCCGCCGCGGCCGGCGCGCAGCTCGTCCATCGTGCCGGTGGCGATCACCTCGCCGCCGCTGATGATCGCCACGCGGTCGCACATGCGCTCGGCGATCTCGAGGATGTGAGTGGTAAGAAACACGGCGGTGCCGCGCTCGGACACCTCGCGCAGGATGTCTTTGATCAGGCGAGCGCTGCGCGGGTCGAGCCCGACGGTCGGCTCGTCGAGGAAGAACGCGCGCGGGTTGTGCAGCAGCGCGCCGGCCAGCGCGGTCTTCTGGCGCATGCCGTGCGAGTAGCCGCCCACGAGGTCGTCGCCGCGGTCGCTCAGGCCGAACAGCCGCAGCAGCTCCTCGCCGCGCCGCCGCGCCGCCGCGCGGTCGAGCTGGTAGAGCCCGGCGGTGAACTCGAGGAACTCGCGCGCGGTAAGCTTCTCGGGCAGGTAGGGCTGGTCGGGCACGTAGCCGATCAGCGATTTCGCGGCGATCGGCTCGCGCTGAATATCGTGGCCGCCGATGCGCGCCGTGCCGGCCGAGGGGCGCAGCAGGCCGATCAGCATTTTAATCGTGGTGGTTTTCCCGGCGCCGTTTGGCCCGAGGAAGCCGAAGATCTCGCCGGGCTGAACCTGGAGGTTCACGCCTTTCACGGCGAGGGTATCGCCGTAGCGCTTCTGGAGGCCGCTGGCCTCGATCATCGGCGCGCCATGTGTAGCAATCATGCATCGCTCCAGTATATGCGTAGCTTGGGTGGCGCTGCTGGCGAGGATGTGTGCAGCAGATCATACGCGCCGCCCTGGTGTGAGGTTGCATGATACCATCAATCGGCGTGCCGCCGCGCTAGATCAGGTTTAGGACGCAGGGCTCGTGCAACGTCTGTCGACCCCTTCCCCTACCCCTCCCCTGCCAGGGGAGGGGTGAACAATCTGGCTGTGTGGTGCGGTCGCGGCCGCGACCGCACCACACAGCCAACAATAATCCCCCCTCTTCCGCGCGGAAAACCGCACACAGCTGCCGCAGGCTCAATCTCGCCGTTTAGGGCAGCCGAATCACGCAAGTGCATAACTTCTACAGGTTATCGAGCACATCGCGCACCTTGCGCGCCAGCAGCGCGGGCGTGAACGGCTTTTGCAGAAACGCGCTGCCGGCGTCGATCCGGCTGTTGTGCAGTGTCGCGTGCTCGGTGTAGCCGGATATGAACAGCACCCTGATGTTCGGGTACAGCGCCGTCACCTGCTCGGCCACGGCCTTGCCGCCCATCTGCGGCATCACCACGTCGGAAAGCAGCATGTGGATCGTCGCCGGCGCGTAGGCGCGCGCGATCCGCAGCGCCTCGGCGCCATTGATCGCCTCGATCACCGTGTAGCCGCAGGCGCGCAGGCTGCGCGCGGCCAGCGCGCGCACCGCGTCTTCGTCCTCGACGAGCAGGATCGTCTCGCCGCCGCCGGGCATCTGGGCGTCGAGCTTGGGCGCCGAGGTGGACAGCACCGCGTCGCTCTCGGGCAGGTACACCTTCACGGTGGTGCCCTGGCCGATCTCGCTGTAGATCCAGATCGTGCCGCCGTGCTGCTTCACAATGCCATAGCACGTAGAGAGGCCCAGGCCGGTGCCTTTGCCGGGATCTTTGGTGGTGAAGAATGGCTCGAACACGTGCGCCTGCACCTCGGGCGCCATGCCCATGCCGCTGTCGGTGACGGCCAGCATCACGTAGCGGCCGGCCGGGATGTCGAGGTGGCCGTGGGCGTAGCGCGGGTCGAGGATCACATTGCCCGTCTCGATCAGCAGGTAGCCGCCCTCGGGCATGGCGTCGCGCGCGTTCACCACCAGGTTCAGCACCACCTGCTCAATCTGGCCGGGGTCGACCTTCACCGGGTGGAGCCCGGGGGTGAGCCGGATGTCGAGCGCGATATCCTCGCTGATCAGGCGGCGCAGCAGCTTGTCGATATCGGTGACGAGCGTGTTGAGGTTGATCACGTGCGGGGCGATCGGCTGGCGGCGCGCGAATGCCAGCAGCTGGCGCGTGAGCGTGGTGGCGCGGTTGGCGGCCTTCAGCACCTCCTCCAGGTCGTCGCGCGAGGGGTCGGTGGTGGCCAGGCCGGCCAGCACCAGCTCGGTGTAGCCGCTGATCGCCGTAAGCAGGTTGTTGAAATCGTGGGCGATGCCGCCGGCGAGCTGGCCGATGCTGTCCATCTTCTGGGCCTGTACCAGCTGGGCCTCGAGCAGCTTGCGCTCGGTGATGTCGGTGGCGATGCTGCAGAGCGCGTAGGCCTCGCCGCGCAGATCGACCAGCGGAAACTTGATCGAGCTATAGGTGTGCGGCCCGTCGTGCAGCGGCACGATCTCTTCCAGCTCGATCGGCCGGCCGCGCTGGAGCACGGCCTGGTCGTTGGCCTGGAGCGTCGCAGCCAGCGCGGGCGGAAACAGCTCGGCGTCGCTGCGGCCGATGATCGTCTCGGGCGCGCGCTCAAACAGCGTGCCAAAGCGCCGGTTCACCAGCATATAGTCGCCATTCGGCCGCTTGAGCGAGATCAGCGCCGGCGCGTTGTCGAGGATGGCCTGGAGCTGCTGGCGGCTCTCGTGCAGCGCCTGCTCGGCGTGCTTGCGCTCGCTGATGTCGTAGAGCGTGGTGAGGATGCACGCCTCGCCGGCCAGCTGCAGCAGATCGGCCGAGAGCAGCACGTCGCGATTTTCGCCGCTGGCGCGAATGCGCACCTCCATGTCGCGCAGGGCGCCATCGCGCTGGATGGCCGCGATTGCCAGGGCGCGGTCGGCGGGCTGCTGCCACATATCCAGCAGCAGCGAGGTCTGGCCGATCACCTCGTCGCGCGGGAGGCCGAACAGCCGCAGGAAGCCATCATTCACGTCGATGATCCGCCCGTCGGCCAGCGAGCTGATCACCATGGCGATCGGGTTGAGGTGAAACGCTTTCGAGAAGCGCTCTTCGGATTTGCGCAGCGCCTGTTCGGCGCGCACGCGCGCGGTGATGTCGCGCAAGATCACAGTGTAGAGCTTGTGGCCCTCGATCGTCACCTGCGAGATCGAGGCTTCGATCGGGAACTCTTCGCCATTGGCGCGCAGCGCCGCCAGCGCGCGCTGCTCGCCCATGGTGCGGTTGCTGGTGCCGGTGCGGCCGAAGGCGTAAATATGCTCGCGGTGCGCCTCGGCATAGCGCGCGGGGATGAAGCGGTCGATTGGCTGGCCGAGCGCCTGGGCCGTCGGGCTCAGAAACATCTGCTCGGCGGCGGTGTTCCACATGGTGATGCGCTGGCGCTCGTCGATCGTGATAATCGCGTCCATCGCCGAGTCGATCACGCTGGCGAGCTGGGCCCGGCTACGGCTCAGGGTGCTTTCCATCTCGCGCAGGTTCGAGATGTCGTGGAAGGTGCCGACGGCGGCCAGCAGCTGCCCGGCCGTGTCGTAGACCGGCGCGGCGTTTACTGCCAGCACCACCTCGCTGCCGTCGCCGCGCCGCAAGATCATATTCTCCTGGCGCACGACGATGTGCTCGCGCAGCACGCGGGCGATCGGGGTATTGTCGGGCTGGTAGGGCTGGCCGCCGGGGTGAAAAAGCTGCAGCGAGCGAGCGGTGCTGATCTGGCCCAGGATGCGGTCGGCCTCGGCGTTGCGGCGCAGCGTCTGGCCCGAGGGCGCGTCGACGATCGTGACGCCGATCGGCAGCTGGCGCAGCACCGTGCTGAGGAACGTCTCGGCGCGCTCGCGCTCGCCGATCTCTTGCTGGAGCCGCATGTTCGCTGCAGTCAGCTCGGCGGTGCGCGCCGCGACGCGCTGCTCGAGGCCGGTGAGCGCATACTGCAGGCTATTCTGGGCGTGCTGCAGATCGCCTTTGGCCTGCTGATGCTCTTGTACGATCGCCGACAGCACGAGCGCCGAGATGCTCACGACCCACAGAAAGATCTGCGCCGATTGAATCTGCCAGAGCGGCGGCTCGCCGGCTGTGGCGAACGGCCCGCTGCCCTGCGCCGTGGCCCCCAGCACCACCGCCGCCAGCAGCAGGGCTATCAGGGTGCTCTGGCGCGGGCCAAAGCGCACGGCGGCCCAGATCACAAACGGGAAGATCTGGTAGGTGTAGCGAAATAAGCTCGGCGCGGTGGCGAAGGTGAACAGCGCCACCGCGAGCGAGCTGGCAAATAGCAGCGCCAGCTCGGCCAGCCAGGCGAGCGACAGCTGCCCCGCCGGCCTGGGGTCGCCAAACCAGGCCAGCAGCGCGGCGCCAACCAGCAGCATTCCCAGCCCATCGCTGATCCACCAGGCCAGCCATGCATTGGCGAATGGCATGCCGAATGCTAGGTACGACACCGCCGCGCCAAGCAGCGCCGCGAGCGCGTTGCCGAGCACCGCGCCCCACAAGACGAACCCGCCGGCCTGGCGCAGCCGGCGTACTGCGAGCGGCGCGCCAACCCGGCGCGCGACAATCGCGGCTACCAGCGCCGCCTCGGCGCAGTTGGCGAGCGCCAAGCCGGCACTTGCCGCCGGAGCCATGTCGGTGAGCGCGTTTGCCAGCAGGTTGGCGGCGAATACCGCGCCGAGCAAGCCCGGCCAGGTGCGCCGCTCGCTCAGCAGCAGCGCCGCCAGCAGCAGGCCGCTTGGCGGCCAGACCACCGCCACCCGCAGCGGCTCGATCACCAGCAGCCGGCTGGCGCTGGCACACAGAAAAAACAGCAGCGCTACACCGGCCACAAGCATTGCCCGGCGCGCGACGGGCGCCGCCAGCCAGGGTAGGCGTTTGAACATAGGAACCTCGTCTGTGGTCGCGGTACCAATCCTGGGCGATTCAGGGCAAGACGAACCGAGCATGTGTTCGTTCGCAGCGTGCCAGTGTGCAGGGAGTGTGGAGTAGTATAGCATGATTTGCATAGATGTATAGATTTGAATGAAAATAGCCAAGGTTTTTACGTAGCTGTATGCAATAAATTCATGAGCCGGTTACTTCTAAGCAGGTAGAACGATATTAAATTCACAATCGGGCATTGCTGCTGTACATACTAAAAACGAATCTTCAGCCGAATTCGGATAAATCGGCGCTTATTTTTCTTTATACTGCGGGATATAATGTTGGAAATGTAAAAAGTTTGCCCAACGAAAAAGATGGTTTTTTGGTTTGTAATACCGGTTTTGGCAATTGAGCGGCGCACCGCCACACGGCCCGCGCCGGCGCAGGCGGGGTGTTATATCAAATTCGCTTGATGACTTACACTTTGGTGGGGGTTTGGGGCGGCGAAGCCGCCCCCATTTCGTTTGTGCGGCGCCCGGCAAAGCCGGGCGCCGCACAAGAAAACACAAGTAATCAAACGGAGTTGGTATTACTCGAAGCGTTGCAGGCGGCGGCGGATGGTGGCGCGGCTGGGGCCATGGCCCTCGGCGCGGCGCGCCCAGCGGTCGAGCGGAAGGATGCTGGCGAGCAGGCCGCCCAGCAGCAGCAGCCAGAATGGCTTGAGCAGGCGTGCCCAGGCCGGCGGCGCAGGCGTGCTCAGCGGCGCGCCGGGGGCGAGCAAGCTGGCCGCAGGTTTGGCGCTGCCGTCGGCGCGGAGGAGGCCCATGTGGCGCTGTGGCCCGGTCTGCCACGGCCAGCGACCGGCGACATTGGCCGGCACGCTGGCGAAGTCGTAGAGCGTCCAGGCTAGGTAGCCCGCGCCGCCCGCGCGGCGCGCCGCCGCGAGCACATCGGCGTAGTAGGCGGCCTGCTCGGCCTCGGTGTGGCCATTGGGGAACACACTGTTCCAGGTGGGCAGCCCGAACTCGCCCAGCAGCAGCAGCCGGCCCGGCGCGGCGCTCTGGAGCGCGGCGTACTGCGCGGCAAGCGTGCCGGCCGGGGCGTAGAAGTGGAACTGCACGAGGTCGACGCTGCCGGCGAGCCTGCGCGCCGCGCCCGCCGACGACCAGCCGATTGTCAGCAGGTGGTTGGGGTCGTAGCGGCGCGCCTGCGCGGCAATATGCGCCAGCCAGGCGTCCACCACTGCCGCGCCGGCGCTGGCGTCGTCGAGGTCGGGCTCATTTTTCAGATCCCAGGCCAGAATTGCCGGGTGGCTGGCGAAGCGCGTGAGCAGCGCCTCCAGGTGGCGGTCGGCGTCGGGCCAGTGCAGCAGGTCGTACTCGGCGCGGAAGTCGAAGAGCGTCACGATCACCACAAGCCGCTGGGCCTGCGCCCGGTCGAGCAGATCGGCCAGGTGGGCGAGCATAGCCGGGGCAATGCGCGCGCCGCCGAACTGCTGGTAGGGCACGAACACGCGCACTGAGTTCAGGCCCAGGCCCTTGATCCTGCTGAAGTCGCGGTCGATGATCGCCGGGTCGTACTGCGCCCAGAACGCGTCCCACGGCGTAGCCTGCGGGTAGTAGTTGGCGCCGGCCGCCACGAACGACGCGCCGTTGCGCTCGAGGCGCGGCGTCGCGGCGGCCTGGGCCAGCGCGACGCAGCCCGCGCACGATCGGGCGGGGCCGGCGGCGGGCGCGGGGGCTGCGTCGCGGCGCAGCCAGTGGCGCACGTGCCAGGCGCCGTCTTCGATGATCATCACCACGTCGTAGTCGGCGCGGGTCTCGCCGGCGTACACCACTGTGCCCGAGGCATCGCGGATCACCTGGGCTACCAGCGCGCCGTGGTCGGTGAACGCCGCGATCGAGCCATTGGCGCTGTAGAAGTGCAGCTGGAGCTGGTGGTCGGTATCGATCTGCTCGACGCGCAGCTGGCCGGCTGCGCTGGCGCGCACCGCGTCACCGGCGGCGGCCAGCGCCGGGCCGGTGAAGTAGGTCTTCAGGCCGTACGGCTCGCCTTTGATATACGAGAGGTTCCACTGGAGCCAGGCGCGCTGGTACGCCACCTCGATCTGCGAGCGCGTAAAGGCGTCGATCGGCCGGGCGGTGTCGGCGTCGTCGGCGTCCCAGGCCAGGCGGTTGTGCAGATCGGGCGCGACGTTCGGCACGATATTCAGCGCGCTGGCGGGGTCGGCGCCGCGCTCGAAGTAGGCCAGCAGCTCGGTGGCGCCGCGCACGGCACCCCAGGCGGCGCTGGTGGCGCAGGCCAGCAGCACGATCCAGATCAGCAGCTTGGCGCGTTGCTTTGCCATGGCCTACCGCACAATGAAGCTGGCGCTGCCGTGGCCCGATCCGGCCTGCGCCTCGGCGGTGTAGCTGCCGGGCTGCAGATCGTGCAGCCGCAGCTCGGCGCGCGCGCGGCCGTTCAGCGCGCTGCCGCTGGCCTGCTGCGCCGAACCGTCGGGGCCGCTAAGGCGAAACTGCACGAGCGTGCCGTCGGGCACGAACTGGCCGAGCGCGCTCAGCAGCGGGCCGGCCTCGAGCGATACCGCGCCGTCGCGCGCGTTCACCTGGGCTTGGAGCGCGAATACGCCGACGGCCGGGCCTGGCGCGAATGTCAGCGCGAGCGGCTGGCTTTCGACGCCATACAGCGTGGCTCGTACCGTCGCGGTGCCGGGTGTGGCCGGGGCCTGCAGCTGGGCCTCGGCCGCGCCGTCGATCGTGTAGGCCGGGATGAAGCGCCGCGTGGCATCCGGCATCTCGGCCGCAAATGTCACCAGCGTGCCGTCGAGCATCGGGTTGCCGAAGCGGTCGCGGATCACCTCGGTGCGCAGCGTTACCAGCCTGTGGCCATCCGCGGGCACGCCGGCGGGGCTGGCGCTCAGGCCAAACGCCACCGGCCAGCCGGGAGTTTCGTCGAAGCCGGCGTCGGGGCCGTGCGCGGCGCCTGCGCTGGCCGCGAGCGTGGCGTGGCCGGCGCGCGTGCCCGAGGCGATGCTCCACCAGGCCACCAGGTGCGACACGGTGGCGGTGGTTTGCTCGATCTGCCCGTCGGGGTGCTGCGCGCGAAATTCTACCGGCGTGCCGTCGGCCATTGGGTTGCCATAATCGTCGAACGGCACCGCCACAACCATCGCCTGGTGCTGGCCGTCGGCAATCACCGCGCGCGGGCCAACCAGCGGCGTGAGGGGCTCGGCTGGTGGGCCGGGCAGCACGCGCAGCTGGGCATGCCCGCGCGCCGTGCCGGCCTGGGCGATCAGCGTCACCAGGCCCGCCTGGCGGGTGTCTTCGCCGGGGATCTGGAACTGCGCCTGGCCCTTGTGAAAGGCCGCGCGGTACACCCGCACGCCGTAGCTGCCCTGGGCCACCAGGCTGGCCGCCAGGCCATCGGGCGCGTCGGGGCGCGCCAGCAGCACCGGCGCCGGCGCGCCAGCCTGCACCTCGGCGGGCGCCTGCACCAGCACCGCGCCATCAAGCGCGGGCGCGGCGGCTGTTGCAGCGCTGCCGGCGCAGCCGCCGAGCGCCAGGCACAGCGCCAGGCAGCCGAGCAGCCGAGAAACTGGCCGGCCGATTGCGCCGGCCCGCAGCCTGTGTGCGCTCGCGATCACAGCGCGCTCCCTTCGAATGCGTGGACGCTGACGCGCAGCGCCGCGTAGCCAAGGCCGGGCGGCAGCGCAATGCGCTCGCGCCACGCGGTCTGCGCCGAGCGATCCGGCCGCTCCGGGGCGGCCAGCAGGTCGCCCGCGCCAAGCACCGGCTGCAGCTCGCCGTATGGCGTCAGGGCGATATCGATCTGCTGCATGTGCTGCGGGCGCACGGCGTCGCGAATAAACACGTGATCGACCCACACGACCTGGTTGCGCGCGTCGTAGTATGTCAGCAGCACGTGCGGGATGGTGGCCTCGTGGGTGCCGGTGTTGAGCAGCTGGCCAGTCAGGCGCGCGCCGCCGCCGGGCAATGGCTGTACCTGCAGGTTCTGCAGCGTCAGGCCGCGGTCGAGGTCGCGCTGCGTCGCCACGCCTTTGGCATACACGCCGAAGCTGCCGATCGGCCGCGTGAGGATCGGCGGGGTGAACGCGCCGGGCTTGAAGTTCTTCAGGTCGAGCGTGTCGGAGAGCACCGCGCCGGCCACGCCCTCGAAGTCGACCCTGAACGGCGTCGCTTCTTTCGGCAGCAGCTTGTGAACCATGCCCTCCTGGGCGTTGTAGCGGATCAGCTCCTGCCCGTCGGCGTCGCGCAGAAACGCCGTGACGGTCGCGTCGGCCGGGTCGGAGGCGTTGTTGATCAGCTCGCCGACGACGCTGTAGCGGCCGTTGTGCTTCACCAGCCGCGCCGAGAGCACCTGCAGATCGGGGCGGTCGAGTATGTCGTTGAACGAGGTTGGCTGGTTGGTGACGCGGCGGCGGCCGGCGGCGACATAGCCGACCTCGCCGCGCCGAAAGAACTGCTCGGGCGGTACGGTGTTGTCGACGGGATCGGGCTCGATGTACCACTGGCCGTCGCGGCGCACCAGCGTCAGCGTCTGCGTGGTCGAATATGACGACAGCGACGTGACCCAGTCGGTGGCGGCGACCAGCGTGACGCGCTCAGGCTCGGCCGCGAGCGTGGTGACGCGCACATTGTTGAGCTTGCCATACGAGGCGACCATGCCGCCCTGCACCGATAGGTCGATCAGGTACTGGTCGTAGCCGGGGCGGGTCTGCGGGTCGAGCCGCTCGTAGGCCATGCTGAAGCGCCGGAAGTCGAGATCGTCGTAGTAGCCCTGCACCACTGCCGTGGGCGTATGCGCCAGCGCGCGGTACCACCCGGCGGCGCTGGCGGCACCCGCGAGGCCGATCGCGGTCAGCAGCGCCAGGCGCACGTGCTGCGCGGTGGGCGTGGCCGGGCGCGGGCGCGGCAGCCGGCTGGCCCAGCCGAGCCACACCTGCCAGCGCACCTGCGGCGAGTCGTCGCCGGCCGGCAGGGCCGACCACGCCAGCAGCCGCCGGTTGAGCGCGGGCGCGAGGCGAAGCACGAAGAACCACAGGCCAGGGAGGCCGCTACGCTGAAGCAGGCGCCGGCCGATCGCCCACCTGGGTTTGGTTTTTGGCCGCTCGTCTCTGCTTCGCGAAAACAGCCAGCGCAGGTACGGCCACCAGACCGGCGCCGCAAACGCGATCAGCGCGGCGGTGATCGCGCTCATTGGCACAACCCCCCACATGACGCGCTGGTAGTAGGGGATCTCCTTGCGTGGCGGCGCCTCGGGCATGGGCGGGATGTCTTCGCGCTCCCAGACCATGATGCCGTTCTCGAGGCGCTGGAGCCGGTGCCAGCCCGAGAAAAACAGCAGCGGATCGTAGAACTGGTCGTTCGAGAAGATGAACTTCAGATTATACTTCTCGGGCACTGCCAGGAACTGCTGCAGCGAGCCGATGCCGGGCACGCCGCTGTACTTGGCGCCCTCGAGCCGCTCGACCGGCGTGCTGGTCATCTCGGGCAGGCGGCGGGCCGAGTGGTAGTTGCCGTCGACCGAGCTGGCGCTGGTCTGGGCCGAGAGCCATGCCATCTGGTCGCCGAAGCCGAGCGTAAGGTAGCGCCAGCGCCAGTGCTCGTCTTTCTCGAGAAACGTCGCGATCGGCTGCGTGTTGATCGGGTCGGGCTGGAACTTGCGGAACTTGGTGAGGTTGGCCACGAAGATCGAGATCAGCAGGTAGGCGACGACCAGGCTGATCTGCACGAGGCGCCAGGTGATGTCGCCGAACTGCTCGCGGGTGTAGCGCGCCAGCCGGCCGTGGCGCAGGCTCACCACGAACTCGCCGAGTAGCGGCAGCTGGGTGATCGTGGCCCAGAAGGTAAAGCGGTCGAGCGTGAGCACATCGAACGAGCCGCCGAGCAGCATCTTTGGGTAGGGCGTGGTGCCGCCGGTGCCGAGGAAGAACAGCAGCGCCCACGAGAGCGCCATAGGCCAGGCGCGCGTGGTCAGCCCCTTGTACAGCACGTAGGGCAGCACCAGCAGCGAGAGGCCGTAGGGCACCAGCCAGAACACCAGCCCGGCGGCGGTGTTCTTGATGAACGAGTCGCGCGAGGCGTGCGGGATGGTCACCTGGTTGATCGGGTCGTTCTTGCTCCACAGCCAGTAGGGCAGCACCACCAGCACCAGCGCGATGATCAGGCCGGGGCCGTAGATCGCGGCGCGCGTGAGCGCCGGCAGCGCGCGGCGGGCGCGCCGGGCCAGCAGCGCGCGCACGTTCTTGCGGGTGATCAGCGCAGGGTGCTGGCCCGGCTCGTCGGGTAGCGGCTGGCGCAGCGCCTCGACGATCGCCAGCGCGATCACCGGCGCCACGAAGAACACGGCGCCAAACAGCGTGGTGACGTGGTGGCCGGCGGTGGTGGCGGCGTTGAGCAGCCAGGCCGTAATGAGCCAGCGCAGCCGGCCCTCGCGCATCCAGTGGTAGACGAACGGCAGGGCGTTGAGCAGAAACCCGAGCGAGAACATCGTCGGCAGCTGGCCGAACACGTGCACCGTCTCGGCGATGCACGAGGCGAACACCGTCAGCAGCGCGGCGTAGCCGGCGGCCTCTTCGCTCACCCAGATCTGCGAGAAGCGGTAGATCCCCAGCGTTACGTTCAGCACCGCGAAGGTCGCCACGATCACAAAGCCGTTCTGCAAGCCCACCAGGTACGAGAGCAGCGCGATCGACTGCTGCGAGCCAGGCGGGTAGCTGACCATCGGGAAGCCGGTGTACCAGCGCGGCTCCCAGTGGTCGAACCAGGCGCGCGCGTAGTGGTCGGCGAAGAAGATGTGCACGTAGGCGTCGTAGGTGCCTTTGTAGGTGCCGGTCAGCAGCAGCGCGCCGTGGTAGGCCAGCGCCAGCGCCAGCGCCAGAAACAGGTTTGGGTTGTAGCGCCGCAGAATAGTTCGCATAGCAGCTCGATGACGTATGTTGGCAGGCTCGCGCCCGCGTGTTGCTATGCTGAGTCTACTCGTGTGCTATTGAAGTTAGGAGAGCGCGGGATGACGCGAGGATGACAGGACGGTACGATCGGGAGTCGAGCTGGTAGCGAATTGGTACGGGCCTGCGGCCGGCGCGCGGCGAGGCTTCGGGGGGGCGGGGGCGAGCGCGCAGGCCGGCCGTTTGTGCGCTGCTCCAGGCTCGCGGCGAAGAGAACAGCACACAAACGGCAAACAGCTGCGGCGCGTATGCGCAAGGCGCGGCTACGCCAGAATCCGCGCGCGCTCGGGGTCGTAGGGCGGGCGCAGAAACACTCGCGCGGCGTAGCGCTCGCCGGCGATCACAATCGCGTAGCGCCCGGTGCGCAGCCACTCGGCCGAGACGCCGCTGGGGCTGGCGACATAGCCCATGCCGATCGCCGCGCCGAGCGTGTGGGCGTAGCTGCCCGAGCTGGTGTAGCCGACGGTGGCGCCGTCGCGCTCGATCGGCTCGGCGCCCCACAGCACCGGCGCCGGGTCGTCGAGCACGAACGTGGCGAGCATGCGGCCGAGCCCGGCGGCGCGCTGGCGCGCCAGCGCCTCGCGCCCGGCAAAGCCGCCGGGCTTCTCCCAGGCCAGCGCAAACCCCAGGCCGGCCTCGAGCGGCGTGTCGTCGGGCGAAAGCTCGGCGCCCCAGGCGCGGTAGCCCTTCTCGAGCCGCAGCGAGTTGATCGCGTAGTGGCCGGCGTTGGTCACGCCCAGCTCGCGCCCGGCGGCCATGAGCGCATCGTACACCGGGGCGGCCTGCGCCGCCGGCACGTGCAGCTCCCAGCCAAGCTCGCCGACGTAGGTGATCCGCACGGCGCGCGCCGTGGCCATGCCGATCGCCACCAGCCGCGAGGTGCCGAACGGAAACGCTGCGTTCGAGAAGTCGGCGTCGCTCACGCGGCGTAGCAGCTCGCGCGAGCGCGGCCCCATCACGCCGATCACCGCCGTGGCATCGGTCACGTCCACCAGCTCGGCGCGCTCGCCGGGCCGCAGTCCGCGCCGGATCCAGTCGGCGTCGTGGGTGGCCTGGGCGGTGCCGGTGATGATCTGGAACTCGGCAGCGCCGACGCGGATCACCGTCAGGTCGCTCTCGAAGCCGCCGCGCTCGTTGAGCATGGCGGTGTACACAGCACGGCCCAGCGGCACGTCGAGATTGTTGCCGCACATACGCTGCAGCGCCGCCAGCGCGTCGGGGCCCTGCAGCAGCAGCTTGGCGAAGCCGCTCTGGTCGAACACGGCCACGGCCTCGCGCGCGGCGCGGTGCTCGGCGGCGTGGTTATCGAACCAGTTCTGGCGGCCGAACGAGTACTCGGCCTCGGGGCGCTGGCCGGGGCGCGCGAACCAGTTCGGCCGCTCCCAGCCTGCCTTCACGCCGAAGCAGGCGCCCTGGGCGGCCAGCCGGTCGTGCAGCGGGCTGAGCCGCAGGTTGCGCGCCGTCTCGAACTCGCGGTTGGGCCAGGCCATCTGGTAGTGCAGCCCCAGCACCTCGGCCGAGCGCTCGCGCAGGTAGGCGGTGGTGTTGGCGTAGCCGCCGAAGCGCCGTATGTCCACCGACCACAGGTCGATCGGCATGTGGCCGTCGATCAGCCACTCGGCCAGGTAGCGGCCCGCGCCGCCGGCCGAGGCAATGCCGACCGAGTTGAAGCCGGCGGCGACGAACAGGTTGCGCAGCTCGGGCGTCTCGCCCATCAGGAAGTTGTTGTCGGGCGTAAAGCTCTCGGGGCCGTTGACGAAGCGCGCGAAGCCGCTGGTGTTCAGCGCGGGGATGCGCCACTGGCCGCCGGCCAGCGGCTCGGCGAACTTCTCCCAGTCGTCGCCGATCAGCTGAAACGCAAAGTCGTCGGGCACATCGGCCACCCACGGCTTCGAGCGCGCCTGGAACGCGCCTAGCATCACCGCGCCGCCCTCGCCGCGGAAGTAGATGCACAGGTCGGGGTCGCGGCCGACCGGCAGCTCGTCGAAGGCGCCGTCGATCGGGTTGCTGACGACGTAGTGGTGCTCGACGGCGTAGAGCGGCAGGCTGACGCCGCAGCGCAGCGCGAGCTGGCGCGACCACATGCCGCCGCACAGTACCACGTACTCGGCGCGCACCGTCGCGCCGTCGGCGGTGCGTACGCCGACGGCGCGGCCGTTCTCGTGCAGAATATCGGCCACGCGCACGCCCTCGCGCACGGCCGCGCCGCGCAGCTGCGCGCCCTTGGCCAGCGCCACCGCCAGCTCCTTGGGGATGAGCTTGCCGTCGTTGGGCAGCCACACCGCGCCCAGCAGGTCGTCGTAGCGGATGAGCGGCCACCTGTCGTAGGCCTCGCGCGGGCCGATCACGTGCGCCTCGACGCCCATGATCGCGGCCATGGCGGCGGTGCGGCGCAGCTGGGTCATGCGCTGCTCGGACTTGCCGACGATCAGGCTGCCTACCTGCTTCCAGCCGATCGGGTGGCCGGTTTCGGCTTCGAGGCCGGCGTACAGCTCGGCGCTGTACTTGTTGATCTTGGTCATGCTGGTGGTGGTGCGCAGCCGGCCGACGAGCCCGGCGGCGTGCCAGCTGGTGCCGGCGGCCAGCTGGTTTTGCTCGAGCAGCAGCACGTCGGCCCAGCCGGCCCTGGCCAGGTGGTAGGCCACGCTTGCGCCGATCACGCCGCCGCCGACGATCACCACCCGCGCCGCGGCGGGCAGCTGCTCCTGTGCGCTCATAGCTGCGTCTCCTTGTATGCTGGTGTACGCGATGGGTATGCCCAGTATAGCACGCCGCGGCGCGGGCGCTACGCCCTGGCTGGGCGCAGGCCGTGCCTGCACGAGCGCTTGGCGATCATGCCTCAGGGCAGCCCGGCAGCGCTTTCGGCGCCACGAGGCATGCGCCACCATGGCCGAATGTGCGCCGGCGCCCATTTTTCCCAACATGACACAAGTTACGCGGTGTCCTCCCGCGTGGGAGGCTTGGAGGGCGCAAGCCCTCCAAAATCACTCTTTTTGGCTGGTGGCGGCCACCGCCGTGGCCGCCACCAGCCAAACCCCCACCGCGTAACTCGTGAACATGGCAGGACTTACGCGGTCGCCTGCGATATGGGCTCCTTCTGCCTGCGGCAGCATGGAACTGTACTTTTTGTGCTCAGAAGGTGGCGCAAAGCGCCACCTTCTGAGCACCATACGTGAAAAAGTACCGCTCTGCCGAAGGCAAAAACGCGTACGGCGTAAGCGGTGCTAAATGAAGAGCCTGAAGAAGGGAGCGCGAGGGGCAGGCGCCCGCCCCTCGCGGCGGGGAAGCTGCGGCGCTAGATTTCGGGCGCGGCCAGGCCCAGGCCGTGGTTGCGCTCGGCGCGGCGCTTGATGCCCAGCAGCATGCCGCGCTCCATGATGAAGTAGCCGGGCTCGAGCGTGCGGTCGAACGAGAACAGCGCGCGAGCGCGGCTGCGGTGGATCAGCCGGCAGCTGCGCGCGTCGATCGGCTCGAGCACAAACGCGTAGGTATCGTGCCAGCTCGCGCCGCCGGAGTCGCGGTGGCCGATCACCAGCAGCTTGCCCGGCTCGATCCGCTCGACCACAAACGGCGGCGGGGCCTTGCCCTCGGGCCCCATACGCACCAGGTCGCCGACGCGGATATGCTGAAACTCGGCGATGATCCGGTCGGCATTGTGCATCTCCATGCCGATCAGGTTCTCGATCCACTCGTAGGAGTAGAGCCCGCCGCGGCCCTGCCCAAGCTGCACCAGCCAGGGCCACACGCGCGCTGCCGGCGCGCCGATCGTCACGGCCTTGGTGCGTACGCTGAGCGGGTGCGGCTGGGCGATCAGCTCGTCGCCGGGCAGCGTGCGGCGGGCCTCTTCGGGGGTGGCGCCCCAGTGGGTGTACCACGGGCGCAGGGCGAACCAGACGGTGCCGAAAGTTGCGGCGCCAAGCGCGCCGGCTGTGGCAAGTAGGCGGAGCATCGTGCGGGGCATGAGGCTCATAGGGCGCTCCAGTGTGCTATTGCGAAAAGCGGCGCAGCAGATCGGCCGGCGGCGCGTGCCGGGCGGGGGCGGCGAAGGGTGTGTGCGCAGGGCTATGGTACGCCGGGCGCCGCGCAAAGGGCGAAAAGAAACCTTTACACTACGGGAAGATCCGATCACTCCGGAGGCCAACAAGCGGCGCGCGCCGGTGCTTCCGGCGCGCGCCTACTGCAACGATTCGCCTTCTTTGATTGTCCGGTAAGAATAGTTCGTGCGCCTCCTTCGCTTCAGGCGGCGCCGCCCGCCCCACCATCGGCGCTGTTGCGCAAGCGCCGAATTTCGAGCTTCGCTGTGATGCGGCCGGCCCCACGCTACAGAGTGACATTGTGCGAGAATACAGTGGGCAGCGTGGCCGGTGCCAGGCCCGCGCGCAGCTGTGCTCACACAGCGCGACGCATTTTCCTGTCGCTCAATCCTCGCCGGAGGTTCGTTGGCCAGCGCCCGGTGCAACGCGCTACTCAGCGCCCCCGAAACATAACCTGGCCGGCGCACTCCGGCGGTTCCAGCTGCCAGGGCCATACCGTAGCGGACGGTAGTATTGGCATCCGGGCCACGTGTGCTGCCTCACTGCAGCGCCAGCATACATCGCCGGCCCGCGGTTGTGCGGAAATAATTCTTCACCGGCGAATAGCGCTTCTTCACCAAACGCGCGGCGGCGCAGGCCAGGCCGCCACCGGAGTATAATACCAAATCCGGCTGATCGCTTGGATTATGGTGGGGGTTCGGGGTGGCTTCGCCGCCCCGGAAATTTCTTTTTTGTGCGGCGCCCGGCTTTGCCGGGCGCCGCACAAGAAAACACAAGTAATCAAACGGAGTTGGTATAATATGCGCGGGCCGCGCAGGTTTCGTGGTATGATCGGCGCTTTGATGCAGGTGAGCCATGGGATACGTGCTTCTCGCAGGCGGCGCCGAGTTCGGCGGGCGCATGGCCGATGCCGACCGGCGGGCGATCGAGCTGGCCGGCGGGCCGGACGCGCCGCTGGCGATCATTCCGGCCGCCGCCGCGCCCGACGGCAACCACCAGCGCGCGGGCGGCAACGGCGCGCGCTGGTTCGCGAGCCTGGGGGCGCGCCAGGTGGCGGTGCTGCCGCTGACCGACCGGGCCTCGGCCGACGACCCGGCGGTGGCGGGCGCGCTGCGCGGCGCGCGGCTGATCTACCTGCTGGGCGGCTTTCCGCACCATCTCGGGCAGTCGCTGCGCGACAGCGCCAGCTGGCGAGCTGTGTTGGAAGCCCACGCGGCCGGCGCGGTGATCGCCGGCAGCAGCGCGGGCGCGATGGTGCTGTGCGAGCACTACTACGACCCGCAGGCCGGCCAGGTGCGGCCGGGGCTGGGCCTGGTGCCGAACGCCTGCGTGCTGCCGCACCACAACACGTTTGGCCGAAGCTGGGCCGCGCGCCTGGCCGCGCTGCTGCCGGGCAGCGTGCTGATCGGCATCGACGAGCGCACCGGCATGATCGACGACGCGCCGGGCGGCTGGCGCGTGTATGGCCAGGGCGCGGTGACGCTCTACGCCGCCGGGAAATCGGCGCGCCACGCGCCGGGCGAGGCACTGGAGCTTAGCTAGAACAGAAGAGAGCAACGATGCTGCACGAACCCCCCGGCCTGCAGGCGGCCGCGCGCGACTTCGACGCCGAGGCAGTTGTGGCCACGGCGATCGCCATCCAGCAGATCCCCGCGCCGACATTCGACGAGCGCGCGCGCGGCGCGTTTGTGGCCGAGCAGCTGCGCGCCTATGGCCTGCACGAGGTGTCCACCGACGCGCTTGGCAACGTCTACGCCTGCCGGCCGGGCGCCGGGCCGCAGCGGCCGGGCCTGATGATCGCCGCGCACCTCGACACGGTCTTCCCCGCCGGAACCGACCTGAGCGTGCGCCGCGAGGGCGCGCGGGTGTACGGCCCCGGCCTGGGCGACAACAGCCTGGGCGTGGCCGCGCTGCTGCACCTGGCGCAGGCGCTGCAGCAGCACGACCTGGCGCACGCCGGCGCGATCTGGTTTGTGGCGAATGTGGGCGAGGAGGGCCTGGGCGACCTGCGCGGCATGCGCGCGGCGGTGGATCGGCTGGGCCAGCGGGTTGGCGCCGCGATTGCGCTGGAAGGCACCGGGCCGGATCGGATTATTCACGCCGGCCTGGGGGTGCGGCGCTACCGTATCGGCGCTGCGGCGGCCGGCGGGCACTCGTGGGCCGATTTCGGCGCGCCCAGCGCCGTGCACGCGCTGGTGCGGCTGGCCGCGCGGCTGTCGCGGCTCGAGGCCTCGAAAGAGCCGCGCAGCAGCTTCAACATTGGCACGATCGCCGGCGGCAGCTCGGTGAACACGATCGCCGCCTCGGCCAGCCTGCTGCTCGATCTGCGCTCGACCGCGCCGCGCGCGCTCCAGGCGCTGGTCGATCAGGTTGAGCGCGCGCTGGCCGACGCGCGCGCGGCCGAGCCGGGCGTCGAGTTCGCGCTCGAAACTGTCGGCGACCGGCCGGCGGGCAGCATTCCGGCCAGCCACGCGCTGGTGCGCGCTGCCGTGGCGGCCTACCGCGCCGAAGGCTTCGCCGCCGCGCTCGACATCGCCAGCACCGACGCGAACATCCCGCTGAGCCGCGGAATCCCGGCGGTGTGCGTCGGCGTGGGCGACGGCGAGAACGAGCACCGGCTCGACGAGTATATCGTGCCGGCGCGCATCCCCGCAGGCATGCGCGCGCTGCTGCGGCTGGCGCTGCAGGCTGCCGGCGCGCGGTAGCCCCGCATACGAGGCGTTTGGAGGAAACAATGCCACAACTTCCCCGGCTGGCCGTGAGCGACAACCGGCGCTTTCTCGTCGACGACGCCGGGCGGCCATTCTTCTGGCTTGGCGACACCGCTTGGGAGCTGTTCCACCGGCTCACGCGCGCGGAGGCCGAGCGCTACCTGGCCACGCGCCAGCAGCAGCGCTTCACGGTGATCCTGGCCGTGGCGCTGGCCGAGTTCGATGGGCTGCGCGTGCCGAATGCCAACGGCGACCTGCCGCTGCACGACGCCGACCCGGCGCGGCCAAACGAGCGCTACTTCGCCTTTGTCGACGAGGTGCTGGCGCTGGCCGAGCAGCATGGGCTGTATGTCGGGCTGCTGCCCACCTGGGGCGATAAAGTCACGCCGCTGTGGGGCGCCGGCCCAGCGATCTTCGACGCGGCCAGCGCCTATGGCTACGGCGAGTGGCTAGGGCGGCGCTACCGCGACCAGGCCAACCTGGTCTGGGTGCTGGGTGGCGATCGGCCGGCGGTGCATGGCGGCGCCGACTATCGCCCGATCTGGCGCGCCATGGCCGCCGGCATCGACGCGGGCGCGGGCGCGCGCGTGCTGAAGACCTACCACCCCTGGGGCGGCGCTGAGTCAACCTCGGCCTGGCTGAACGACGAGCCGTGGCTCGACATTCACATGATCCAGTCGGGCCACGGCGCCGGCCACGACGTGCCGGTGTGGGAGTGGATCGCGCGCGACTACGCGCTGCAGCCCGCGCGGCCGACCTTCGACGGCGAGCCGAACTACGAGGATCACCCGGTGAACCCCTGGCCCGAGTGGAACCCGGCGAACGGCTACTTTCGCGACCACGACGTGCGCAAGCAAGCGTACCGCTCGGTGCTGGCCGGCGGCTGCGGCGTCACATACGGGCACCACGCGGTGTGGCAGTTTGCCGCGCCCGAACGCCCGATCATCAATCACGCCGACCGGTTCTGGCCCGAGGCGCTCGAGCGGCCGGGCGCCAGCCAGATGCGCCACCTGCGCGCGCTGGCCGAGAGCCGGCCCTATCTGACGCGCGTGCCGGTGGCCGATGTCCTCGCCGGCGACGCCGGCAGCGGCGGCAGCTACCGCCAGGCCGCGCGCGACGCCGCCGGGAGCTACGCGCTGGTGTACCTGCCAACGCCCGACCCGGTGCTGGTGTCGTTGGGCTGGCTGGCGGGTACGCAGCTGCGCGCCAGCTGGTACGATCCGCGCAGCGGCGCGACGACGCCGATCGGCACATTCGCGCGCACGGCTACTGCCGCGTTCACCCCGCCGGCCAGCGGGCCGGATTGGGTGCTGGTGCTGGACGACGCAGCGGCCGGGTTTGGCGAGCCGGGCTACCCGCCGGCGAGCCAGAACAGCGCGCCAAGTGCGAGCAGCCAGGCCGCGTAGCTTGCCAGCAGCAGCGGCACGAGCGGCCAGCCCGCGCGCGCGGCCAGCCACGCCGCCAGCAGAAACGCCAGCGTGGCCAGGATGCCGCGCAGCATCGAGGCCGCGAACGCTAGGGTTGGCCCAGGCCGGCCGTCCTCGGCGCTCCACACGATCCACAGCGCCAGCGTAATGTTCACCGGCATGGTTGCGACGATCGCGGCCAGCGTTTTCGAGTAGGCGCGGGCGATCGCGATCGTGACGATCACCAGTATCGAGATCAGCGCTGGCGCGATTTTCTGCCATTCGGGCATTGGCTACCCCAGCTCAAGGCGGCGCCGGCGCGCGCGGCGGCCGGGGTTCTTCAGCCGCCAGGTGGCTGGCTTGAAGCGCTCGCCGCGGCGGCGCAGCGGCGCGTGTAGCGCCGGCTGGGGCGCCTGCACCGCGCGGGCCAGGCTCACGCCGCCGAGCAGGCCGCCCAGCGCCGCCAGCGGCCAGGCGAGCGCGCGCGGGAAGCGCGCGATCAGCAGCGCCAGCGCCAGCAGCGCAGCGCCAATCGTCGCGCTGATCGTGCGATCCTGGTTTTTCAGCGTCTCGCTGCCGGCAGTCTGCAGCGCCGCGCCGACGCGCGCCATCGCCACGCTGGCGCGCGTGCTGCCGCCCGAGCGGTGCCGCCGGGCCTGGCGCTCGGCGCGGCTCTCGGGCCGGGCCGGGCGCGGGCGCAGCTTGCGCGACCCGCTCAGGCGGATCTCGCGGGCGTGCGCCAGGTCGTCCTCGTACATTCGCTCCATCGCCGCGCCGAATTCCCAATCCTCGGCCACCAGGTCGATCTCCCAGTTGGTCTGCAGCCCGGTGACATTCAGGTTGGTCGAGCCAACGCGCGCCCACCAGCCGTCGGCCACGGTGGTTTTGGCGTGCATCATCAGGCCGGCGTACTCCCAGATCTTCACGCCAGCCTCGATCAGCGGCTGGTAGCCGTAGCGCGAGAGCGCGCCGACCATCGGCAGGTCGTTGGTGGCCGGCAGCAGAATGCGCACGTCGATGCCATCGCGCGCGGCGGCCATGAGCGCTTCGCGCAGGATCGGCGCGGCGAGGAAGTAGGCGTCGGCGATCCAGACGCGCTGCTCGACGGCCGCCAGCATCACCTGGAACACGCGCAGCATGCGCATGCGGTCGGGCTCTTGCTCGATCACGCGGGCGCTGACGCGGCCGGCCGGAACGATGCGCCCGAGCGGAGGCTGCTCGTCGGGCGGCAGCGGCGCGCCGGCCACGCGCCAGACATCGGCGAAGGCGCGCTCGAGGTCGGCCACGGCGGGGCCAAGCACGCGCACTGCGGTGTCTCGGTAGGGCAACCCGGTGACGGGCGAGCGGTCGAGCCAGGGGTCGGCGATGCAGACGCCGCCAACCGAGGCGTACTCGCCGTCGACGGCCAGGAGCTTGCGGTGGTCGCGGTGGATCACATCGAATGGCGCGGTGACGGCCAGCGGGTTGAAGGTGCGCACATCGACGCCGGCCTGGCGCAGCTTGCGCCAGAACGAGCTGGGCACATCAAGCGAGCCGAACCAGTCGTAGAGCACGCGCACGCGCACGCCGTCGGCCGCGCGCGCGGCGAGGGCTTCGGCAAAGCGCTGGCCAATGCCGTCGGACTTGAAGATATAATTTTCGAGATGCACCCAGCGGCGCGCGCGGCCGATCGCCTCCAGCCAGTCGGCGTATGTTTCCGAGCCGTTGCGCAGCAGTGTCAGCGCATTGCCGTCGCGCAGCGGCGCGTCGCTCACGCGCGTCAGCGCCCGGTCGAGCCGCCGGCTGCGCGGCACGGAGGCAGCCCCATCGGCGCCCTGTGGCATGAGATCATCGAGCGATTGCATAGCCCCTCGCTTGTGCGTTCCTCCCCGGCAGGCTGCGCTTGCCCGCCCCAGCGTCCCGGCATTATATACGCTGATCGCGAGTTGTGCTTGGGATGCGAGGCTATGCCAGCGATGATCGCTGTTCGCTTGATCACGTATAGATTATATTGCACGACGTGGCGAAGCCACGTCGTGCAACACAATTATGACTTACGCAATTGGCGAGCTCAGCCTTCGGCAGAGCGGTACCTCATTCCGTAGAGTTGTGCGGTTTTTCCGCGCGGATCGCGGAAAAACCGCACACACGATGATCAACAAGTATCGTGCTGCCGCAGGCACTATGCGCGGCTTCGGGAAGCCGAACAGCGCAACTGCGTAAGTCCTAACAATAAGAAATTTGGGGGCGGCGAAGCCACCCCCAAACCCCCACCAAAGTGTCAGTAATCAAGCGAATTTGGTATTAGTCGGGCAGGCGCGCGAGCAGCTCGAGCGCGGCGCGGGTGTGGTGGTAGGGGCACTCCCACGGCCCGGCCTTGGGGTGGTCGGCGCGTGGCACGCCGCGCCAGTCGAGCACTTTGAACCACTCGCCGTAGCGCCGGTCGACAAAGCGCGCCTCGATGTACTGCCAGCACGCCTCGGTGGCCTGGGCGAAGTGCTCGTGGCCGCTGATTTGGTAGGCGTTGTAGAAGCCCACCAGCGCCTCGGCCTGCACCCACCAGTGCCGGTCGTCGCCGGAGGCGTGCGCGCCGCCCTCGTAGGCAACGCTGCCGTCGGCGGCGCGGCCGTTTTCGTACACTGCCTGCGTCAGCGCCAGCGCGGCGCGGCGCGCGCGCCGCAGCAGCCCATCATCGCCCAGCACCTCGGCGGCGCGCACCAGCAGCCAGCCGCACTCGATGTCGTGGCCGTACGACACCGGCCCGCCCAGCGGGCGCCAGGCGTCGTCGAAGAACAGGTGGCAGCGCCCGGCCCGCGCGTCGATGATCCGGTCGAGGAAGATCGTCACCAGCTCGGCCAGCCGCGCGCGCACGAGCGCGTCGGGCCAGGCGCACAGCAGGCCGGTGTAGGCCTCGAGCAGGTGCAGCATGGTGTTCATCGACTTACGGCAGTTCGGCTCTTTCTGGCTGAGGCGCATATCGGCCAGCGCGCCCCAGTCGGCGCCGCAGCCTTCGATGTAGCCGCCGTAGATCGCGTCGTGGGCGTGGCGGTCGAGCAGGCCGAACAGCCGCTGGGCCAGGCGCAGGCTGGCTGCGTCGGCGGTGGCGCGATGGTACTCGGCCAGCGCGTAGATCGCGAACGCCTGGGCGTAGCTGTGCTTGCGGCGGCTCAGCGGCTGGCCGAAGGCGTCGAGCTGCCAGTGCACGCCGCCGTGGCGCGCGTCCCAGAAATGCCCCCACAGGTAGGCCAGCGCGTGCTGGGCGGTGGCCAGGTAGCCGGGGTGGCCGAAGCGCCGGTAGGCCGCGGCGTATGTCCAGAGCATGCGCGTGCACAGCACTGCCGAGCGCGGCGCGTCGTCGCGCAGGCGCAGGTCGTTGGTCAGCGCGCCGTAGAATCCGCCCTTGGCTGCATCGACCATGTGCGCGCTCCAGAACGGCAGAATGTTACCGCGCAGCTCGCCCTCGACGCGCGCGCGCAGGTCGCAGCTTATGGCCGCCAGCGGCTCGGCAAGTTCAATCTGGTCGATCATACACGGCCCCGTTTCAGGTGCCGGCGCGTGCCGGCAATCGGCGGGCGGCGGAGCGCCCTATCTGCGTAGCCCGGCGCTATCGCTTCGCCTCGGCAAATGTATCCCACAGCGAGCGCACGCGCAGCGCGGCCTGGGCCTGCTCGGCCGTCCAGCCCGCCGGTAGCGGCGCCGTCACCGCCAGCGCCCGGCCGGCCGGCAGGTCGAAGTAGTTGTCGCTGAAGGTCGTGTCGGCGCCCTCCAGCTCGAGCGCCACAAAGCGCGCCAGCGAGCGCGCCGAGAGCTCGATCATCACGCGGCTGCCGATCCGGTCGGCCGCCACGGCGATCTGCGGATCGGCCAGGCGCAGGTGCTTGCTCGGGGCGAACGGCGTGACGCTCAGCTGCACGCGCTCGCCGGCGCGCCACAGCTCGCACACCAGCACGGCGTCGCGCCGCGCGTCGCCGCCCAGCTCGGCGGCGAAGTCGAGCGTTTGCACCAGCGTGGCGGCCAGCGGCGCGGCCTGCACCGGCGCCCGGCCGGCGCGCAGCTGGCTGCCGTCCAGCCGCTCGAGCGCCCAGCGCAGCTCGCCCGACCATGTTGCGATCGTGTCGTTCGACACGAACAGCCCGGCCGCCGTGCCGCGGTCGTCGACCGAGAGCGCCACCGGGGCGAAGAAGCGGCGCGTGGCGTAGTGCAGCGCCTTCCAGCGGCCAAAGTAGTCGATGCTCGACCACGAGGCCACCGGCCAGCAGTCGTTCAGCTGCCAGTACAGCGTTCCGGCGCAGGCCGGGTCGCGGCGCCAGTGCTCGACGCCAATACGCATGGCTTCGGCCTGCAGCACCTGGCCCAGGTACACCAGCGACGCGAAGTCGTGCGGCAGGCGGAAGTGCGCGGCGGTGTAGGTGATGATCTTGCCGTTGCCGGCCAGGTTGCGCTGGTGGTGCTCCATGATGTACGAGGTCAGGTTCCAATCCTCGGGCGCGGCGTAGCTTGCCACCGTGGCCAGGCTCGGCAGCGACTGAAAGCCGAACTCGCTGACAAAGCGCGCGGGCGTGTCGCGGTAGCGCTCGAATGGCTGCATCGCGTGCCACACCATCCACTGGTGGATGTCGCCGCGCGCGCCGCCGTTGGGCTGCTCGAAGTTGCCGCCCGACGAAGGCGAGCTGGGCCAGTAGGCAGTGTCGGCGTCGGCCTCGGCCACCCAGGCCGGCAGGATGTGCTGGAAGAACTGGTTGTAGGCGGCCTTGAGGCCGGCGTGCGCGGGCGTGTCCCAGCCGCCCCACTCGACCCACGCGGTCTCGATCTCGTTGTTGCCGCACCACAGCGCCAGGCAGGCGCGGTGGCGCAGCCGCGCGACGTTCTGGCGCACCTCGGCGGCCAGGTTTTCGAGGAACGGCGCCTCGTCGAGCGGGTAGCTGGCGCAGGCGAACATGAAATCTTGCCACACCAGCAGCCCGAGTCGGTCGCACGCATCGTAGAAGGCTTCGTCCTCGTAGTAGCCGCCGCCCCACACGCGCACCATGTTGTGGTGGGCGGCGGCGGCGGCGCCGAGCAGCCGATCGTACTCGCGGGCGCCGACGCGCGTGGGGAAGGAGTCGGCGGGGATCCAGTTGGCGCCCTTGGCGAACACCGGCACGCCATTCACCACGAACGTGAACGACTCGCCCCAGCTGTCGGGCTGGCGGCGCAGCTCGATCGTGCGCAGGCCCACCTGGTAGTGGCGCGCATCGAGGATCGCCTCGCCGGCGCGCAGCACCAGCTCGGCCTGGTACAGCGGCTGCGCGCCCAGGTCGTTCGGCCACCACAGCTTGGGGTGCTCCACGTCGATGGCGATCTGGGCGTGCTCGCCGTCGAGATCGGCGGCCGCGACCTGGGCGCGGCCATTCGGCGCGGTGAGCCGCAGCTCGGCGCGCAGCGCGGCCTGGCCCCAGCGCTCGGCGTGGATGTCGGCCACGAGCGCCACATGCCCGTTGGCGTGCTGCTGGCGCAGGTGTACGTCGCTGAGCCTGGCCGTGCCGTAGCCCTCGAGCCGGATATCGCGCCACACACCGATCGCCGGCAGCATGGGGCCCCAATCCCAGCCGTAGTGGCAGGGCGCCTTGCGCAGATGCGGCCCGCCGATCAGCGTGAAGTCGCCGACGATGATCATCGGGCGTTGGGCGTTGCGCTCGGCGGCGGCGCGCACCGGCGAGGTGAACAGCACGCGCAGCTCGTTCTGGCCCGGCCGCAGCGCGCCGGCCACGTCGTAGGGATACTGGCGGAACATATTCTCTGCCGCGCCGATCGGCTGGTCGTTCAGCCACAGCTCGGCCAGCGTGTCGAGGCCGTCGCACACCAGGAACACGCGCTCGGCCTCCAGTAGCGCCGCGTCGGCGGTGAAGCTACGGCGGTACTCCCAATCGCGCTCGGCGACCCACTGCACGCGCTTTTCTTCGTCGCCCACGAACGGGTCGTTGATCGTGCCGAGCGCCAGTAGGTCGGTGTGGACACCGCCGGGCACCGTGGCCGGCTGCCATTCGGCGGCGCCACGCTCGCGGAACTGCCAGGCGCCGGCGAGAGGTTGGGTTTTCATTGGGTTGGTACTTTCTTCTTTGAAAATGGCGAACTGCTGCGCTTCGGTTCTTCGTCCCTTCGTGGTTTTTGAAAGCACCGGCCCTAGGCCGGTTTGATCTTGAACGCCAGGTCGCGCGTGAACACCGGGAACTTCAATGTCGCGCCGCCAGCCGCTACCGCGAGCGGCGTGGTACCGATCGGCGTGCCCGCGGCCGTGTCCCACCACTCGACGGTGTAGGCGCCGGGGTTCAGGCCGCTAAGCTGCCATGTCGCGCCCTCGACCGGCGGGAAGCTTGGCTCGAAGCTGGTGAGCTTGCGCTTTTCGGCCATGGCCTTGCTCAGCTCGCGCGCGTATGCGCCACGCAGCGCGTCGTAGGTGGCGGCGTTGCTGCGCACCCAGCCGAGCATCCGGTCGGGCGCGGCCAGCAGCAGCATGGCCGCCGGCGCGCCCTCGATGCGCGGCCGGCGCGGCTTGTAGCCGGCCGCCGCCGGGTCTTCCCCGGCGAAAAATGCCGCCGGCCCCTTGAACAGCGGGTACAGGTCGTTCGGGTCGATGTAGTTGTCCCACCACCAGCTCATGCCGGTGCCGGCGCCTTTGCTCATCAGCCCGGCCCACAGGCCGTTGTGCACGTGCACGCCCTGCCGGTCGATCGTGGCGTCGGCGCCGTCCGCGCCGGTGCCGAACTCGCCAAACAGCGCCGGCTGGCCCAGCGCCAGCATCTCGGCGGTGCCGCGCGCGAAGGTGTCGGCCGGGTCGGCCGGGTTGTAGCTGTGGCGCTGGGTGATGTCGATCTCGGTCATGCCGAACACCGCCTCGTCGCCGCTGCTGGCGTAGCTGGTGGTGCGCAGGTGGCCGTACGGGTCGAACTGTGCGAGCGCGCCGGTCATCTCTTTGATCCATGCCTGCTGCGTCGCGCTGGCGCTGAGCGGCGTCCAGTCGACCTCGTTCCACCACTCCCAGGCCAGCAGGTTCGGGCTGTAGCCCCAGCGCGCGGCGATGTAGCGCAGGCGGCGCTTGAACAGCTCGCGCGCCTGCGGGCTGGTGGCGAAATCTTCCGGCCGGGCGCAGGGCCCGCCGTTGGCGGCGCTGTAGGGGTTGCCCTGCCACTCGGGGTTCACGCCGGTGTTGAACGCGCCGTGGTTCAGCAGCGTGAGCATAATGTAGATATCGCTCTCGGCCGCAAGGTCGAACACGCGGTCGAGCTGCCATGCGCGATCGAGCCGCTTGGTGTAGTCGCCCAGGCCGGTGTCGCTCCACTCGATGCCGAAGGCCCAGCTGGCCATCCAGACGCGCGCGAAGTTGGCGCCCTGCGCGTGCATCCTGCCGAACCAGCGCTCGTAGTCGCGGGTGCCGCCGTCGCCATACCAGCCGACATTCTGGCCGATCGCGACGTAGGGCGCGCCGTCGTCGAAGGCGAAGTACGCCGGGTCGCGCTGGTCGACGCGCACAAAGCCGTGGCGGCGCGCGGGCGTGACGCTGAAGCTGGCGGGCTGGCTCTGCGCCTGGCCGGCCGGTGTCTTCACGCGCGCCGTGACGCTCCAGCTGCCCTCGCGCGGCGGCGTGAAGCGTACCTTCCACGTCGGCCGGCCCTGTGGTGTCAGCGCCTCTTTGCCGTCGGCCAGCGCGCTGCTGAAGTTCTGCCAGAAGAAGCCCGGCACGCTGATCTGCTGGCCGCCCGGGCCGCTGAAGCTGGCCTGCACGTCGATCTGGGCCGGGTCGAACGGGTTCTGGTACTCGGCGATCAGGTCGAGCGTTAGCTCGAGCTTCTCGTAGCGCGGCAGCGACACGCTGCTCAGGTGCAGCGCGGGTATGGCTGGCGGGGCGCCGGCCAGGCCGGCCGGGCGGCCGGCGGAGGGGCAGCTCTCGCCAGGCGGGCACAGCGGCGCGGGCGGGGCCGGGCAGGCAGTGCCACCCGCGCACGGCGGCGCCGGGGCCTGGCCCGGCGCGGGCGGGCATGCCGGGCCGCTGGCGCACGCCGTGGGCAGCACCACGGTCGGTGGGCAGCTAGCCCCAGCCGTGCACGGCGGCGGCGGCGCAGGCGGGCAGTTCGTGCCGGCGGGGCAGGGCGGGCTCGGCACGCCGGAAGGGCAGGCCGCGCCACTGGCGCACAGCGCGGGCGGCGTCGCGGGGCATGCCGGGCCGCCCGCGCACGGCGTAGGCGGCATGCCCGGGATCGCCGCGCAGCCGGCCAGCCGCCCAATCACCGCCAGAATCCCGACGATTCGCTTCATGCCTTGCCTCAAGATCATCGCTCGGCGGCTACCCACTCCCCGCGCTCGCCAGGGCCGCGAGCGCGCGCACCGACTGGCGCTCGATCAGCGTTGGGCGCAGCATCAGCGTCACGCCGCCGGCGGCCGGCTGCTCGGCGCGGTTGGTCAGCAGCTGCACGGCCATCCGGCCCATGCTGATCTTGTCGATCTGCATGGTGGTGAGCGGCGGCTGCACGTGCGCCGCAAGCTCGATATCGTCGAAGCCGACGATCGACAGATCCTCGGGCACGCGCAGCCCCAGCTCGTGCGCCGCCTGCGTCACGGCTACGGCCATGTAGTCGTTCGTGCAGAACATCGCGCTGACCTGCGGCGCGCGCCGCAGCAGCGCCTGGGTCGAAACGATCGCCTCGCTCTGGTTAAAGTGGCAGTCGGCGAAATACTGCTCGGCCAGGCCATGGTCCGCCAGCGCCTGGGCATAGCCGCGCCGGCGCTCTGCGATGCTGGGGTAGGCGCGCGGCAGGCTGCCGGCCAGGCCGATGTGCTGGTGGCCGCTGCGGATGAGGTAGCTCACAGCCTGGTAGGCGCCGCGAAAATTATCGGAGACAACCGAGTCGTAGCTGTTGTCGGCGGCGTACGAATCCACCAGCACGGTGGGGATGGCGCGGCGCTGCATCAGGTGGGCGATCGTCGCGCCGACAAACGCGCCGACCAGCAGCAGTCCGTCGAGGTCGTCTTCCATGAGCAGGCGCGGCAGCTCTTGCGGGTAGTTATCCTCGTCCACCGGCACGGTGGCGTAGAGCATATTGATCTGCTGGCGGCGGCAGCTGGCCTCGATGCCGGCCAGCACCGGCGCGTAGAAGGGGTTGCTCTGGGGCGGGTCGTCGGCGCGCGACTTGATCAGCACGCCGATCTGCTGCAGCGCCGGCGGCATCAGCAGCTCGGCTGGCTTGCGCTGGTAGCCCAGCTGGCGCGCCGCGCTCAGCACGCGCCGGCGCGTCTCCTGGTGAATGCCGGGCTTGTCGCGCAGCACCAGCGACACCGTGGCCAGCGATACACCGCTCGCGCGCGCGATTGTTTCAAGCGTCACCCGCTGCGCCATGACGTGATCCTTCGCGTCGAATGCGGCTCCTTTGCCGGCTATAGACCCAGATGCGTGAGTGATTGTTACTATAGTCGGGTGCCGGCAGCGAGTCAATATTAAAATTTTAGATTTCTGTGAGAATTTTAGAGGCTCTCTCTTGCCTAATCTTTTTCGTTTTGGTATGCCCTGCCCGGTAATGCCCGGCAGGGCATACCAAAACGAAAAGTCGGGGGCGGCGTCTCCGCCCCCGAGCCCCCCCAGCGTAAAGCAGCTGAGCAGCCGAAATTGGTTAGGCCGCGGCTGCAACCCAGCTGAAATACCGGCGTTTAGAGCGATGAAATTGCTCCAAACGCCAGTGTTTCTTGCAGCGCGTTACTGGCGCGCTACGGCTGGTAGCGCACCTGCACCGCCACGCGGTCGAGCGAAAAATCGCGCGAGGTGTTGCTTGCGACGTTCGTGAGGCGCACTTGAAAGTTCGTGTTGCTGAAGTCGCCGCTGCTCCAGCTGCGCCCCCAGGTGTCGCCGGCCCCGCCCACGCTGTAGGAGCCTTCGCTGGTGGCCAGGGTGCCGGTTGATTTGGCCGCCGTCCAGCTCGCGCCGCCATCCCACGAGAGCTCGACGCAGATCTTCGGCGCGCCGGTGGTGCTGTCGGCCTTGGCGTTCAGCCGCACCTCGATGCCGCTGATCGTCGTGCCGCCGGGGATGCTGAAGCCATAGCTCGAGAAGCGGTGCTTGTCTTTGCCGGTATTGGTGCACGCAGTGTTGGTGTTGCTGCCGCTGTTGGTGTCTACTGCGTACAGCCCGTCGTCGGCGTAGGCGTTGCCCGGCGTTCCCTCGAAGCCGTTGTTGTCGCCCGCGCCGCTGGCGACGGCGGCGTTGGCGGTTGGCGCGCGCAGGCCGGTGCTGCTGCCCTGGCAGTACTGCACGGTTTTGCCGATCACGCTGTATGGGCAGGCCGCCTGCCCGAGCAGGTACAGGATGGCGCTGCGGTTGCGGGCCGTCTCGGCCGGTATGACTTCGTCGGGCGGGTAGAAGCCGGGGTTCGAGGTCTTCGGGTACATCTCGAAGGTGTAGTTCAGGATGCGGTAAGTGCCGTACAGCCAGTCGTTGATCGAGCCGTCGGTGATGTACAGGTCGCTGGCCTGCTCGGGGGTGTAGCCATTGGTGGCGGCCATTGCCTGGCCCATCGCCGCCAGCACGTCGCGGTCGTCCTGGGTCATGTCGGCCGGCACGTCGGTGACGGTGTAGCCGTATGGCCAGAGGATCAGCTCCTGGTAGGTGTGGAAGTCGATCGCGACGGTGATCTGCTGCTTGCCGTTCACCACGCGGCTATTGACAAAATCGCGCACGCGCGCTGTCTCCGGCGCCGAGAAGCCCGACGGGCCACGGTATGTTTCGCTGCTCGTCGTACCGCTGCTGCCGCCACAGCAGCCCCAGCGGTAATCCCAGTTGCGGTTCAGGTCGGTGCCGGTGTAGGCCGAGCCGGTGTTCGGCTGGCGGTTTTTGCGCCACGAGCGGTAGCTGCCGGTGGCAATGTCGTACTCGCCGCCGTCCGGGTTCATGTCGAAGACGATCCAGATCTCGCGGCTGTCGACCAGGCTGGTGATCTGCGGGTCGACGCCGTACTCGTCGGTGAGCGTGCGCAGGGTGTACAGCGCCTGCTCGACGGTGAGGTGCTCGCGGGCGTGCTGGTGGTGGGTGAAGAGCACCTCGGGCTCGTCTTCGTCGATGCCGACATTGTCGGAGATTTTGCCGGCCCAGATCGTACGGCCCTCGTACGAGGTGCCCAGGCTGAACAGGTCGAAGATCGCCGGGTGATCGATCTCGGCCTGCTGGATCTCGGCCACCATCTCGGCGTAGTCGTGGTAGTTCGAGTCGGCCGTCGGGAAGGCCAGAGTCGTCGCCTCGTCCGGCGTCGGCGCCGAGATATCCAGGCCGAGGCGCTTGATCGCCCGCTGCTCGCGCGCGGTGGCCTCGACCAGCACGTAATCGTGGCCGACTTCGAGGATCAGCGCGCCGGTCGCCGCTATCGCCGAGCGCGTCTGCACGTCGAATACATTGCGTACGATCAAGACGGGCGTCGGGTCTTCCGGAACCAGCGGGGCTGCGGCGGCGGAAGCTACTGTCATCGCCAGTACAGCCAGCAGTGTGGCCACGGCTACGGTTATGCGCGGCCAGGGGGTGCGTCGCTTCATCACGTGTCTCCCTCCTTGTGCTACCCATCGCGGCGCGTTGATCCCGCAGTGATCCTGCTTTCAGTTCGGGTCGGCGCATCACCTCCTCTTGGGCGCCGGGCAGCGCCTGTGGCGATCGAGCAGGCTCCCAATAACAGGGCTTACGCGGTCGCCTGCGATATCGGCTCCTTCTGCTTGCGGCAGCATGGTGCTGAGAAGGTGGCGCAAAGCGCCAAAATCTCAGCACCATAACCTGAAAAAATACCGCTCTGCCGAAGGCAAAAACGCGCACCGTAAATCGTGTCAATAACGCGATTTACGTGGTGGGGGTTAGGGGGCGGCTTTGCCGCCCCCGAAAACTTCCGCCGTGGCCGCGACCGGCCAAAAAGAGATGATTTTGGAGGGCTTGCGCCCTCCAAGCCTCCCACGCGGGAGGACACTACGTAACTCGTGTCAATAAAGCTATATGAGCTGGGAGACTTGGTTTCGATGTATCATAGCCGCAAACCAGCGCGTTGTATAGTGCGAAAACAGCGCCGCTCTGCCTTCTGGCGCGCGTGCAATTGGCTATGGTATTATGCACGCGTGGGCCTGCTCGCCCAATTGCCCGCCGACGCAGAAGGAACAACATGAGTACGCAAGCCAAGCCGCGCCCAGTCATCGGCATCCCGTGTAGCAGCTACCCCGACTCGTGGTTTACCCCGGCCAATGGCAACGCCGTCAGCTACCTGCGCGTGGTTGAGGCCGTCGGCGGCATTCCCGCGCTGATCCACCAGACGCGCGACGCCGAGGTGCTGGCGGCGCACTACGCCCGCTGCGACGCGCTGCTGCTCGCCGGCGGCGAGGATGTCGGCCCGGCGCACTACGGCGCCGCGCCGCACCCGCGCCTTGGCCCAACCAACCCGCTGCAAGACGAGAACGAGATCGCGCTGGTGCGCCGGGCGCTGGCCGACGCCAAGCCGGTGCTGGCGATCTGCCGCGGCGTGCAGCTGCTGAACGTGGCGCTCGGCGGCTCGCTGATCCAGGATCTGCCCAGCGAGCGCCCCGACGGCCTTAACCATAGCCGCTCGACCGACCAGCGCGATATGAGCTTTCTGGCCCACCCGGTCGCGCTCGCCGAAGACTCGTGGCTGGCCGAGCGGCTGGGCGCGCGCGAGCTGCTGGTGAATTCGCTGCACCACCAGGCGATCGAGCGGCTCGCCGCAGGGCTGCGCGTGGTCGGCCGCGCGCCCGACGGCGTGATCGAGGCGGTTGAAGGCACCGGGCCAGGCTTTGTGCTGGGCGTGCAGTGCCACCCCGAAGAGCTCTGGGAGCGCGCCGACCCGCGCTGGGCCGGCGTGTTCGCGGCGTTCGTGGCGCTGGCGGCCAAAGCATAAAAGGTTGCAGGTTTACATATTTATGGCTTACGCAGTTGCATTGTTCGGCTCCCTCAATCGGGCGCTTTTGCCTGCGGCAGCAAGGAACTGCGCGATCTCTGTGTGGTTTTCCCACGCGACGCGTGGGAAAACCACACACAATTAAGACAGTACCGCTCTGCCGAAGGCTGAGCACGCCATCTGCATGAGTTCCAAGCCTATCAGGCAAGCTCGAAGAGGATCCTATGCGTTCGTGGCATATTTTCGCGATTGTCGCCGTGCTGATCGTTGGAGTCGCCGTGGGCGGCTGGCTGCTGAGCCGCGGCGCCCCCGAGCTGACAACCGGCACCGCGCAGACGATCCGCTCGGGCGAGCTGAACGTGACGCTGCGCGTCGACCAGCAGTCGCTCGGCGACCGGGTGATCGAGGTGAGCGTGAAGGACACGGCCGGCCAGCCCGTCAGTGTCGGCGAGCTGCGGCTGCGCTTCGCCATGCTCGATATGAACATGGGCATCAGCGAGGTGGTGGCCCAGCCGGCCGCCACCGGGCGCTTCCAGGCGCGCGGCCAGTTCTTCACCATGGCCGGCAATTGGTCGGTCGACGCGGTGATCGCGCAGACGCCGCAGAATCTCGTGGTGGTGCCGTTCACGCTGGCGATCAGCGCGCCGGGCGAGGCTAGCGGCCCGCTCAACCCGCTGCCAAACGACGCTGCCACGATCCTGGCCGGCCAGAAGCTGTACCTGGCGAACTGCGTGCCATGCCACGGCGCCAGCGGCAAGGGCGATGGCCCGGCCGGAACCGGGCTCAACCCGCGGCCCGGCGATTTCACCCAGCATATGGTGACAGGCAAGCACACCGATGGCCAGACGTTTCTGTGGATCAAGAACGGCTTCCCGAACTCGGCTATGCCTGCGTGGGGCCAGCGCTTCACCGACGATGAGATCTGGCAGCTGGTGCGCTACCTCCGCACGTTCGGCCAGCCGGCCGCCGCGCCGGCCGCCGGGCAGACTGGGCAGAACGGCCAGACCGACCAGAGCAACGCCCAGCCGCCGCAGGGCAATGTGCAAAATGTGCAAGAGCCGCTGCCGCCAATTATTTTCGCTCGCCGTGGCAATATCTGGCGCAGCGATGGCAGCGGCGCCGCGCCTACCCAGCTTACGCGCCTGCCCGACGGCGATTACGCCGAGTACCCCAGCTTCTCGCCCGACGGCGGCCGGATCGCGTTTGTGGCGATCTCGCCGGCGCCCGTCACCGCTACCCTGCCGCTGCCTACCTCGGCGCTGTATGTGATGAACGCCGACGGCAGCGCTTTGAAGCCGGTCTGGAAGCCGGCCGAGGGCTTGCTCAGCGTGTTCACCTGGCTGCCCGACGGCCAGTCGATACTGGTGGCGGCCAATGGCGTGCCGCTTGACAACGCCGGCGCCAGCCCGGATCGGCAGCTGGCGGTCGTGAAGCTCGACCTGGCGAGCGGCGCGGCCACGCCGCTGCTGAACGACGCGCTCGACCCGGCGATCTCGCGTGATGGCAAGCAGCTCGCGTTTCTCAAGCTCAGCGCCGACGGCTACACAATGTCGCTCAATCTGTCGGCCATCGACGGCAGCGGCGCGCGCGAGCTGATCAAGGGCGACCAGTTCCAGGGCTTCTACGCGCCGCGCTTCACCCCCGACGGCCAGCATATCATCGTGGCGGCGATCGGTGGCCCCGAGACCGACGACCAGGGCAACCCGAAAAAGGCCGAGCTGCCCGCGCCGCTTGGCCGGCTGCTGGCCATGCTCGCGCCCGCCACCGCCGAGGCCCATGGCCTGCCCTGGGATCTGTGGGAGGTCAAGACCGACGGCAGCGGGCTGCGCCGGCTCACGCGCTTCTACGAGGACCTGCCGATGATCGCGTTTTCGCCCGACGGCACCCAGGCGGCGATCATGGGCCTTGGCGGCATTTATCGCGCCAACCCCGACGCCGGCAACCTGCGGCGCGTCGACCTGCAGGGCGACCACGGCGGCCTGGATTGGGCGCGGTAAGGACGGGCATTATTGAGGCGGAATGGGCGTAGTGGCGGCATGTCGCCGTCCGTGCATTATGGTGCCTCGGTGGCTTGGCGTTCGTCGGGTGGCTGATGTATTTACTTCAAGGAGATTACACGTCCTACTCATTTCGGGGGCGGCGAAGCCGCCCCCGAACCCCCACATAAAGGCGGCATCGCAGGGGTGTAACATTTAGCCGCCAGCCAAGACTATACACAGAGCTAGGATGGCGTGAGGGCGCGGCCTTCACGCCTTAGTTATTTTGCGCGGCATACTACTTGATAGGGCTACAGCAATGTCGTGCAGGTGGCCGCCGCGCCGGAGGCTCGGCACCCATTCGACAGCCTGGCGCTACGATTGCGCCGTCCACTTGTGTAGATCAATCGCGCACTTGCTTCCGTATACTCGGTACAATGCGCCGCAGGTTCGCGCAGGTTCGAGAAAGAGGCACGGGTATGGTTTTCGCGACACGACGGTTCGAGTTTTCGGCGGCGCACCGCTACTGGCGCGACGAATGGAGCCAGGCCGAGAACGAGCGGGTTTTTGGCAAATGCACCAGCCCATTCGGCCACGGGCATAATTACACCCTTGATGTTACCATCGGTGGCCTTCCCGACGCCATCACGGGCATGATCATGAATATGACCGACCTGAAGGCGCTCGTGGGCGATGTCCTCGACGGCTTCGACCACAAGCACCTCAACGAGGACACCCCGTATTTCACGCAGCTCATCCCCACCACCGAAAATATTGTGCGCGTGCTCTGGCGCCTGATCGCCCCGCGCCTGCCCGCGGGTGTGGCGCTGGCGCGGCTGCGCCTCTACGAGATGCACGACCTGTGGGCCGACTACGACGGCGCCGACGAGGCCGCGTTCAGCCGCTCGTATGTCTTCTCGGCCGCGCATCGCCTCCACAGCCCGCAGCTCTCCGACGCCGAAAACCAGGCGATCTACGGCAAGTGCAACAACCCGAACGGCCACGGCCACAACTACACGCTCGAGGTGCGCGTCGGCGGCACGGTCGACGCCGCCACCGGCATGGTGATCGACATGCTGCAGCTTGATCGCACCGTGCGCGCGCTGCTCGATACCCTCGACCACAAACACCTCGACCGCGAGGTCGCCGGCTTTGCCGAGCGCACCTCGACCGCCGAGCACCTTGTGGTGTACCTGTGGGACGCGCTGGCGCCACGGCTGGAGGGCCGCCTGCGGCACCTGACGCTGTGGGAGACGAAGAAGAATGTGTTTGAGTACGAGGGCGCGGCATCGCTCGCGCACGTCTAGCCGCGATACGAGACGAAACCACCGGGAGACACACGGCGCGAGCATTGCGCCCTTGCGTACGTTTCCCACACAAACCTGGAGCACGCAATGAGCACACACGGACATACGCCCGGCACTGGGCACGCGGCATTCGCGCTGGAGCCCGCCGAGTACGGCGAGCTGGTGCTGCCCGGCCAGGGCAAGCTCGAAGGCATGACCTTCCGCAGCAACGAGCAGATCGAAGCCGCCGTCGGCGCGATCCTGCGCAACATCGGCGAGAACCCGGAGCGCGAGGGGCTGCAGCGCACGCCGAGCCGGGTGGCTAAGATGTACGCCGAGCTGACGGCGGGCTACCGCGTCGACCCGGTGGCGCTGATCAACGACGCGATCTTCACGGTCGACTACGACGAGATGGTGATGGTGAAGGATATCGACTTCTACAGCATGTGCGAGCATCACATGCTGCCGTTCATGGGGCGGGTGCACGTGGGCTACATCCCGAACGGCACGGTGCTGGGGCTCTCAAAGATCCCGCGGATCGTGGAGATGTTCGCGCGGCGGCTGCAGGTGCAGGAGCGACTGACGGTGGAGATCGCCGATTTCATCAACGCGGCGCTGCGGCCGCAGGGGGTGGCGGTGGTGGCGGAGGGGGTGCATATGTGCTCGGTGATGCGGGGGGTGAAGAAGGCGAACGCCAAGATGATCACCTCGGCGATGCGGGGGATCTTCCGCAGCGACGCGCGCACGCGCGCCGAGTTTATGAGCCACGTCGACCGCTCCCACGACCATGATTGATTGACACAAGTTACGGGTGGGGTTTCGGGGGCGGCGAAGCCGCCCCCGAAACCTTCCTTTTGGCCAGTCGCGGCCAAAAGAGATGATTTTTGTATTGGGCAAATACACCCTGCACGGTGGGGGTACGGGGGCGGCGAAGCCGCCCGCAGAAATCTTGGTTATGGTGCGGCGCGGCTTCGCCGCGCCGCACCATAACCAATGTGCAGCATGTGCTTGCCCAGCACAAAAAGAGATGATTTTGGAGGGCTTGCGCCCTCCAAGCCTCCCACGCGGGAGGACACGGCGTACTTCTGTATGCGATTGTTCCGCGCGGAGCGCGAAAAAACCGCATACAATACACGAGGATAGAACCGCATAGCATTGGGTAGAAAAGGCGTATGGAAGATCAAAAGCGTGTGATCGTGGTGATCGGCGCGTCGCGCGGGATCGGGCGCGCGGCGGCGCTGGCGCTGGCCGCGCCGGGCGCGCACCTGGTGCTGGCCGCGCGCGATGCCGCCGCGCTCGGCGAGGTGGCCGCCGCGTCGCGCGAGCGCGGTGCCGAGGCCAGCACGGTGCCCTGCGACGCAACCGCCGAGCCGCACGTGCGCCGCATGATCGAGTCGGCGGCTAGTATCAGCGGCCGGGTCGACGTGCTTGTGAACAGCGCGGGCGGCGCGACGGTGGCCCCGCTGGCTGAGCTGACGCTGGCGGACTGGGAGCGCTCGCTGCGTGTTGGCCTGACGGCGGTATTTCTGGCGTGCAAGCACGCCGCGCCGCACATGCAGCCCGGCAGCCTGATCGTAAATGTCGCGTCGGTGGCCGCGCGCCAGGCGTTCCCGGGCTGGTCGGCATACGTGGCGGCAAAGCACGGCATGCTGGGCTTCTCGTCGGCGATTCGCGAGGAGCTGCGGCCGCGCGGCGTGCGCGTGAGCGTGGTGCTGCCGGCCGCAACCGATACCGCGCTGTGGGACAGCGTGCCCGGCGAGTGGAACCGCGCCAACATGCTGCAGCCCGACGACGTGGGCCGCGCGATTGCGCAGCTGGTGGCCCAGCCGGCCTACGCCACGGTTGAGGAGCTGACGATTGGCCACGTGGCGGGGCGGCTGTAGCGCGCGCTCGCCCTTTTCTTTTATACGCTGTTCGCTTGATCACGTATAGATTGTGTTGTGCAACACAATAAGAAATTTGGGGGCGGCGAAGCCGCCCCCAAACCCCACCAAAGTGTCAGTCATCAAGCGAATTTGGTTTTAGACCGGCGCGTAAAACTATGCAAGAATCAACCCGCGTCGCGGCGCTCGCCGACATCCCGCCCGGCGCCATGCGCTATGCCGAGGTCGACGGGCTGCCGATCGCGCTGGCGAATGTCGGCGGCACTATCTATGCGTTCAGCGACGCCTGCCGCCACGAGGGCGGGCCGCTCTCGGCCGGCGCGCTGATCGGCGACACGGTGACATGCCCGTGGCACGGGTGGACCTACAGCGTGCGCACCGGAAAGGCGATCGTCCCGCCGGTCGGCATTCGCATCGCGACGTACCGCGCGTATGTCGAAAACGGCGATGTGTTTGTCGAGATCGACTGGCCGGATGCGTAATACCACATCACCCCACCAACCTTCCAGCCCGCGCCGGCTATGCTATAATCCCGCGCATACGAGCGAGGAAACAGCTATGGCACATGTCTCGACGAACGAGCAAAAGAATGGGCGCGCGGCGCCGGCGCCCGCAGCACACGCCGAGCGCAACCCCGGCTGCGCCTTTGATCGCGGCTGGGTCGACGAGATCCGTATCAACCGCAGCGCCGTCGAGCGCCGCGCCGCCACGCTGCCGGGCCGGCGCACGGTGAAGCAGCATTGGCAGGCCGCATGGCTGCTGCGCGCGGTCGAATGCATGGATCTGACCACCCTCGCCGGCGACGATACGCCCGGCACGGTGCGGCGGCTGTGCGGCAAGGCCCGCCAGCCCGTGCGCGCCGACATCCTCGAGGCGCTCGGCGTGCCACACGTGCGCGTTGGCGCGGTGTGCGTGTACCACGCCTTTGTCGCTACCGCCGCCGACGCGCTGCGCGGCTCGGGCATCCCGGTCGCGGCGGTATCTACCGGCTTCCCGGCCGGCCAAACGCCGTTCGACCTGAAGCTGCGCGAGATCGCCGCGTCGGTGGCCGACGGCGCGGCCGAGATCGATATTGTGATCTCGCGCCAGCACGCGCTAAACGGCGACTGGCAGGCGCTCTACGACGAGGTGCGCGCCTTTCGGGCAGCCTGCGGCGACGCGCACATGAAGACGATCCTCGCCACCGGCGAGCTTGGCACGCTGCGCACCGTCGCCCAGGCCAGCGTGGTGTGCATGATGGCCGGCGCCGACTTCATTAAAACCTCGACCGGCAAGGAAACCGCCAATGCGACGCTGCCGGTGAGCCTGGTGATGGCGCGCGCCATCCGCGAGTATGGCGAGCGCACCGGCTACAAGATCGGCTTCAAGCCTGCCGGCGGCATCCGCACCGCCAAGCAATCGCTCGACTGGCTGACGCTGATGAAGGAGGAGCTGGGCGACGAGTGGCTGCGGCCCGAGCTGTTCCGCATCGGCGCCAGCTCGCTGCTGGGCGATATCGAGCGCCAGCTCGAGCATTTCGTCACCGGCCAGTACTCCGCCAGCTTCCGCCACCCTATGGCGTAGCACCAAAGAAAGAGGCGTTCTTGACCTTGGCCTCGGACGAACGACAAAGGACGAAGGACGAAAGCGGGGTTGTCCTCGGTTCTTGATCTGTGGCCTCGGACGAATGACAAAGGACGAAGGACGAAGGACGAAAGGGGGGGTGTTCTTGGTCTTTGGTCTTTCGTCTTTGGTCTTTGGTCTTTCGTCTTTGGTTCTTGGTCTTTGGCCACCCCCGCAAAGGACGAGCATCAATGACGAATCGAGTAGCAGAGATACTAGAGACGATGGCGTACGGCCCCGCGCCCGAGAGCGCCGCGCCGGCGAATGCGTGGCTCGACGCGCACGGCCGCAGCTTCGGCATGTATATCGACGGCGCGTGGACTCCGCCGGCCGAGGATCGGCTGTTCGACAGCGTGAACCCGGCGAATGGCCGCGCGTTCGCGCGCATCACCCAGGCCAATGCCGAGGATGTCGAGCGGGCCGTGGCGGCGGCGCGGCGCGCGTTCGAGGGCTGGTCGCAGCTGCCGGGGCACGCGCGCGCGCGCTACCTGTACGCGCTGGCGCGCCAGCTGCAAAAGCACGCGCGCATGCTTGCGGTGCTCGAGACGCTCGACAACGGCAAGCCCATCCGCGAAACCCGCGACATCGACATTCCGCTTGCGACGCGCCATTTCTACCACCACGCCGGCTGGGCCCAGCTGATGCACTCGCGCCTGCCACTGTACGCGCCGCTCGGCGTGGTCGGCCAGATCATCCCCTGGAACTTCCCGCTGCTCATGCTGGCCTGGAAGATCGCGCCGGCGCTGGCGATGGGCAATACCGTCGTGCTCAAGCCGGCCGAGTGGACCTCGCTCACGGCGCTGGCGTTCGCCGAGATCTGCGACGAGATCGGCCTGCCGCCCGGCGTGGTGAATATCGTGAGCGGCGACGGCAAGGTCGGCGAGCTGATTGTGAGGCACCCCGGCGTCGACAAGATCGCCTTCACCGGCAGCACCGAGGTCGGCAAGATTATTCGCACGGCCACCGCCGGCAGCGGCAAAAAGATCTCGCTTGAGCTTGGCGGCAAGTCGCCGTTTGTGGTGTTCGACAGCGCCGACCTCGACAGCGTGGTCGAGGGCGTCGTCGACGCGATCTGGTTCAACCAGGGCCAGGTGTGCTGCGCCGGCTCGCGCCTGCTGGTGCACGAGGGCGTGGCGCCGCGCCTGATCGGCAAGCTGCGCGCGCGCATGGAGAAGCTGCGCGTCGGCGACCCGCTCGACAAGGCCATCGATATTGGCGCGATCGTCGCGCCGGCCCAGCTGCAGAAGATCGAGCGGCTGGTGGCGCAGGGCCAGGCCGAGGGCGCGACGCTGTGGCAGCCCTCGTGGGCCTGCCCGGCCGACGGCTACTTCTTCCCGCCGACGCTGTTCACCGACGTGGCGCCCGCCGCGACGATCGCGCAGGTCGAGATCTTCGGCCCGGTGCTGGTGGCAAGCACCTTCCGCACGCCGGCCGAGGCGGTGGCGCTCGCAAATAATACGCGCTACGGCCTGGCGGCGAGCGTGTGGAGCGAAGATATCAACCTGGCGCTCGACGTGGCCCGCCAGATCAAAGCCGGCGTGGTGTGGGTCAACTGCACCAACCAGTTCGACGCGGCGGCGGGCTTCGGCGGCTACCGCGAGAGCGGCTTTGGGCGCGAGGGCGGGGTCGAGGGCTTGTACGAGTACCTCAGGCCGCGAGACGAAAGCCAAGCGACCAAAGACGAGAGCCAAGCGACCAAAGCCGAAAGCTTCGTGGCGGCCGAGGGCAGCAGCTCGCCCGTCCCGCCGATCGATCGCACGCCCAAGCTGTATATCGGCGGCAAGCAGGCGCGCCCCGACAGCGGCTACAGCCGCCAGGTGTACGGCGCGCAGGGGCGCCTGCTCGGCGAGGTGGGCGACGGCAACCGCAAAGATATTCGCAACGCCGTCGAGGCGGCGCGCGCGGCCGGCAAGTGGGCCGACCAGACGGCGCACAACCGCGCGCAGATCCTGTTCTACATCGCCGAGAACCTGAGCGCGCGCGCCGCCGAGTTCGTGCGGCGCCTTGCCGACGCCCCCGGCTACAGCCAGGCCGCCGCCGCCGCCGAGGTCGAGGCCGCGATCGAGCGCCTGTTCACCTACGCGGCCTGGGCCGACAAGTACGACGGCGCGGTGCACGCCACGCCGCTGCGCAGCGTGACGCTGGCGATGAACGAGCCGATCGGCGTGATCGGGATCGCCTGCCCCGACGAGCGCCCGCTGCTGGCTTGCGTCACCGCGCTTGCCGCCGCCATCGCCATGGGCAACACGGTGGTGCTCATCCCCTCGGAGGTGGCGCCGCTGCCGGCCACCGACCTGTACCAGGTGCTCGACACTAGCGACCTGCCCGGCGGCGTGGTGAACATCGTCACCGGCGCGCGCGACCCGCTGGCGAACGTGCTCGCCGAGCACAACGACGTCGACGCGATCTGGTACTTCGGCGGCGCCGAGGGCAGCGCGGCGGCCGAGCGCGCCTCGGCCAGCAACCTGAAGCAGACGTGGGTAAGCCACGGGCGCGCGCGCGACTGGCTGGCCGACGACGCGGCCGAGTTTTTGCGCCACGCCACGCAGGTGAAGAATATCTGGGTGCCGTATGGAGCATAGAGACTAGACATTCACCCTGTTCAGGCTACGGAATGTCCTAGCGAAAGTTGAACTACGTACAGGCTATCACTCATCCGAACCGGGTTTGGCAAAAGACGAAAGACAAAAGACGGCGCTGTTTCGTCTTCTGTCTTTCGTCCTTTGTCTTGAAAACTCGAATCTGCGGTAGCCTGTATTCATTCAGTGCATCCTCACAATCCTACAAGAGGGGGCTTTCAAATGGATCTCTTCGACGCCATCCGCCGCCGCCACACCACCAACGGCGCCTTCGCCGACCGGCCGGTGGCCCCCGAGCACAAGCGCGCGATCTTCGAGCTGGCGGCCCGCGCGCCCTCGCACTTCAACTCGCAGCCCTGGCGCTTTGTGATCGTCGAAGATCCCGAGCGGCGGCGCGCGCTCGGCCGGGTGGCCGGCGAGTCGATGCGCGACCTGATGGACGACGGCAGGTTTTTCTTGCAGTACCGCAAGTTCTTCCGGCTGACGCCCGAGGAGGCGTCGGCCACCAAGGATGGCATCCATATCGACAACATCCCGGCGGTGCTGCGGCCGTTCGCCAAGTACGCCTTCACCGAGCGCGGCGTGTCGGTGATGAAGACGCTGCGCGTGCCAAATGTGCTCGGCAACGACGCGCGCAAGCTGGTGGAAAACTCGCCGATGCTGCTGGGCATCGCGCTCTCGCGCGAGATCTACAAGCCCGCCGAGCTTACCGGGCTGTACACTATGATCTCGCTCGGCGCGGTGATCCAGACGATCTGGCTGGCGGCGACATCGTTCGGCATGGGGTTTCAGTTCGTCTCGACGCCGCAGGAGATCCCCGAGAAGTGGGCGCTGGTGAGCGCGCTGCTGGGCGTGCCCGACGATTTCGAGCTGATGGTGCTGTGCCGGCTGGGCTACGAAGATGCGTCGATCCGGCGGCCGACGATCGACTGGACTTCGCCGCAGCGCAAGGGCATCGACGAGCTGGCGTTCCAGGACACCTGGGGCCAGCCGCTTGGCGCCGAGCAGGCCGTGGAAGGCTAGAGCGCGGCCCAGGGCGATTGATACAAACTCCGTTTGATTACTTGTGTTTTCTTGTGCGGCGCCCGGCAAAGCCGGGCGCCGCACAAGAAAAAGAAAAGGCGGGCGGCGAAGCCGCCCCAAACCCCACCAAAGCAACTGCGGGGCGGCACTGCCGCCCCCGCACTGTGCTACGAAGCCGGGCGGTTATCGCACCGAGCCGCGGCGCACCAGGTTCACAATACCCAGCAGCACCACCGCGCCGATAAACGACACAAGCAGCGCGCCCAGGCTGAAATCGCTGTTGTTGATGTTCGAGCCGCCGATACCGAGGCAGGCTGAATAGGAACCCGCCGAGGAATGCGCCTACAATGCCGACGACAATATTCAGCAGGGCGCCCTGCTGCGCGTCGGTGCGCATCGATGCTCGCCAACCAGCCGACCAGCGCGCCAAACAGCAGCCACAGAATGAAGTTGATCATGGTGTCCTCCACTACGGTAAAGGATGCTTACTCGCATCGATGCACCGTGGCATCTATGCAGTACTCAAGTAAAGCAAAAAGCGTGCCACGCTACGCCGGGCACGCTTTTGCTCATACCAGAGCTAATCATGGTGTCCTCGGCCCCGGCGCGGCAGCCCGCTGCCGCGCCGGGGCAAACCATGAGCATTACTGACTGTGGCCACCGCCAGAAATGAGACGCTGTTCGCTTGATCACGTTAGGAGTTACGCACTTGCGTGATTCGGCTTCCTAAAGGCAGAGATTGAGCCTGCGGCAGCATGGTACTTGGTCATCTTCTGTGTGCGGTTTTTCCGCGCGCAGCGCGGAAAATGGACACGATACAGAGAAATAGTACCAGTCTGCCGAAGGCTGAGCGCGCCAACTGCGTACGTCCTACACGTATAGAGAATTGTGTTGCACGACGTGGCTTCGCCACGTCGTGTACAATAAAAGATTAGGGGCGGCTTCGCCCGCCCGCGCCCCCGCCACCGAGCAAGTGATCAGCTGGATTTAGTTTTCGAGCCCGCTAGGATTATATTAGCGCCCGCTAAGATTATATTAGCGCCCGCCAGGATTATATTAGCGGCTCTAGGATTATATTAGCGCACGCTAGGATTATATTTGAGCCGCTCAAGATCTATCTTAGCGCCCGCTAAGATACTCCCAGCCCCGCTAAGATACTCCCGGCGCTGCTCAAGATCGCTTTTAGCACCCGCTAAGATACTCCCGGCGCTGCTCAAGATCCCTTTTAGCACCCGCTAGGATTAAATTAGCGCCCGCTAAGATTATATTAGCGGCTCTAGGATTAAATTAGCGCCCGCTAAGATTATATTAGCGGCTCTAGGATTAAATTAGCGCCCGCTCAAGATATTCGTGAGCCGCGCCAGATCAACTGTGAGGGCTGCGTGGCAACACCTGGGGCGCCTCAAGCGGCGCCGGCTGCTGCCGCACAGGCTACTGGCCGCGCTTGTAGCGGCTGTAGCCGCCCAGAAATCGCTCGCGCGGCGCCAGGATGAAGGCTGTTTCGGCCGGAACCGTCACGGTCATGAAGCCGGCATCGACCGTGCCGGCGGCGGGTGTGTCTGCGTCGCCCAGCAGATCGACCATGAGCGTGCCGTCCATCAGGCCGGCATTGGCGATCATCACCCGCTCGGTGATTGCGGTACCGGACGGGTTCACAAGCACAACCAGCGTCTCCAGCGCGCGCTCGGTGTAGCGCTCAAACGCGAACAGGCGCTCGGCCTCGACCAGCCGGGCATTGCCGATACGCAGCGCGCGCTGCTGCTTGCGGATCGCGATCAGCTGCTTGATCCACGCAAGCTCGGGGTTATCGGCGCGCACCAGATCCCAGCGCATCGGCCCGCGATTCTCCGGATCGGCGCCGCCGGTCATGCCGATTTCACTGCCATAGTACACATTCGGCGCGCCGGGGAGCGTGAACTGAAGCACCTGCGCCAGGCGGCGCTGCGCAACCCTGGGAAGCTGGGTGGCGATGCGCGGGATGTCGTGGTTGTCGATCAGCACCCACGACTTGAGCATCGGCTCGATGCCGGCGTCGCAGACCAGCCGATCGAGCATTCGCGCGGCCCGCGCGGGCGTGAGCGCGCCCGAGATCAGATCAAGCACGATATGGCGCAGGCTAAAGTTCATCACCGCGTCGATCGACCGGAGCCACTCGTCGGGATAGTTGACGATCTCGCCGACGATCAGGGAGCCGGCTTTTTCGGCATGCGCCGCGCTGGTGAGGTCGCGCAGGTAGGCGTGCCCAAGCTCAAACGCCGTGTCCAGGCGCCAGCCGTCGGCGCCATCGCGCAAGTAGCTGCGCAGAACCGAGTCGGGGCTCTCGTAGAGATACGCCCGCACGGCGGGGTTCTCCAGGTTCAGCTCCGGCAGGTTCTGGTAGCCGGTCCAGACGCGCGCGCCGCCGTCGTACTGCGCGCCGATCGCAAACCAGTCGCGCCAGGCGCTGGCGGGGTTGCTGAGCGCCTCCTGGAAGATCGGCGCGTTGCGCCCCATATGGTTGAACACGCCATCGAGCACCAGCTTCATGCCGCGCGCGTGCACGCCGGCGGCCAGCTCGACGAAATCGGCGCGGTCGCCAAACTCGGGCGAGATCGCCATGAAATCCAGGGCGTCGTACTTGTGGTTGGTGTAGGCCAGGTGGATGGGGTTCAGGTACAGCACATCGGCGCCGAGCTGCTGCAGATAATCGAGCCGGCCGGCGAGGCTGGCAAGGTCGCCGCCCCAGAAATCGATCTCATGGCTGCTGAGCCGGGCGTCGGGCAGGTAGGCGCCCTGCCGGGGCTGCTCGGACCAATCGCGCAGCTGCTTGGGCGCCGGGTAGAGCGCGTGCTTGCTGCTCAGCTGTAGCGCGGGGGCGAAGCGGTCGACAAGCACCTGGTAGACGATCGGCCCGTTGCGCCAGTCGCGCTCGCGGCCGGCGAAGGTTGCGGCGTCGGCGGCCTGGGTGGTGGTATGCGCTGAGCCTCTGGTCATTGCGATCGGATTCCCTTCAATCAAACTATTAGGCTTAATCGGAAATAGGGGAGCCGGAGGGGCAAAGCCCCTCCAAACCTCCCTCAAGACAGGATTCTTGGGGGCCGCAGGCCCCCAAACCCCACCATTGTTATTTCCATAGGACTTACGCAGTTGGCGCGTTCAGCCTTGAAAAAGAGATTCTTGGCTACAAGTTATGCCCGTGCATCCACTCCAGCATGGCGTCGGCTACCTGTTGCCAATCTGGTTCGAGCATCATGTCGTGCGCCATACCAGGAAAGATCTTCATTGTATCTTCGACAGCATATGCACGAGCCGTACGTCGTTCTTCTTTCACCGAAAAGACCGTATCTTTCTCGGCCGCCAGCACCAGCATAGGCGTCTTTTTAGCGCGGACTTTGCGCGGTTTCGGCAGGTTTAGACCCAGTGTCTCGAGCTCTGTGACGAAGGATTCGGGCTGAAGCCGGTGAAAATGGCGCATAAGCTCTTCGTCCGGTATCGCAGAGAACAGGCTATCGTGTGCCAGCTCAGGCGTACCCAGGAATTTGCCAAGGTCTAGCGTAAGATGGGCTTTGAGAAAGTCCCACGGGTGTCGCTTGGCGTAGCGAAGGCCAAACCCGAGGATACCGGAGACGGGGATAGAGGCGAGTAGGATAGCGGCAGGCGCACTGTTTTTCTCAAGATACTTCTGCACCACATAGCCGCCCATAGAATGGCCAACCAATATGGTTGGTCTGCCTATCTCCTGAACCACAGCAGCGACATCGGCGACATAGCCTTTCGCCGCACTGTGGAACCTAATCCGATCGCGTCCATCGCTCGCTCCGTGGCCGCGCAGGCTGAGCGCGTACGCGGCGTAGCCATGCTGAGCAAAGTACGGCAGAAACTTCTCCCAGCACCAGGCTCCGTGCCACGCCCCATGAACAAAAAGAATGGCATTCGAGCGAGTGGCGTTCCGGTCTTCCGCGAGTAGCTCAAGTTTCATAGGCATCTACCAACCTCACTGATGCGGCAGCTACGCCTATTGTATTCGATTTAAGGGATGGCTCAATCCGCGGGGTTTCGACTTGACACTGTACGAGCGCAATAAAGCGCGCCTGCACGCCTTCGGGTGTATGCCTAAAGGGCATGCGTATATCAAGCGGTCGCATCACGCCCCCTATGCATTAAGATGTAATACCTCATCTGGCTGATCACTAGCTTTATGTAAATCATACTGAAGGTTCCCAGCAACTCTTCGATCTTGGCGTGAAATCTGGCTAACTTGTGCCGATCTAGATCGGAGAACACACAGTCATGGGCACATATGGCGCGCTTGAGCATTGTTGTGCAAACTTCCGTATGTCGATGAAGAGGAAAATTGGGTACGCGGAAGCACGATTGATGTTAACCCATGATGCTGTCAAGAGTGTATTAGTCTTAGCTGTTATGTCCATATTATCATACTCACTCAAGCAGTGTACAAGGTTAAGCATATAATTGACATAATTTAAGACAAGCATCACTGTTTATATTTTGTATATTGACAACTATACAGCCGATTGTGTATGATAATGAGTAGTAGAAATAGACGTGGTGTTGCACGAGTTATCTCTCCCTCTTCAATTCGGGAAGACACTCACAAGAATCAGTACCTCTTGTTTCATATTGAGTTCGTGACCAAGCCTACGAATCAACTTTAGCTTTACGGTATTGCTAAAGCACTAGTAGTCGCTCAAATATTCGCATTGTTAGGCCGTTAGCAAGATCTGAGCAAGGAAAAAAATTCGATCATCGTGTGGAAACCACTAAAGATTGAAGCACCTTGCTTCATCGACATCTTGTTCAAATGGCTCCTTCACGCCAATTAATTTCCGGTTAGCTTTTCACTTCTTGAAGTTTTGATATCGTAGAGAATAAAGTGAACCAAGAGCAGAAGCTGCATATCGAAAATCTACAACGGAAGTACCAGCGACGCCTTCAGGTGCTTGAGGAAAAGCAGGCTACCTATGGACTTGCCACACCGCCTGAGACGATTATAGAGATTGAAGAAATTCAGGAAAAGCTTCGGGATTTGAACTCTCAACTTCTTGATACAAGAGGACGAAAAGAAAATCGATTCTATTCAAATACAAGTATCATTTCTCCATGGTTGTACTTATTTGCTGGCGGTGCGTTAATTCTTGTTCTTATAGCCAGTATTACTGGCATTATCGCAGTAATTATTCCCATAATCCCAGGCTTACATACACCAAGCCCAAATACCAGTACTTCACAAACTAGTAATGTCGGCGTTATATCACCACAACCTATATCTACCATAGGAGCAAATACACAAACGATTTTATCCGCTCCTTCGGCTATATCTATATCATCAATACAAGCAACACCAACGATTGACCCGTCGATCGATGCACCTGATTATTGGACTTGGCAGGCGCTAATTAACCAAGATTTCGAAAGAGCCGTACAATATGCTGATATCTGTATCAGTCGATATGAGCCAGCGGCTCGTGACATACAGCAAGAACTCATTCATAACGGCACACCATTACCGCCAACAGGAGCCGTTAATGCATCAACGAAGCATGATATAGACATACGTGTTGAATTAAATAATACAGGAACCTGCTACTTTCTGAAAGGGACGGCTTTAGCAAAAGAAAATAAAATAGAAGAAGCAAGATCTATGTATATGATTGCAGAGGAATTCCCATACGCACGTACGTGGGATCCTAGCGTTGAACAGTACTGGTCTCCCGCACAACGAGCAAAGGAAGGAATTGATAATCTTCCAAGCCCTTGAAAATAATAAAGTGGTAATACACTTTTACTTGTAAAACTTGGATAGAACTTCCACTATCCTTAATTGCACACCTATTTCAAAAACAATTTTCCGACAGCAAATAGAATCTTTGTTTAAAATCTACAATTAATTACCTCTCAAATTATAATACTCAAAAACACGGATTTTATATTTTAGAAATACTCAATCGCACATCACACTCTTAAAATTAAAAAATTTATTTCATCATATTACTATAATATATTTTTCAACCACGATCGCCCTAATAACACTCTTGCATGCCATTAATTCCGCAAAGTGAACATTTCACCCTCATAATATCAATCATCTTTAAACCCAGGAGAGCGACATGCTAAAGTATCGATTTCATTATTTTATCATCGCCCTATTGGCCATGTTAATGCTGTTTAGTATCAGCGGGTCATATACTGCAAAAGCAGCTCCATCGATTACTTATGTTGGCGTTAATCTCGCTGGCGCTGAATTCGGCGTCGATTTCGATCAGAATAAACTCCCAGGCCAATATGGCCAAGATTATACATACCCGACGCATAACGAAGTGGACTACTTTATTGGAAAAGGCATGAATACATTCCGAATTCCATTTCGGTGGGAGCGATTGCAACGAGCGCCCATGATCGCGTTCGATAAAGATGAACAAGCTCGCCTTGATGATATCGTTCAATATGCTACCAATAAACAGGCTTTCGTCGTTCTAGATCCGCACAACTACGCACGCTACTATGATGCATCAACATTTAAAGTTATTGGTCAAGATTGGCCAATATCGGCCTTTATTGATTTCTGGAAAAAACTAGCGACACGCTATAAAGGCAACTCGCATATTATCTTCGGCCTAATGAATGAGCCACACGACATGCCAACCGATCTATGGCTTAGTGATGCAAATGCGGCTATTAGCGCGATCCGTGCTACTGGTGCAAAGAATCTTATTCTAGTACCAGGCAATTACTGGAGTAGTGCTCTTAACTGGCCATATGATTTTGGCAGCGGTTCAAATGCCGTATCACTACTAAATATAAAGGATCCTAAAAACAATTATGCCTTTGAAGTTCATCAATACCTTAATGCAAATAGTAACGGTGCTGACGGCAGCTGTGTAAGCCCAACAATTGGCACTGAACGCCTCCAAGCCTTTACGTCTTGGCTCCAACAATATGGGAAGCGCGGCTTTCTCGGTGAATTTGCTGGCGGCCGCAACGATACTTGCTATGACGCACTTGACCGCATGCTTAATTATATTGACGCCAACGCGAATGTATGGATAGGATGGACCTATTGGGCTGCCGGGCCACTATGGGGTGACTACGAATTTACCATTGAACCTCAAAATGGTATTGATCGGCCTCAAATAGTTCCCTTGAGTAAACATATTCGCGGAGCAACTCCTTCCACTAGCACACCAACCCGCGTACCACCTACCAAGACACCAACCAGTACACCGACCCCTATACCAGCAACATGCCAAATCACATATGTCATATCCAAGGATTGGGGTAATGGGTTTATTGCTGATATCAAGATCGTCAATAAACTGCTTTCACCGATCAATAAATGGAAACTACGCTGGACATATGCTGATAAGGAGGTAGTTACTGATAGTTGGAATGCCGCTCATGCTCAAAGTGGCCGAAATGTCACAATCAGTGGCGTGAGTTGGAACGTGAACTTCCCTGCCGACAGCTCAATCACGTTTGAGATCCAGGGAACATATAGCGGAACAAATTCGGTGCCAAAAAATTTCACACTCCAGAATCGTAGTTGCACTGTGCAGTGAGCGATGTTCGCTAGAACCTAATCAATAGGTTAATAGGTAAACGAACAGTGACGCTCTGAGTACTTCGTAAACAAAGTTTTCTTGTATTTCAGTGTCATGGTGAGCGAAGCTTCACTCCCTCGATGAAACATCGCTGATTCGGCATGGAGGGAGCGGAGCTTCGTTCAGCATGACATGGCATTTCTTCGCTTCGAGCGATACAAGGAAACTTCGTTGACACACTACTAAGTGCCTCATGCGTACCCCTCGCCGCATTGACGTCGTACTTCCTCTTGCCCTCGGCAGCTGGCGCAAAGCGCCAGCTGCCGAAGACCATACACAAAACCTCCACTAACAGCTGTTGTACCTGGCCAACTGCTTCGAGTATAATGAACAGAGCAGGGGAGCCTGGCGCCGAGCACAGCGGTGCGCGGGCGCTCAGGCGCGCTGTATCGGGCCGTATGCAGGGCGGGGCAGCTCCCGCCGGTGCATTGCCCAAGGGGGCGAGCGCGGAATAGAGCCGAGCGTATAGGGCTGGCACCCGCAGAGTGCCCGGAGCACATCGGGATGGCCGAGTGCTCTACGCTCCACGCTCAATCGCTCAGCGCTCCACTAGAGGAGTTCCCGGCTTCCAGCTTTGTCGTCCGAGGCCGAGAATTGATTACGTGGTTGCATAGGAGCCAACGATGATCAAGCACATGGTGATGTTCAAGAAGAAACCCGAGACCGACGAGACCACGCTTCAGGAGATCATGGACCGGCTTGAGGGCCTGTACGGCGAGATCCACGGCCTGATGGGCATTCGCTGCTATCGGTCGCTGCCATCGGATCGGCCGGTGGTATGGACATTCCTGCTCGACAGCACGCTCGCCGACGCCGACGCGCTGCGCGCATACATCGCGCACCCCCAGCACGTCGCGGTGAACGAGTGGATGTCGCCGTTCCTTGAGAGCCGCGCCGTGATCGATTATGAAGCATAGCGCCACCTGGCGGCCATGCTCCGCGGGGGGTGTGCGATGGAGCCATCGCCAACCGAATGCCTGGCGAACGTGCTGGCCGCGATCGAGCCAGCCACCTGCGACGCGTTCGCCCAATCCATGCCGCGCCTGGTGGCGTTTGCGTACCAGCGCGGCGCGCACCGCGCCGATACCGGCGACCTGCTCGGGTTTGTCGCCGATGATATTCTCCACACCGATCTTGCCGAGTATGCCAACCTGATCTACAGCCAGCTGCGGCTCAAAACCCCCCAGGCGCTGATCGAAGATCTCGCGTGGGTCTACCGCACCTACATACAGCGCGGCGTGTCGCTTCGCCACTTCCCGCTCGACCTGGCGGTGTGGTGCGATGCTGCGGATCAGCTGCTCGACGCGCAGAGCGCGGCGCAGATCAAGCGCGTGTACGGCTGCATGGGAATGCTGCACGGCTGGCTGACGGAGCATGCGAGCACGTCGCCCGCCAGCCGCGCCATCGACGCGGAGCTGGCGCCGCTGTTCCAGGGCTACATCGCCGCGCTGCTGAAGCCCGACATGGCCGAGGCCATCCACATCACCAGCGAGTATGTAACCTCGCCCGCGCGGCTCTCGACGTGGTGGGAGCACGTCATCCAGCCGGCGATGTACGAGATCGGCGACCGCTGGGCGCACGGCGAGATCACCGTAGGGCAGGAGCACCTCGCCACGGCGATCACCCAGCGCGTGATGGCCATCCACTACCCGCTGATCCTCGAGCTGCCGCGCGAAAAAGGCGCCATCGTCGTGGCCGCGTCGCCCGGCGAGATGCACGAGATCGGCCCCCGGCTGGTAGCCGACCTGCTGGAAGTCGGCGGGTGGGATGTCTACTTCACCGGCGCGAACACCCCGGCGGCGAGCGTCGTCGTGCTGATCGAGCAGACCCGCGCGCGCGTGCTGGCGATCTCGACGACGCTGACCACCAGCCTGCCGGCGGTGGCGACGCTGATCGCGCAGGTGCGCCAGGCGTGCCGGCCGGCGCCGCACATCCTGGTAGGCGGGCAGGCATACACATCCAGCCCCGAGCTATGGCGCCAGATCGGCGCCGACGGGTTCGCGGCCAGCGCGCGCAGCGGATGCGACTACATCGAGGCATACCAGCAGTCGGCGGGGAAGCTATGAGCGGGCTGGTCGACCGGTTGGTGGCGCACGGCGGCGCGCCGCTGATCGAGCAGAGCCACTGCCTGATCGCGCTGCTCGATCGCGACAGCCAGCTGATCGAGTGGAACCCGAGCATGCAGCAGATGCTCGACTTCATGCCCGGCGCCACCAGCCTGGCGGCGCTGCTCGAGCCCAGCAGCCGCCCGCGCATGCTGCACCTGATCGACGAGGCGATCGGCGCGCAGATCGGCGGCCCGGTGGTGCTCAACTTCATCGCCAACCCGAACGAGCTGCCGCGCTCGTACCGCAGCCGCATGTACGCGCTCTCGGCTGCGCAGCTGATCGTGCTGGCCGAGCCAATCGCGCCGCTCGACCCGCGCGCGGCGCAGGAGTACATGCGCATCACCAACGAGCTGTCGCTGACCACGCGCAGCCTGCAGAAAGCCCGCCACGAGCTGACGAAAAAACAGCGGCAGCTCGAAGAGTCGCTGGAAGAGCTTGAGCGCCTGGCGCGGTTCGACGAGCTGACGCAGGTATTCAACCGGCGCAGCATTTTCGGCTACCTGAAGGACGAGATCGACCGCTGCACGCGCTACCCGGCGAGCCTGTCGATCCTGCTGATCGATCTGGACTACTTCAAGCAGATCAACGACCGCTACGGGCACCAGGCCGGCGACTCGGTGCTGCGCACGACGGCCGCGCTGCTGCAGCACGCGATCCGCTCGACCGATCACCTTGGCCGCTACGGCGGCGAGGAGTTCCTGTGCATCCTGCCGATGACAGAGACCGCCGCAGCGGCCGAGCTCGCCAACCGGCTATGCCAGCATATCGCCAGCACGGCCCAAAATGTTGCCGGCACCGTCAACTTTTATGTTACGATAAGCATCGGCATCGCCGGCTTCGACCGGCAGGCCGATACGATCGGCACGCTGATCGCCCACGCCGACGACGCGCTCTACCAGGCCAAACAAAGCGGCCGCAATCAGTTTCGTACATGGCAGGCGTAGCCGGGCGGCTGCGGCTGGCCGCCGATACGATATGCTGAAGAGGCACATTCCATGACACAATCGCAGCAATACACTGCGCCGGCGCTGATCGAGCAGATCGCCGAGGCGCTGAGGGCGCTGCCGCGCGCGCGCGCGGCGCTGGTGCGCGGCACGCCGTATAGCGGCCAGCCCGAGAGCGCCACCGACATCGAGCTGCTGGTGGTAGCCGCCGACGCGCCGGCCGAAGAGCAGCTGGAGCTTGGCCGCGCGGCGCTGGCGAGTGCCGCGCCGGCGCTATGGGTCTCGCTGATCTCGCCAATCCCGCCGCGGCTGCGCGCGCTGCTCAACGGGCCGCACCGCATCGACCTTGCGGTGGTGACCGCCGAGGCGCTGCCGTCCAGCGAAGGCTGGCGCGTGCTGTTCGACCACGACGCGCTGCTGAGCGCGCGCGGCCGCGGCGGCGCGGGCGACGACCTGCTCCAGCCCGAGCATATTGTGATCGCCTGCGACGAGTTCTGGTGGGGGCTGTACAGCAGCATCGGCCAGCTCAAGCACGGCCAGCTGTGGCAGGCGCTGCACCTGCTGGGCAAAAGCCGCGACGTGCTGGCGCAAGTGATGCGCTGGCGGCGCGACATGGCCAGCCCGTTCGAGCAGTACGGCGACCTGGAGCAGCACCTGACCGCCGAAGACCAGCAGGCGCTGGCGCAGACGCTGGCCGACTACGACCTGCGCGCGGTGGCGGCGGCGCTGCTCAGCGCGGCCGACGCCTTCGACCCGGCGGCGCGCGAGGTGGCCGCCAGCCTGGGCGCGATCTACCCCACCGCGCTGGCGCAGGCCACCAAAGCCTATTTCATCCGCGAGTTCTGGCCGCTGATCGCGCCTGGCCCGGCGATCAGCGCGTGAGCCAGCCGGCACGGGGCGCGAGACACAAAGCCATGGCAAACACCTCGCTGCCGCGCGAGCAGCTGATCGCCCAGCTTGTGGCCGCGATCGGCGCGAAGCACGTGCTGCATCGCCGCGAAGAGCTGATGCTGTATGAATACGACGCCAGCGCGCTCGACCTGGCGGCGCCCGAGATCGTGGCGGTGCCCGGCAGCAGCGCCGAGGTGGCCGCAGTGGTGCGGATCGCCGCAGCGGCGGGCTGGCCGATCGTGGCGCGCGGCGCCGGCACCGGGCTCTCGGGCGGCTCGGTGCCGGCCGCGGGCGGCGTGGTCGTGTCGCTGGCGCGGCTCGACCGCGTGCTGCGGATCGACCCGGCCGCGCGGCTGGCGGTCGTGCAGCCGGGGGTGATCAACACCGACCTGAGCGCGGCCGCGGCCGCGCACGGGCTACACTTCGCGCCCGACCCATCGAGCCAGCGGTCGTCGACGATCGGCGGCAACGCGGCCGAAAACGCCGGCGGGCCGCACTGCCTGAAGTACGGCGTCACCACCAACCACATCCTCGGCGCCAGCGTCGTGCTCGCCGACGGCAGCGTGGCGCAGCTGGGCGGCGAGGCGCCCGACGCGCCCGGCTACGACCTGCTGGGCGCGTTTGTAGGCAGCGAGGGCACGCTCGGCATCGCCACCGAGCTGACGGTGCGGCTCACGCCGAACCCCGAGAGCGTGCGCACATTCCTGGCGATCTACGACGAGGCGATACCCGGCGCAGGGCAGGGCCTCGACGCCGCGGCCGACAGCGTATCGGCAATTATCGCCGCCGGGATCGTACCGGCCGCGCTCGAGATGCTCGAAGGCCTGGGCGTACGCCTGGTCGAGGAGTACATCCACGCCGGCTACCCCACCGACGCGCGCGCCGTGCTGCTGATCGAGATCGACGGGCTGCGCGAAGAGCTTGAGGCCCAGGCCGAGCAGATCGCGGCGATCTGCAGGGCGCACGGCGCGCGCGAGCTGCGCGCCGCCAGCGACGAAGAGCAGCGCCAGAAGCTGTGGGCCGGGCGCAAGGGCGCGCTGGCGGCGTGCGCCAGGCTCAAGCCGCACTACCACATCCAGGATGGCGTCGTGCCGCGCTCGCGCCTCACCGAGCTGCTGCGCCTGACGGAAGAAGTAGCGCAGCGCTACCAGCTCGACGTGGTGAATATCTTCCACGCCGGTGACGGCAACCTGCACCCGCTGCTGCTGTTCGACCTGCGCGAGCACGGGGCGCGCGAGCGCGCGATCGCGGCCAGCGAAGAGATCCTGCAGGCCTGCGTAGCCGCCGGCGGCACAATCAGCGGCGAGCACGGCATTGGCTTAGAGAAGCGCGACTATATGCGCTGGATGTTTTCGGACGACGACATCGGCGCCATGCTGCAGCTGCGCGCCGTATTCGACCCGCGCGACGTGATGAATCCTTGCAAGCAGCTGCCCAGCGGATCCTCGTGCGCCGATATCAAGCATGCGCGCGGCGCGGAGCGTGCAGTTGCGGCGGGCGCGTGGATCTAATCGCGGCCGATCGGCCTCATGCCGGCGCATCATCGCCCGCGCGCTCGCCGTCGAGAAACCACGCGCGGCGCGGAGCGTGCAGTTGCGGCGGGCGCGTGGATCTAATCGCGGCCGATCGGCCTCATGCCGGCGCATCATCGCCCGCGCGCTCGCCGTCGAGAAACCACGCGCGGTATGGTGTGTTCACCGCCAGGCGGCGCGTATAATCGGGCGCGCCGTCGTCCCACCATACCGGGCCGCGCTCGCCCAGCCGAAGCTTGGCCTGCTGCACGCGCCCACGCGCACTGCGCCGCAGGCCATCGTCGTTGGTGCGGTTGGCGCGGGCCACATCCGCGCGGGCGCGCATCAGGTCGCGCACCAGGCGCTCGCGCTCGGCGGCGGGCAGGTGCGGGTTGCTGCGGCGCCACAGCCGGCCGCGCACCACAATGTAGCGCCCGTCGGGCGTGGTGCGCGGGGCATCTGCGGCGCTCTGCTGCTCGGGAATTGGCATATTCGCGTCTTTCTTGATCTGCTGCTATGATCTGGCGCAGCGCCGCCGGCTCGCGCACTTCCATGCGACAAAGGGCTTGCGCCCTTGGCGCGCTCAGCCTTCGGCAGAGCGGTGCTTGCTTGTGGAAGCGCCGGCGCGCGATGCCGAACAACGCAGCCACACCCTCGCTATTGCAAAAGGAACGCCATCGGAACAGCCCATCACCGAGGCGCCCAACCCGGCCTCCGCCGCGATCGACACCCTCGACGCGCGCGCGATCGTCGGGGTGATCGCCGCCGAAGACGCCAGGGTAGCCCCGGCGGTGGCCGCCTGCGCCGACGCAATCGCCCGGCTGGTCGAGGCCAGCGCCGAGCGCATGCGCCGTGGCGGGCGGCTGATCTACATTGGCGCGGGCACCTCGGGCCGCCTGGCGGTGCTCGACGCCGTCGAGTGCCTGCCGACCTACAGCGTGCCGCCCGAGCGCGTGTTCGGGCTGCTGGCCGGCGGCCCGGCCGCGCTCACCAGCTCGATCGAAGACGCCGAGGACGACCCCGAGCAGGGCGCGCGCGACGTAGCGGCGGCCGGGGTAGGCCCGCTCGACGTGCTGCTGGGCATCGCCGCCAGCGGGCGCACGCCCTACGTGCTGGGCGGCATGGCCGAGGCGCGCCGGCGCGGCGCGTGCGTGGCCGGGCTCAGCTGCGCGATGCCCACGCCGATGGAGGCCCTGGCCGACATCCTGATCGCCCCGCTGGTCGGCCCCGAGGTGGTGGCCGGATCGACGCGCATGAAGGCCGGCACAGCCCAGAAATTGGTGCTGAACATGCTCAGCACCGCGACGATGATTCGGCTGGGTAAAACCTACGGCAACCTGATGGTAGACGTCATCCCCGGCAACAGCAAGCTGCGGCGGCGCGCGGCGGCGATCGTGGCGCAGGCCACCGGGCTGCCGGCCGGCGAGGCGGCCGAGCTGCTCGAGGCGGCGGGCGGCGCGCCCAAGCCGGCGATCGTCATGGCGCTGGCCGGCGTAAGCGCCAGCCAGGCGCTCGAGCTGCTGGAGCGCGGCGAGGGCCGCGTGCGCCGCGCGATCGAGCTGGCGCGCGAAGCGTAAAGGCCGCAGTAGCAGCCTTATGAAGAAGAAAGCCGAAATACACACGCTATGATCGACCTCATCCTTGGCATCGACGGCGGCGGATCGTGGACGCGCGCGCTGCTGGCCGATCAATCGGGCAGCATCATCGGCAGCGGCGTGGCCGGGTCGAGCAACTACCAGGCGATCGGCCTGACCGCCGCGACACAGGCGCTGGCGGCGGCAATCGGCGAGGCGCGCCACAGCGCGGGCGTGCCCGACGACGCGCCGATCGCGGCGGCGTGCCTCGGGCTGGCCGGCGTGGGCCGCCCGCTCGACCAGGCGCGCTTCGTGGCGTGGGGCGAGCAGCACCGTATCGCCCGCCAGATCCGCGTCGTGAACGACGCCGAGCTGCTGCTGGCCAGCGGCACCGCCGAGCGCTGGGGCGTGGCGCTGATCTGCGGCACCGGCTCGATCTGCCACGGCCAGGCGCCCGACGGCCGCACCGCGCGCAGCGGCGGCTGGGGCTACCTGCTCGGCGACGAAGGCAGCGGCTACGCGATCGCCTCGCACGCGCTGCGGCTCGCGACGCAGACGGCCGACGGGCGCGCCGACGCGCCGGGCCTGCTGCAGCTGGTGCTCGAGCACTGGAACATCGCCGAGCCGCCGCAGCTGATCACCCACGTGTACCAGGGCGGCGTCTCGCGCACCGACATCGCAGCGCTGGCGCAGCCGGTGGCCGCGCTGGCCGACGCGGGCGACCTGGCCGCGCAGCTGGTGATCGAGCAGGCCGGCGCCGACCTCGCGCGCATGGTCTCGGCGGTGGTGCGGCGGCTCGATCTCGAGCGCCCGCCGCTCGCGCTGGCCGGCGGCGTGATCCTCAGCAGCAAGCGGCTCTGGCCCAGCCTGCACGCGCAGCTCGACGTCGCGATCGGCGCGATGACCCGCGTCGACGACCCGACCCTGGGCGCGGTGGTGATCGCCCGGCATATGCTGGCCGAGGCGCGCGCCCAGGCGCTCGAGGCCGCCTGAGACAGATAGGGCGCCACGTGAACCAACCGCAACCGCCCACGCTTGCGCCTGGCTCGGCCGCCGAGCTGGCCGAGACGCTCGCCGCCGCAGCTGCTGCAGGCCAGCCCCTGACGCCCTGGGGCGCAGGCACGCTTCAGCATCTCGGCGGCCCGCCGTCGCCCGACGCGCAGCCGATCAGCACGGCCGCGCTTGGCCGGATCGTCGAGTACGCCCCGGCCGACCTGACGATCACCGCCGAGGCCGGCGTGACGCTCGGCGAGCTGCAGGCTACGCTGCGCCAGCGCGGCCAGTGGCTGCCGTGGGACCCGGCCGCGCCCGAGCAGGCGACCCTGGGCGGGCTGCTGGCGGCCGGCGCGAGCGGCCCGCTGCGGCTGGGCTACGGCACCCCGCGCGACTGGGTGCTGGGCATGCGCGTGGCGCTTGCCGACGGCCGGCTGGTGGCGAGCGGCGGCAGGGTGGTGAAGAATGTCGCCGGCTACGACACGCACAAGCTGCACATTGGCGCGCTCGGCACGCTTGGCGTGATCGCCCAGGCGACGCTGAAGGTCGCGCCGCTGCCCGAGCACAGCGCGACGCTGGTGTTCGCCTGCGCGTCGCGCGCCGTGGCGCTGGCGCTGGCCGCACGCCTGCGCGAGCCGCCGCTGGCGCCGGTAAGCCTGCTGCTGAGCGCGGGCGCGGGCACCACCGAGCTGGTGATCGCGCGCTTCAACGGCATCGCGGCGGCGGTCCGGCGGCAATCGCAGCTGGCCGCCGAGGCCGGGCTGGCGCTGGGGGCGGCGCGCAAAGCGCTCGACGACGACCGGCCGCTGTGGCAGGCGCTGGCGGGGTTCGCGAACCCGCGGCTCAAATACGAGCGCTTCGGCGACAGCGCGGCGCTGATCATCAGGGCCGGCGCGCCGCCCGGCGCCCTGGCCGACACGCTGGCGCTGGCCGAGCAGCTTGCGCCGGAAGCGGCCGCGGCGCGGGTGCTGGGCTACGCGGGGGTTGGGCTGGTGTACGCGCGCTGGCACCTCGACCCGCCTGACGGCGAGGCGGCCGCGCGCGCGCTGGGCGCGCTGCGGGCGCGGCTTGCGGCGATCGGCGGGTACGCGGCGGTGGAAGATGCGCCCGCCAGCCTGGGGCTGATCGACCGCTGGGGCGCGCCGCCGCCGACGATCGAGCTGATGCGCGGGGTCAAGGCGGCGTGGGATCCGCAGGCAATTCTGAACCGTGGGCGCTACGTTGGGGGAATCTAGCGCCGGCCGGCCATAGGCTGCCCGGGCGGCACGAAGCTAGCTGATTCGTGCCGCCCGAGCCGGTTGCGCCGGCCTACTGCTTGCCGCCGAACAGCCCGCCCAGGATGTTGCCGGCCTGACTGGCAATATCGCCCGCCGAGCCACTGTTCAGTGCCATATCGACATACCCCTGCGCCGACTCGGGCAGCTTCGACTTGATGAAATCCACCGCCGCCTGCGCGGCTGCGCGGGCCTGATCGGCCGGCAGCCCGGTGCGATCGCTGATCACCTTCACAAGCTCGTCCATGGTGCATGCTCCTTTTTGCTGCGCTGCTGAAACCAAAGAGTGCTCATTCTCCCCCGGCTCGCCGCCGCCATCGCCTGGCGGCGCGGCAGATCCTTTTCCTCAGACGCCTGCGCGGCGCAGAAGTCACCGGCGGCAGGCCACGGCATTGGGCGGCGGAATGCTCAGGCCAACCGGGCCAGTACCTCGACGATCATGCGGCGCTCGGCGATCTTGATGCGCTCGTGCAAGCTCGCCTCGGTGTCGCCGGGCACGATCGGCACCTCGGCGCGCGCCAGCACCGGCCCATTATCGACCTCCGGCGTCACGTAGTGGACGGTGCAGCCAGTGGCGCCCAGGCCGCGCCGCAGCGCCTCGGCCACCACGTGGGCGCCGCGCAGCGCCGGCACGCGAGCGCCCGCGCTGGTCGGCACATAATCGCGGCCGGCCGCAGCATCGGCCGGGTCGGGCAGCAGCGCCGGGTGCTGGTTGATCACCGGGGCGCGGCAGCTGGCCAGGAATTCGGCCGAGAGCACACGCATGAACCCCGAGAGCAGCACCAGATCGTAGCTGAAGGCGTTAAGCACGCTCAGCAGCCGCCGCTCCCAGGCGGCGCGCGCGGCCGCGCGCTCGGCCGGCGGCGCGGCCGGCAGCGGCACAAACGCGCACGGGATGCCGTAGCCGAGGGCGCGCTGCAAGCCATAGGCATCGGCGCGGTCGGATATCACCAGCGCAACCCGCCCGGCCAGCTCGCCCGACGCCTGGGCGTCGAGCACGGCCTGTAGGTTCGAGCCACTGCCCGAGAGCAGCACGGCGATCGAGCGTGCGGTCATGGTGCTCTACACCTGGCCAATATCGCGCCGGAACTGCATGCCCGGGAAGCGCAGCTCGTCGACAGCCGCGTAGGCCCGGTCGAGCGCGGCGCGGCGGTTGGGGCCGAGCCCGGTGACGCACAGCACCCGGCCGCCGGCGGTCACAGTCGCGCCGTCGGCCCACTCGGTGCCGGCGTGAAACACCAGCACATCGGGCAGATCGGCCAGCGCCTCAAGGCCGGCGATCGGGTCGCCGCGGCGCGGCGCGGCGGGGTAGCCGTGGGCCGCCAGCACCACGCAGGCCGCCGCGCCGTCGCGCCAGCTGAGCGCCGCCTCGTCGAGGCGGCCAGCGGCGCAGGCGCTCAGTGCGGCGAGCAGGTCGCCGTCGAGCAGCGGCAGGATCACCTGGGTTTCGGGGTCGCCAAAGCGCGCGTTGAACTCGAGCACGCGCGGGCCGTGCGGCGTCAGCATCACGCCGGCGTACAGCGCGCCGCGAAACGGCGTGCCGGCGGCAGCCAGCTCGCGCACCACCGGCAGCATCAGGTCGCTCACGATCTGGTCGAACAGCTCGGCGCCGATGTCGGAGGGCGCGTAGGCGCCCATGCCGCCGGTGTTCGGGCCGCGATCGCCCTCGAGCAGGCGCTTATGGTCGCGCGCGGGCGGCAGCGGCAGCAGGCGCTCGCCGTCGCACAGCGCCAGCACCGACACCTCGTCGCCCGCGAGCGGCTGCTCGAGCAGCAGCCTGCTGCCCGCGCTGGTGGCGCCCAGCAGCTCGATCGCCGCCACGGTAGCCTCGACGCTGCCGGCCACCACAACGCCCTTGCCGGCCGCAAGGCCGTCGGCCTTCACAACCCAGGGCTGGCCGCTCGAGCGCGCGAACTCAATCGCCGCGCGCGTATCGTCGAAGGCGTGCGCGTCGGCGGTTGGCACGCCGGCCTGGCGCATGATCTGCTTAGCGAAGATCTTGCTGCTCTCGATCTGCGCTGCGGCGGCGGAGGGGCCGAACGTGGCGATCCCGGCGGCCGCGAAGCTATCGGCCAGCCCGGCGGCCAGCGGCGCCTCGGGGCCGATCACCGCCAGATCGACCTGCTCGGCGCGAGCCATGTGCACCAGCAGGGCGTAGTCGTCGGCGCCGACCGGCACATTCTGGCCGAGCAGGGCGGTGCCGGGGTTGCCCGGCGCGATCAGCAGCTTGCCGATGCGCGGCGACTGGGCGAGCTTCCTGGCCAGGGCGTGCTCGCGGCCGCCCGAGCCAACGATCAGAACATTCATAGCGCCCCAAAGATCACGGGGCGGCGCGGCGAACGAGGCTGCGGCTCAAAACAAGCCGCCCCGCTCAGGCACCGCGTCGCCCCGTCATTCGTTTCTGCGCGCATTATAGCACAGCGCATCCGCGCCGCCGCGAGATGCTATAATGGGCGCCGGCAGTGGCGTACACAGGGCGGCGGTGAAAGGCACCTACCTGCTGATTCTGCACCTCGAGCGCGAGCTGGCCGATTGGCAGGTCGGCCGGCTGGGGCGCTTTACCTTCGCGCCTGGCTACTACCTGTATGTCGGCAGCGCGTTTGGCAGCGGCGGGCTGGCCGCGCGGCTGGCGCACCACGAGCGCAGGCACAAACCCCGGCCGCACTGGCACATCGACTACCTGCGCGCGCAGGCGGCGCTGGTCGAGGCGTGGGCCGTCGCATCTCTGGCGCCGCTCGAGCGCTGCTGGGCCGGCGCGCTGGCCACTGCGCCGGGCCTGGCCATGCCGGCGCGGGGCTTCGGCGCGAGCGACAGCCAGCTCGCCAGCCACCTGCTGTACTCGCGGCGCATGCCCGCGCGCCAGCCGCTGATCGAGGCGCTGCTGGGCTGCGCCGAGCTGGCCGGCGCGCCGCGCCTGACAATCGACATTCGCACGTATTCCTGACATGTGCTTGCTGTGCGCTTGTGGAGGTTTGGCGGCCGCAGGGCTCCCAAGAATCCTCTTTGCCGAAGGCAGAGCACGCCAGCTGCCCAAGCCCCAGCCTTTGTGCTGCGACTGAGATGATGACACATGACACAGCACTCTGACGAGCCGCGCATCGGCCAGGCCGACGTAGCGGCGATCCTCGCGGCGCTGCGCGACGAGGTACGCGCCCAGCGTGTGGCCCGCGGCCAGCTCGAGCCCACGCCGCTCGAGCGCGAGCTGCTGCGCAGCCTCGACGAGATCGAGCTGCACCGCGTGGTCAGCGCGCACTGGCCGCTGATCGGCACGACACTGCCGCAGCGCGCGATCGGCCTGGTGAACAAGCTGGTGCGGCGCTACCTGCGCTGGTACATCAACCCGATCGTCGAGCAGCAGAATGCCTACAACGACGCGGTGGCGCGCGCGCTGCGCCTGCTGGCCGACGCCTACCTCGAGCTGGGCGAGCAGCTCGCGGCGCGCCAGGGGCTGGAAGGCAGCCGGCCGGCGGGCGGCGACGCAGCTGTGCCACCGGCGGTAGAGCCAGCCGAGCGCCAGCCCGCCGGCCCTACCGCCGGCCTCCAGGCCACGCTTCAGCAGCGCGCCGCAGCCGAGCCGCCCGCGCGCTTCCCCGACCTCGAGCTGCGCGCGCTTGAGCCGCAGCTGCGCCTGCGCGAGCAGGTGAGCGCGCACTGGCCGCTGGCCGGCACGAGCGCGCTGGGCAGGCTCGCCGCGCTGGTGAACAAGCTGGTGCGGCGCTACCTACGCTGGTACATCAACCCGATCGTCGAGCAGCAAAACGCCGCGAACGCCGCGATAACCGCCGCGCTGCTTGCCGCCATCCGCCTCGACGCCGAGCGCCGCGCCCAGGCGGCCGGGCTGCGCGCTCGTCAATTGCACCACACAGGCACAGAGGGCACAGAGAGATAAATAAAGGACGTACGCAGCTGGCGCCATCAGCCTTCGGCAGAGCGGGTACTATTCTCCCTATCGTGTGCGGTTCTTCCGCGCTGCGCGCAGGAGAACCGCACACGGAAGATAAACACGTACCATCTCGCACCTATAGAAAGCCGAATCACGCAAGTGCGCCCAATAAATAACAGGACTTACGCGGCGTCCTCCCGCGTGGGAGGCTTGGAGGGCGCAAGCCATCCAAAATCACTCTTTTTGGCTGGTGGCGGCCACCGCCGTGGCCGCCACCAGCCAAAAAGGAAGTTTTCGGGGGCGGCAAAGCCGCCCCCAAACCCCCACCGCGTAACTCGTGTAACTGACGGCGCTTACGCGCTACCTCCCGCCTGGCAGCGCTGTTTCTGCCTGCGGCAGCAAGGTTTCGCAACCAACGCGAGGGCACATGGCCGAACCAACAAATACGCCGCCGGACGGCACGGTGACGTTTGTGCAGCACCACAAGCCACCGCTGCACAGCGGCAGCTACGAGATCGTGGTGACGCAAACGATCGCGACCACCGAAATTGCCACGGCCAAAAAGATCCCCGGCTCGGCCTTTAGCGCCCGGCGGCACTTCACCGTCGCCGGCGATCGCTTCAGCCTCGACCCCCAATCGATCCTGGCGCTGTTCCCAGCCGAGGGCAGCGTTGGCGATCACGCGCTGGTGCTGCCGCATATCGCGCTTGGCCGCAGCACGCTGCCCTGGGAGCGCAAGGCCGACGGCGCGAGCCCCGACGCGCCCTGGCTGGCGCTGCTGCTGCTCGACGACGGCGAGCAGCTTGGCGGTGTGCTCGAAAAGCGCACGTTTCTCGGAGCCTACCAGGCCGGCGACGGCGAGGCATTGTGGGCCTACCTCGCGCGGCCCGATGTCGGCTGGCTGGGCACGCTCGCCGCCCAGCCCGACAGCGCGGTGGTGATCTCGCCTGGCCGGCGCGCTGCCCCCAAGCTAGCCGGCACGTTTGCCGGCCGCGACGAGCAGGTCGCCGCGATTGCCGGCCGGGCGTGCGCGCCGGCAAATCGTACGCTGGCGAGCCTGCTGGCGCCAAGCGCCGACGGCGTATTCTGGCCAGGCGTGGCGCTCGAAGCCGGCCAGCGCGCCACCGACACGGCCATGGTGATCGACATCCCCAAGCACCTGCTCGACCGGATCCTGCCGAGCGCGAGCGAGCTGCCATACCTGGCGCATGTACGCGCTGGCCCCGGCGGCGACCAGGCCGTGATCGTCGGCAACCGCATGCCCCGGCCCAGCGGCACCAGCACGGCTTACCTGGTTTCGCTCGAAGGCCGCTTCAGTGGCGGGGCGCTCGACGCGCCCGGCGCCGGCCCCGACGACCTCGTGCGCCTGGTTTGCCTGAAAAGCTGGCGCTTCGGCTGCGCGGGCGGCACACAGCATATTGCGGCGCTGCTGAGCGCGCTCGACTACGCGCAGCCCGCGCTGCGCCTGCCGCCCGAAAGCATGCCCGGCGTCGAAACCTACCTGGCGGCCGGCTCGGTGCCGCTGCCGCACACATTTCGCCAGGGCACTCGCACGATCTCGTGGTACCACGGGCCACTCGGCACTGGCGAGCACCGGCGCGACGTGGTGCTGCCGGTGCGCGCGGCCGACGAGCTGCTGCACTACGATCTCGCTCACGGCATATTCGATGTTTCGTATGCCGCCGCCTGGGAAATTGGGCGCCTGCTAGCCTTGCAGGACAAAGCCTTCTCGACCGGGCTGTTTGTGTGGAAGCGCCGCAACATCCAGTCGCGGCGCCAGGCCGAGCAGCGTGCCAAGCAGCCGCACCTGCCCATCCCTAAGCTCGAGGCTGTGCCAATGCCGCAGACGCTGGTGCACTGGCTTGACCGGCTGCGGCTGCTCGAGGGCGTCCCGTTCAACTACCTCGTGCCCGACGAGCGTATGCTGCCGCGCGAGTCGATCCGCTTTTTTCTGATCGACCAGCTGTGGGTCGACGCGCTGATCGACGGCGCGCTGAGCATTGGCCGGGCTACATCGGCCGACTACCGCAACGACCAAGCCGGCCAGTTTGGGGCGCCGCCCGACCCCAGCCGCGCGATCACTGGCGTTGTGCTGCGCTCGGCAGCGGTAAGCGGCTGGCCAAGCCTGCTGGCCGACGCCTACGACCACGACGGGACGCAGCTTGAGCACCTGCGCGGCGAGCGCCTTGGCCCCGATGTCGCGATCCACCTGTTTGCCGGCGTGCTCGGCAGCGTCGCGCTGCACCTGCCACCCGAAGCGCTGCACTTCGGCGCCGACCCGCCCGACGAGCACGCCGGCGAGCCGCACAAAGACTTGCGCGACAGCGCGGGCCACAGCGGCGCGGCGGGAGTTGCCGCGCTGGCCTGGCGAAAAAACGCCGCGCGCGTGCTCGACGTCGGCGCGCTGGCCGAAACCATGCGCAGTGCGCTCGGTCTGCCGAGCATCTCGTCGGCCCAGTTCGCGCTCCAGATGATCGCAGGCGCGCCCAGAGTTGTGTTTCAGCGGGTTGCACGGCGGCGGCCGGGCTAGCCGCTGGCGACATACATCAAACGCAAGACTGATCTTACATTCGCAAATCTGTGCTAAGATCGGCGCATCATGCATTCGTATTAGACTTCTTGGGAAATAGGGGAGCCGGAGGAGCGAAGCTTCTCCGAACCTCTCGGTGACAGGACTTACGCGGTGTCCTCCCGCATGGGAGGTTTGGGAGGGCGCAAGCCCTCCAGACTCTTTTTGGCTGGTCGCGGCCGGCGGTGGCCGCGACCAGCAAAGAGTTTTCGGGGGCGGCTTTGCCGCCCATACATTAAGCGTAGTAGACAAGGACAGCTCTTGTGGTATGGTTGTTGTCGCTAAACCACAACCAAACACCGACGGGAGCCGCCCTGATGACGACTATACCACAGCTGGCCGCCACGCTTGCGGCGGTGTTGACCGAGGAAGCCGACCGTGCCAGCCGCCAGACCGGCTTTGTTCAGCGCTCGGACGCCAAACTGACCGGCAGTGTGTTCGTGCAAACGCTCGTGTTTGGCCTCCGGTGCCGACCCGCAGGCGAGCTTGAGCGCCCTGACGCAGACGAGTGCCGCCTTGGGCGTAACCATCTCGCCCGAAGCCTTGCATCAGCGGTTTGACCGAACCGCCGCCACCTGTCTGGAACACGTGCTCGGGGCTGCGATTGGCGAGGTGCTGTGTGCTGACCCACTCAGCTTGCCCATCCTCGACCGCTTCGCCGAGGTGGTGGTGCAAGATAGTACCACGATCGCCTTGCCCGAGGCGCTCGCTGCGGTCTGGACCGGCTGCGGTAATGGCACGCCCGACGCCGGCAACGCGGCGCTTAAAAGCAAGGTCGCCCTCGACCTGCGCACGGGAGGCCTTGCGCGGCCCGACCCGCCTGATGGCCTGAGTCGGATGCTCACGCCACCCTGCATCACGATCTGCCGCGGGCGCGGTCCGGCTGGTGGATTTGGGCTATTTTGACCTCGCCCTGCTGGCGGAGTTGGACGCGCGGGGCGTGTCCTGGTTCTCGCGCATGCGGGCACTGACCAGCCTGCAAACGGACGATGGACGCTGGTGGCGCCTGCACGACCTGCTGGCCGCCATGCCCGAGGCAACGCTCGATCACCGGTGCGGCTGGGGCGGGAGGCGCAGGTGCGGGCGCGCTTGCTGGCAGTGCGGGCACCGCAGGAGGTGGTCGACCAGCGCCGCCGCCGCTTGCGGGAGGAAGCCAAAGCGCAGGGCCAGATGGTCAGCGCGCTGCGCTTGGCCTTGGCGGCGTGGAGCGTGTTTGTGACCACCATCCGCCGGACGGACTGACGGTGACGGAGGCGCTGGTGCTGGCGCGGGCGCGCTGGCAGATCGAACTGCTGTTTAAGCTGTGGAAAAGCCACGGGCAGATTGATCTGGTACGGGACGTGCAGCCGTGGCGGGTGCTGTGAATTGTATGGACGCTTGCTCAATCAAATTGTGCAGCATTGGCTGCTGCTCGTGGCAGGTGGGATGCGCCCGCACGGAGTTGGGGCAAAGCGGCACAGACAATTCGTACGCATTGGATCGCGCTGGCAACGGCGATGGGGCAGCCCGCACGGCTGCGGGACGCGCTGACGACGCTGGCACGCTGTATTCAAGCAGGCTGCCGCAAGAACCGACGCAGGAAACATCCGTGTACCTTCCAGCGGTTTTTGATGAGTACCGATAGCTGTGTGGCGTAAGCTTAATGCGCATGGGGGCGGCGAAGCCCCCCCCGAACCCCCACCACGTAAGTCGTGTCAGTGAGCATGTTATTGAAAGGCCGAGCGCGCCGTGAGCACAGCACGCGAGACGATCGCCGTCGATTCCCTGAGCAAAACGTACCACGTGCCCGAGCGCGAAGGCGGCTTCGGCTCGGCCGTGCGCAGCTTCTTCCGCCGGCGCTACCGCGACGTGCAGGCCGTGCACGAGGTGAACTTTCGCATCGGCCAGGGCGAGATCGTCGGGTTTCTTGGGCCAAATGGCGCCGGCAAAACCACCACGCTGAAGATGCTGGCCGGGCTGCTGCACCCGAGCGCCGGCCGCGCCGACGTGCTTGGCTTCACCCCGTGGGAGCGCAAGCGCGGCTACCTGCAGTCGATGACGCTGGTGATGGGCCAGCGCAACCGCCTCGCGTGGGACATCCCGGCGGCCGACTCGTTTCTGCTGAACCAGGCAGTCTACCGCATCGGCGATGCCGACTACCGCCGCACGCTGGCCGAGCTCGACGACCTGCTCGAGCTGGCGCCGATCATGCGCAAGCCGGTGCGCAACCTCTCGCTCGGCGAGCGCATGAAGTGCGAGCTGGCGGCCGGCCTGCTGCACCGCCCGCAGGTGCTGTTCCTCGACGAGCCGACGATCGGGCTCGATATCACCGCCCAGGCGCGCATCCGCAGCTTTCTGCAGGAGTACAACCGCCGCACCGGGGCGACGATCCTGCTCACCAGCCACTACATGGCCGATGTCACCGCGCTGTGCGAGCGGATCATCATCATCCACCACGGCCAGCTCAAGTACGATGGCGCCATTAGCGATCTGACGCGCCGGATCGCGCCGTTCAAGCTGATCGCCGTGGCGCTGCGCGACGAAACCCCCGGCGACCTCAGCCGCTACGGCACGCCGCTGCCAAACGAGAACGGCGACGGCAAGCGGCTGATCCAGGTGCCCGCCGGCGAGGCCGCCACGATCACCGCGCGCCTGCTCTCGGATCTGCCAGTGCACGACCTGACGATCGAAGACCCGCCGATCGAAGACGTGATCGAGCGCGCCTTCCACGAATAATACGCTGTTCGGTTGATCACGTATCGATTGCGACTCGTGGCTTCGCCACGGAGTGCAACACAATAAGAAATTTGGGGGCGGCTTCGCCGCCCCCAAACCCCCACCAAAGTGTCAGTAATCAAGCGAAATTGGTATAAATAGGAGCACGCATGCTGCGAATCTACTGGCGCATGTGGCAGGTGAACTGGTCGGAGCAGTGGCAGTACCGCGCGAACCTGCTGATGTACCTGTTGTACTGGCTGGTCTCGCCGATCGTGTACCTGTCGGTCTGGTCGACGGTGGCGCGCGGCCAGGGCCAGGTCGGCGGCCTCACGCCCAACGACTTCGTCACCTACTACCTGACGCTGCTGATCGTCGACAACCTGGCCAGCGATATTACCATCCACCTGCTGGCCTACAAGATCCAGGATGGCACGCTGTCGGGCGATCTGCTCAAGCCGGTGCACCCGATCCTCACCAACACGCTGATGAACAACCTGGCGTTCAAAGCGCTGATGCTGATGGTGCTGGTGCCGGTATGGCTGCTGCTGTGCCTGCTATTCCAGCCCGATTTCAGCGGCGTCACGCCGATGTCGCTGCTGCTGGCCGCGCCGGCGATCGCCCTGGCGTTTGGCATCAGCTTTCTGTTCGGCGCGGCGATCACCTGCGTGGCGTTCTGGACAACACGGGTCTACTCGCTGCACGAGTTCTACATGGCGCTCATGATCTTGTTCGCCGGGCAGTTCGTGCCGCTCGACCTGATGCCGCCGATGATCCAGCGGATCGCGCAGTTCTTGCCGTTCCAGCTGCTGCGCTACTTTCCGATCCAGCTCATCCTCGGCAAGCTGCCGCCCGACGTGATCGTGCGCGACTTCGCGCTGGCTGCGGTGTGGTTCGCAATCGCGCTCGGGCTGTTCCAGCTGGTGTGGCGCAGCGGCGTCAAGCGCTTCTCAGCGGTGGGGGCGTAGGCATGCACCATCTCAAATTGCTCGGCACGCTATTCAAGCTGAACCTTCAGCAAGAGCTGGCCTACCGCGCCGACACGGTGATCAACATGCTGCTGAGCCTGATGTGGCTCGGCTGGGAGCTGCTGAGCCTGAGCATTATCTTCAGCAACACGGCGACGCTGGGCGGCTGGGGGCCGGGCGAGCTGATCGCGCTGCTGGGCGTGTGGCGGCTGGTGAATACGCTTATGGCCGCGCTGATCTGGCCAAATACCGAGCGCTTCAACACCAGCGTGCGCGACGGCTCGCTCGACTACACGCTGCTGCTGCCGGTGAACAGCCTGTTTCTGATTAGCTTCGCGCGGATTGTGATCTGGCGAGCTTGGGACATCGGCCTGGCGCTCGTGCTGCTGGCGGTCGGGCTGAACATGCAAGGCGGCGGCGCGACGCCGCTGAGCCTGCTGAGCTTTCTGCTGCTCACACTCTCGGGCGGGCTGATCATCTATAGCCTGTGGGTGGTGCTGATCGCCTGCACGTTCTGGTTCGTCAAGTTCGACAACAACGTGACGATCTTGCAGGCGCTGATGGACGCGGGGCGCTACCCGGTGACGGTCTACCCGGCCTGGCTGCGCGTGATCATTACGTTTGTGGTGCCGATCGCGGTGGCTACGACTGTGCCGATGCAGGCGCTACGCGGCGACCTGCGCTGGTGGCAGGTGCTGCTGTTTGTGGCGGTGGCGATGGTGTGCGTGCTGGCGGCCTCGCTGGTGTGGCGCCTGGGGGTGCGGCGCTACAGCGGCGCCTGCGCGTAGGGGCGCGCCACAACCCTACGCGCTGGCGCCGAACCACGGCTAGAGCGTAGCGGCGCGCCGCAGCGCCTCGGCACGGTCGGTGCGCTCCCACGGCAGGTCGATATCGGTGCGGCCGAAGTGGCCGTACGCGGCGGTCTGCCGGTAGATCGGCCGGCGCAGGTCGAGGTCGCGGATGATCGCGCCGGGGCGCAGATCGAAGTGCTGGTTGATCAGCTTGACGATCGTCTCCTCGGCGATCTTGTTGGTGCCGAAGCTCTCGACGCTCACCGAGAGCGGGCGCGCCACGCCGATCGCGTAGGCCAGCTGCACTTCAAAGCGGTCGGCCAGGCCGGCGGCCACCACGTTCTTGGCAACCCAGCGCGCCGCGTAGGCCGCCGAGCGGTCGACTTTCGTCGGGTCCTTGCCCGAGAACGCGCCGCCGCCGTGGCGCGCCACGCCGCCGTACGTGTCGACGATGATCTTGCGGCCGGTCAGGCCGGCGTCGCCGTGCGGCCCGCCCGTCACGAAGCGGCCGGTCGGGTTCACGTAATACTTGGTCTTGCTGTCGAGCATCTCGGCGGGCACGACCTTGTGAAACACATCCTCGATCACATCCTCGCGGATCTGGTTCTGGCTGACATCGGCGGCGTGCTGCGTGCTGATCAGCAGCGTGTCGACGCGCACCGGCTGGCCGTGCGCGTACTCGACCGTCACCGGGCTCTTGGCGTCGGGGCCAAGGTAGGCGATCCGGCCAGTCTTGCGCGCCACCGCGAGCTCGCGCGTGAGCTTGTGGGCCAGGCTGATCGTCAGCGGCATAAGCTCGGGCGTCTCGTTGCAGGCGAACCCGAACATCATGCCCTGGTCGCCTGCGCCGACGGCCTCGATCTCGGCCTCGGTCATGGCGCCCTGCTTGGCCTCGAGCGCTTTATCGACGCCCAGCGCGATATCGGGCGACTGGCCGTGCAGCGCCACAATCACGCCGCAGGTATCGGCGTCGAAGCCCACGCCGGTGCCGGTATACCCGATCTCGCGGATGGTCTTGCGCACAACTTCCTGGATCTCGACGTAGCCCTCGGTGGTAACCTCGCCCATCACCAGCACCAGCCCGGTGGTGGCGGCCGTCTCGCAGGCCACGCGCGAGCGCGGGTCGACCGCCAGGAACGCGTCGAGGATCGCGTCGGAGACCTGGTCGCACAGCTTATCGGGGTGCCCTTCCGTCACGGATTCCGAGGTGAAGAAGAGCTGGGGCGATTGCATGAACGATGTTGGCATGCGAAAAACTCCTGGTTTGTCGGGGCGAGGCTCGCCCTTCTGGTGCGGCGCGCGCCGCAATTACTTCCTGTTGCGCTTGTATGGTGGCAAGCGCGGGGCACGTGCTATCTTTGGCGCCCCGACGTTTGAGCCGAGGCTTCGCTGCCTGAGCGTATTCCGGAGTGCAATCGCGCAGTATGGAGCGCGATTGCACTCCGGAGCAATCGGAGCACGTCGCCGGAAACGGCGCGCTCTATCGCAGCTGCTGCTGAAAGCGCGGGTCGCGCATCAGCGCCGCAAAGATGGTGCCATAGAGCGCGATAATGCTGATCAGCGCCAGCAAAAACAGCGAGCCGAGGCCAACCGCCAGCCAGCCGTACAGCCGCGCCCTGCTCGGGTCGACGGCGGTTTTGGCTTTGGTAAGCGTGACGATACCGACGATCAGCGGCACCAGCGGCGCCAGGCAGTTCAGGCCAGGGATGCAGCTTATCAGCGAGGTGCCGACGATCGCCAGCGCCGCGATCGCCCAGCGGTCGCCGCTGGTGGTGAGCTGAGGCTCGCTCTGCGCCGCGCCCGGCGCGGGCTGGTCGACCGGCGGGTTCCAGCTTGGCTGCTGCCCAGGATCGTAGATCGCCATGATCGCTCGTTCCTTTCGACGCTCATCACGAGAGCCACGAGCCGAGAGCCGAGAAGCGCCCGATGCCCGGTGGTTCCCAGCTCCTTAGCTCTTGGTTCTGCTCGGTTTACGTTCCCTCTTCCCACGAGTGCAGGTACTTGTCCTGCTCGGGCGTCAGCGTATCGATGCTAATGCCCATAGCCTTGAGCTTCAGCGAGGCGATCTCGCGATCGACCTCTTTGGGCAGCGCGTGCACGCCATTGGCCAGCTTGCCCTTGTTCTTCTGCAAGAACTCCGAGGCCAGCGCCTGGTTAGCGAACGACATATCCATCACCGCGCTGGGGTGGCCCTCGGCGCTGGCCAGATTGATCAGCCGGCCCTCACCCAGCAGATTGATCACGCGGCCATCTTTCAGCAAGTACTGGTCGATGAATGGGCGCGGCTGGCGCTTCTCGGCGGCCAGCGCTTCGAGCGAGGGGATGTTGATCTCGACATTGAAGTGGCCGCTGTTCGCCACAATCGCGCCATCTTTCATCACCGCGAAGTGGTGGCCGTCAAGCACATTGATGTCGCCGGTGGCGGTGCAGACGAAATCGGCAAGCGGCGCGGCCTCGAGCATCGGCATTACGCGGAAGCCGTCCATCGCGGCCTCCAGCGCCTTGATCGGGTCGATCTCGGTGACGATAACGTTGGCGCCCAGGCCGCGCGCCCGGTCGGCGATGCCGCGCGAGCACCAGCCATACCCGCCCACCACGAACGTTTTGCCCGCCAGCAGCACATTCGTGGCGCGGATGATGCCGTCGAGCGTGCTCTGGCCGGTGCCATAGCGGTTGTCGAACATGTGCTTGGTGTCGCTATCGTTCACCGCGATCACCGGGAATTTCAGCACGCCGTCGTTGGCCATGGCCTTGAGCCGGATGACGCCGGTGGTGGTTTCTTCGGTCGAGCCGATCAGCGTGTCGAGCAGCTCGGGGCGCTGCTTGAGGATCGCCGACACCAGGTCGGCGCCGTCGTCCATGGTGATGTGCGGGTTGTGATCGAGCGCGGCGCCAAGGTGCGCGTAGTAGGTCTGGTTATCTTCGCCCTTGATCGCGTAGACCGGGATCTCTTCGTAGGCCACCAGCGCGGCGGCCACGTCGTCCTGCGTGCTGAGCGGGTTCGAGGCGCACAGCACCACGTCGGCGCCGCCGGCGGCCAGCGTGCGCGCCAGGTTGGCCGTCTCAGCGGTGACGTGCAGACACGCCGAAAGGCGCAGGCCGTTCAGCGGGCGCTCTTTCTCGAAGCGCTCGCGCAGCAGCCGCAGCACCGGCATCTCTTTCTCGGCCCAGTCGATGCGCTTGCGGCCCTGCTCGGCCAGAGAAATGTCCTTGATGTCGTAATTGTTTGCCATTGAGAATCCCTGCTCCTTTATTTGTCTTGGTTTGAGACAGCTTCTCAGCCGCTATTTCAGGCTGGCCACCCACTCCGGGTCGACCCACAGGTCGATATGGCCGCAGACCGTACAGGCGGTAGCCTCGGTGGGGTAGTGCTCGTTGTACACCACGCCGAGCGAGCGATGCGCGTGGCCAGGCGCCACCGCCGAGGGCTTCTCGCCGCTAGCCGGGCCGTGGTCTTCAATCAGCACCACCTGCTTCACGGCGCCGCCGCACACCGAGCAGACGCGCTCGCTCATTGCGCCACCTCCACCGCGCCGCCGTCGCGCGCGCTGCGCAGCAGCGCCTCGATCGCGGCCATGTTGTCGAGCGTCTCGGCCAGCGGCATCTCGGGCAGGCCGGCGGCGCCGTGGCCGGCGGCAACCAGCCGGGCGAAGCCTTCGGCCTCGGCCTGGTACTGGTTTACTCCTGGGAACTCGATCGTCTCGGGGGCTGCGCCAGGCGCGTCGCGCCGAATATGCAGCACGCCGGCCTGGTCGGCCGGCAGGTTGAACGCGCCGTCGTACTGGATCACGCCAGCGCTGCCGACGATCTGCACGCTCTGGTGGAACGAGGTTGCCAGGCTGCACGAGATCTGCGCCAGCGCGGCGCCGGGGTACTCGAGCGTGCCAGCCAGCGTGAGATCGACGCCCGAGGGCGCCCAGCGCGCCGCCGCCAGCGCGCGGCTAGGCGCCTGGCCCACCGCCAGCCGCGCCAGGTTCACGCAGTAGCAGCCGACATCCATCAGCGCGCCGCCAGCCAGCTCGGCGTTCAGGCGCACATCGGCGGGGTTGGTCGCCATGAACGCAAACGAGGCGCGCACCAGCCGCACCTCGCCAATCGCGCCCTGGCGCAGCAGCTCGGCCAGCTTGAGCGTGCGCGGGTGGAAGCGGTACATAAACGCCTCCATCAGCCACACCCCGCCGGCGCGCGCGGCCTCGAACATGGCCGCAGCCTCGGCCCGGCTCACGCCCATCGGCTTCTCGCACAGAACGTGCTTGCCGGCGGCTGCGGCCTTGGCGGCCCACTCGGCGTGCATGCTATTCGGCAGGCCGATATACACGGCGTCGACGTCGGCGTCGGCCAGCAGCGCCGCATACGAGCCATAGGCGCGGGCGCCGCCGTGGCCCCGCGCGAACTCGGCGGCGCGCGCCGCATCGCGGCTGGCCACCGCCACAACCTGCTCGCTGCCCGACGGGCGGAGCGCGTCGGCAAACTTCCCGGCGATATGGCCGGTGCTGATGATTCCCCAGCGCATACTCACTCCTGGCACGATGACACGAGCCAGCCCTGCCATCGCTTCATCGCTTCACCGCGTTACGCCGTCGGCGGCCCATGTTTCAATCGCGCGGCTCGGCCCGAACGCAGCGGCATAGCGCTCGGCGAACTCGGCGACGGTGTAGCTATGCTCCTGGCAGCCGCGCTTCTCGATCGCGTAGGCGGCGGCCAGCGCGGCCACGCGGCCGGCGACATCGAGCGGCAGCCCGCGCGCCAGGCCGAACACCAGGCCGCCCAGGTACGCATCGCCGGCGCCGGTCGGGTCGACGACATCGGCGATCGGGGCCACGGGGATGGCGATCTCGCTGGCGTGCGCATTGTCGTAGAGCACCGAGCCCTCGCTGCCGCGCGTTACCACCGCCAACGGGGCGCTGCCGATCAGATCGGCCTCGCTGCGGCCAGTCTTCTGCGCCATCATGGCGAACTCGTAGTCGTTGCCAACCAGCACGCTGGCGCCATTCAGGCCAGCCAGGATCTGCTCGCCGTCGAGGCGCGGCGTCTGCTTGCCGGGGTCGAACAGGAACGGCACGCCCTGCGCGCGGCACTCGGCGGCATAGCGCGACATCGCCTCGGGATCAGTCGGCGAGATAATCACCAAGTCGCCGGCGCCGAGCCCGAGGCCCAGCAGCGAGAGGTGCTTGGAGTGCGCCATCGCGCCGGTATAGAACGCGACGATCTGGTTGTTGGCTTTGTCGGTGTTGATAAAGCACGAGGCGGTGAACTCGTCGTCGATCAGGCGGATGCCGCTGGCGTCGATGCCCTGGCGCTCCATCAGGGCACGGTACTCGCCGAAATCCTGGCCGGCGGTAGCCACCACCAGCGGGCGATCGCCCAGCAGCGCGAGCGTGTAGGCGATGTTGCCGGCCACGCCGCCGCGCATGCGCCGCATTGAGTCGACCAGAAAGCTGACGGTGAGCATATGAACTTTATCCGGCAGAATATGATCCTTGAAGTAGCCGGGAAAGTCCATAATATAATCGTAGGCGAGCGAGCCAGTGACGACGATTCGCACGAATTGCTCCTTGTTGCAAAGCGCAGATTGCAATCTGCGCAACTAGATCAGCTTGTACTGCTCGCGCAGCTGCGCCGAGGCTTCGGCCAGAAGCTGCAGAGCGCGCTCGGCGGCCGCCACCGAGAGGCGGCTCAGTGTGCCCGCGACCGAGAGCACCGACTGGCGCAGCAGCGCCTCGGCGGCGATGCCGTGCGGCGCGAGCTGCCCGGCCAGCGCGCCGGCCTGCGCCGCCAGCGTATCGGCGCTGGCCCGCGCAATTGCGTCTTCGTCGGCGGGTAGCAGGCCCAGGCCAACCACGCCGCCGCGTCCGAGAAACTCGCCGAGCGCCGGCGCCGCTTCGGCCAGCGCCGCGCCGTGATGCGCGACATCGGCGATAATCATATCGACGCCGATCTGCAGCAGCTCGTGCCAGTTGGGCACCCCGCCGGCGAACAGCGCCTTGCAGCCGCGCACGCCTTCGAGCACCTGGTCGATCTGCTCGCGCACGCGCGGCCACTCGACGGGCACAAACGGCAGGCCGACCATCTCGAGAAACGGTTCGTCGACGCAGATGATCGTCGTCGGGTTCCACTCGCTCAGCCGCGCCTCCTGCCACTCGGCGCGCAGCGCCAAGTGCTGCGCCAGCGCGTCGAACAGCATGTCGTCGTACAGCAGCGGCTGGTCGTTTTCGTCGGTCACCTGCGCCGCCAGGCTGATCGGCCCGGTCAGCTGGCCCTTGAGCGCCTTGGCGGCGCGCAGCCCCTCGGCCTGGCGCAGCAGCTCATCGAGGCCGTAGGCGTCGTCGGGGGCGAGCGCCACCGTCGCGTAGCGATCTTCCAGGTAGGCCAGCCCCAGCCGGTCGAGCTCGCGCTCGGCGCGCCGCCGGTCGACATACACGCGGGCCTGGGTTTCGTCGACCACCAGCCCCGGAAAGCCGAGCATGCTCTGCACGACGCTTTGCTCGCGCAAGCTGCGCTGAGGCAGCTGCGGCCAGGCCAGCAGCGCCCCGGCGTAGCGGCGCGAGATCTCGAGCGCCTGCGCCGCGTTGCGGTGCGGCAGCCCGCCCAGCAGCAGCGGCAGGGCGGCGGGTGCGAAAGGCAACGGCATAGCGATTTACGATTTACGATTTTGGATTTACGATAAACTCCACATCGAGCGCTGGCGGGGCACCGGGCAGCATCGGCCCGAGAAAATCGTAAACCGTAAACCGCAAATTACATAATACGACGCAGGTTCTCCTCGTATGGCGGCCGAATAACGCCACGCTCGGTGATCAAGGCGGTGATGAGCTCGTGGGGCGTAACATCGAACGCGGGGTGCGCGGCCTGCACGCCGGCCGGCGCCAGCATCTGCCCGCCAATCGTCGTGACCTCGGCCGGGTCGCGCTGCTCGATCGGGATGGCATCGCCGTCGGGCAGGCTCAGATCGATCGTGGAGGAAGGCGCTGCGACATAGAACGGGATGGCGTGGGCGCGCGCCAGCACGGCCAAGCCGTAGGTGCCGATCTTGTTGGCGATATCGCCATTGGCCACCACGCGGTCGGCGCCGACGATCACGCAGTCGATCTCGCCGCGGCGCATGAAGTAGGCGGCCATATTATCGGTGATCAGCGTCAGCGGCACGCCGGCGCGCTGCAGCTCCCAGGCCGTCAGGCGCGCGCCCTGCAAAAACGGCCGGGTTTCGTCGACGAACACATGCACCGGCCGGCCGCTGCTGTGCGCGATGCGAATGGGCGCGAGCGCGGTGCCAAGCCCGGCGGTGGCCAGCCCGCCGGCGTTGCAGTGCGTCAGCACGTGGCCACGCTCGGGGATGAGCTGCAGGCCGTGCTCGCCGATCGCATAGCACATCGCCAGGTCTTCGGCCATGATCGCGTGGGCTTCGTCGAGCAGCGCGCCGCGCAGCGCGGCTGGCTCGTCGGTGGCGTGGGATTCGGCGGCGCGCAGCATGCGCGCGGTTGCCCACATCAGGTTCACGGCGGTGGGGCGGCTGGCGTCGAGCGCGGCCTTGGCCTCGGCCAGGCGAGCAAGCAGCTCGGCGGCGCTGCCGTGGTGCTGCTGCGCCACCAGCGCCATGCCATAGGCCGCAGTGCAGCCGATCGCCGGCGCCCCGCGCACCTGCATGCTCTTGATTGCCTGCACCACATCGCCGAGCGTCGCGCAGCGCACCGCCACCTCGGCGCCCGGCAGCAGCCGCTGGTCGAGCAGGCCCACGGCGTCGCCGTCCCACCAGATATGCTGAAATGTTTCGGCTGTTTTCATCAAAAAAAGCCGCCCGCACTGCGAGAGGCCCAGCTATGTTACCTCTCATCTTTCAGGTGCATCAGGAACACCTGCAGGAATTGGCACCTTCCCTACCGAGCTTTGAGGTTTGCATTTTAAGCCTGAGTTTTACCTCGACAACTCAGCACTTAAAACTCAGCATTCAAAACCTGGTATGGGGTTGCCGGGCTTCGTCGGGCCAGTCCCTCCGCCCCTCGTGATGAGCATACTATTCACTTCGACGCGCGATTATAGCATAGCTGCGGCCGCGCTGCAACCTGCCAGCACGCCCAGGCGATACCGGCGCGCAAAACACGCGAGCAGGCTCCTACACGCAGGGCGCGTATGCTATAATGCAGCCGGATCAGCAGTACATGCGGCGTGTTGCTTCGATGGGGCCGGGCGCCGGCGCACGACGCAATTGCGTCGCGCGACGCGAGCATGCGACTGACATTTTTAGGAACCGGCACATCGATGGGCGTACCGGTGATCGGCTGCCGCTGCGCCGTGTGCACCTCGCCCGACCCGCACAACCACCGGCTGCGCACTTCGGCGCTGCTCGAGGCGGGTGGCCGCACGCTGCTGTTCGACGCCGGCCCGGACCTGCGGCAGCAGGCGCTGGCCGCGCATATCAGCCGCGTCGACGCCGTGCTGCTGACGCACGCCCACGCCGATCATATTTCGGGCCTGGACGATCTACGGCCGCTGAATTTCGCGCAGCGCTCGGCAATACCGCTGTTTGGCTCGGCTACCACGCTGGGGATGGTGCGCGAGCGCTTCAGCTACGCGTTTCACGATAGCTCGCGCGGCTCGACGCGCCCCGAGCTCGAGCTGTGCGAGATCCGCAGCGGCGTGGCGTTTCGAGCCGCCGGCGTGGCCGCGCTGCCATTCGACGTGCAGCATGGCACATGGTCGATCACCGGCTTCCGCATCGGCCGGCTGGGGTATGTGACCGACGCCAGCGCGCTGCCGCCGGAGTCGCTGGCGCTGCTGCGCGGCCTGGATGTGCTGGTGCTCAACGCGCTGCGCTACGCCGAGCACCCGACGCACTTCAATGTCGCGCAGGCCTGCGCCGTGGCGGCTGAGCTGCAGCCGCGCCGCACCCTACTGGTACACATGACCCACGATCTCGAGCACGCCGCCGTGAATGCCGCGCTGCCCGACGGCGTCGAGCTGGCCTACGACGGCCTGGTGGTCGAAGCCGGCGACAGCTACGACAGTGCACCGTAGCTGCCACGGGCAGCATACGCCACATCGGCGTGAAATAGCCGTTCTGTGGTACGATAACAATGATAGCTCGCTGCGTTCATACAAACAGTATTCTGCCCGCTCGTGGAGCCCACGCTGCGTCGCAGCCGTCCGGCCTGGGCCGCACTGGCGCGCGGCCGGGCCGCGGCGTGTATCGCGGCAGGCGCACCCAGGCGCCACGAGCACATAGATTCGGAAAAGCATGCGTATTGCAATTGACGCCCGTCTGAATGCTTACCGGCAGGGCGGCATCTCTCAGTATACGCGCCAGCTGCTTATGGCGCTGCCCGATGTTGCCCGCGACGACGAGTTCGTCTGCCTGCAGCATCGCGACCAGCTGCGCCCGCTGGCGATCGCGCCGAATGTGTCGCGCCGCACCGCGCTGACGCCGCCACACCATCGCTTCGAGCAGTGGACGCTGCCGCTCGAGGTGATGCTGGCGCGGCCGAACGTGCTGCACTGCCCCGATTTCATCGCGCCGACGCGCCGGCCCTGCCCTGCGGTGGTGACGATCCACGACCTGGCGTTTATGCACTACCCCGAGATCCTCGACGACTCGGCCAGGGCCTACTACGGCCAGGTGAAGAGCAACGCCCCGCGCGCCGACGGCGTCATCGCAGTTTCGGAGGCGACGCGCCAGGACATCGCCCAGTTCCTGGACATGCCGGCCGAGCAGATCGACGTGATCCACGAGGCGGCCGCGTCGCTCTACCAGCCGATCGAGCTGCGCGCGGGCGAGGCGCGCGTGCTGAACGGCAAGCCGGTGCAGGCCGGCTCGTTCCTGCTGTTCGTCAGCACGCTGGAGCCGCGCAAGAACCTGCCAACGCTGCTGCAGGCGCTGCGGATCTGCCTCGATCGCCAGCCCAACGCCGGGTATCGCCTGCTGATTGTCGGCCGGCGCGGCTGGCGCGACGAGGCAATCTTCGCGGCGGTGCGCGATTTGAACCTGGCCGATCACGTGCAGTTCGCCGGCGGGGTGGGCCAGTACGACCTGCGCTGGCTGTACAACGCCTGCCGGATCTACATCAACCCTTCGCTCTACGAGGGCTTTGGGCTGCCACTGCTCGAGGCGATGGCCTGCGGCGCGGCCTGCCTGGCCGCGGCTACTTCGAGCCTGCCCGAGATCGGTGGCAACGCCGCTGTGTACGTGCCACCGCTCGACGCCGACATATGGGCCGACGAGATCGCCGCGCTGTGGGACGACGACGAGCGCCGCGCCGAGCTGGGCCGCATGGGCGTGGCGCGCGCGCGCCAGTTCTCGTGGGCGCGCGCGGCCCGCGAGACCATGGCGGTGTACCGCCGCGCGGCCGAGCGGCTGCCCGCGCGCGCGGTTGTCGCGCCGCCGGCCGCGCCGCTGTTCGCTCGCGAGCTCGCCGCGCTCGAGCCCTCTACGGCCATGCATGCCATGCATGTTCCTTCGCCAGGCGGGCCGCGCGCCTGCCTGCGCTGTGGTGCCAACCTGGTGCCTGGCACATTGCAAAGCCAACTGGCGCTGCGGCCGCTGGCCGAGCACGAGGGCAGCCAGCCGATCGCGCCGCGCATGTGGGCCTGCGCGCGCTGCGGCCATGTCGAGCTGGTGCTCGATTGGTCGGTGGCGGTGCATCAGGCCGTGCCCGACGCGCCCGAGGCCGCGCAGCCGCTGGCGCATGCCGAAGCCAACGCCGATCTGCCCGAGCCGATCGACCCTGCCGATGCGCCTGAGGAAATCGCGCCTCCCGTAGACGTCGCTGCCGAGGTTGATGCGCCTGAGGAAATCGCGCCTCCCGCCGAGGCCGCCGCCGAGGCCAACGCGCCTGAGGAAATCGCGCCTCCCGCCGATGCCGCCGCCGAGGCCAACGCGCCTGAGGAGATCGTGGCTGCCGCCGCTGCCGAGGCCAGCGCGCCTGAGGAAATCGCGCCTCCCGCCGAGGACAGCGCCGACGAGCCAGAGGAGCGGCTGGCCGCGCTCGAGATACCCGAGCTACACCCGGCGCCGCTCGACGCGATTGCCGCCGCAGTGAATGGCCACGACGCGCCGCACAGCGTTGCGGCGAATGGCGCCGCCGGGCCGGACGCGCACGCCCCGGCTGGCGAGGACGCGCCACCTCCCGGCGCGCCCCCGGCCGGCACAGGCCGGCGCGGACGCCCGCGCGCCGAGCCGGCTGCCGAGACCCCCAAGCGCCGCCAGAACCGCGCCAAGCGCAAATAGCTAGAACCTACGCAGCTGGTGTGCTCAGCCTTCGCCAGAGCGGTACTTTCCTCGTATATTGCGTGCGGTTGGCGTGCTCAGCCTTCGCCAGATTTGGACGTGTGCGGTTTTTCCGCGCACAGAAGATACACAAGAACCATGCTGCCGCAGGCTCAACCTCGTTGCCTGAGCAAGCCGAATAGCGCAAGTGCGTAACGCTCAATGGCATAGGGATGCGCGAAACACCGATCCGCACAATCAACAGCGCCGCGCCGATCCGCATCTGCGACAACGGCGGCTGGACCGACACCTGGTTCGCCGGGCACGGCCAGATTTTCAACATCGCGGTGGCGCCCTGCGCCGAGGTGCAGATCGCCGTGTACCCGCGCGCGGCGCGCCCGGCGCCTGTGCTACTGCACGCCGAAAACTACGGCGAGCGCATGGCCCTCGGCCCGGCCGAGTGGGCCGCGCCGGCCGCGCAGCCACACCCGCTCCTGGCGGCCGCGCTGGCCGAGCTGCCGCCGCCCGACGATATCGCGCTGGAGATCAGCCTGTACTCGGCGGTGCCGGCCGGCTGCTCCACCGGCACATCGGCGGCGGTGGCCGTGGCGCTGCTCGGCGCGCTCGACGCGCTGACGCCCGGCCGGCTCACCGCCCACGAGCTCGCCTACGCCGCGCACCGCGTCGAGACCGAGCGGCTGGGGCTGCAGAGCGGCATTCAGGATCAGCTGTGCGCGGCGTATGGCGGGATCAACTACATCGAGATGTTCGCCTACCCGCACGCCAGCGTGTCGCCGCTGCACCTGCCGGCCGCGCTGCGCTGGGAGCTCGAGCGCCGCCTGGTGCTGGTGTTTCTCGGCCGCAGCCACAACTCGTCGGAGGTGCACGGCAAGGTGATCGGCCAGCTCGAGCGCGAGGGCGCGGCGTCGCCGCAGCTGGCCAGGCTACGGGCCATGGCCGCGCGCTCGCGCGACGCGCTGCTGGCCGGCGACCTCGCCGCGCTTGGCAGCGCAATGGCCGAGAACACCGAGCTACAGCGCGCGCTGCACCCCGAGCTGGTGGGGCCCGAGGCCCAAGCGCTGATCGAGCTGGCGCGCGCGCACGGCGCGCTGGGCTGGAAAGTCAATGGCGCGGGCGGCGCGGGCGGATCGGTGACGCTGCTGTGCGCCGAGTCGGCGGCGGCGCGGCGCGCGCTGATCGAGGCCATCCCGCGCCACAACCCGCTGTTCCGCCCCATCCCGATCGCCCTGAGCCGCCACGGCGTGCGGGTGTGGGGCTAGGCGCAATACTTTTCAAATAGCCACAAAGACTCGAATAGCCTTTGCGTCTTTGAGCCTTTGTGGCAACCTTTCGCCGGCCCTGGCATGTGAAAAGTATAGGACAAACGCCGTTGGCGCCCTCAGCCTTCGGCAGAGCGGTATTCTTCTCCGTATCGTGTGCGGTTGTTCCGCGCTCGGCGCAGAACAACCGCACACAGAAGATGAACAAGCAGCATACGGCAAGTGATCATCCGGATAAGGGCGCTCGCGCCGCCGCTATAGGCCCAGCAGCGTCAGGATCAGCGCCTTCTGCACGTGCAGGCGATTCTCGGCCTGGTCGAACACCACCGAGCTTGGGCCATCGATCACCTCGGCGGTGATCTCCTCGCCGCGGTGGGCCGGCAGGCAGTGCATAGCCAGCGCGCCTGCGCGGGCCTCGGCCATAAGCGCGGCGTTCATCTGGTAGGGCTGAAACACCGGCCGGCGGCGCGCTGCCTCGTGCTCCTGGCCCATGGAAGCCCACACGTCGGTGTACACCGCGTCGGCGCCGCCAACCGCCTCGGCCGGCGCCGAGCTGATCGCGATCGTCGCGTCGCTTTCGGCGGCGAGCCGCTCGGCCTGGGCCACGATCTCTGCGTCGGGCCGGTAGTCGGGCGGGCAGGCCACGCTCACATTCACGCCGAGCGTCGCGCCCAGCAGCAGCAGCGAGTGGCAGACGTTGTTGCCATCGCCGAGGTAGGCCAGCCGCAGCCCCTGCAGGCGCCCAAAGCGCTCGCGCAGCGTGAGCATATCGGCGAGCGCCTGGCAGGGGTGCTCGCGGTCGCACAGCGCGTTGATCACCGGCACGCTGGCGTGGCGCGCCAGCTCAGCCACGGTGGTGTGGCGGAACACGCGCGCGGCGATCACCTGCACCCAGCGGCTCAGGTTGTGCGCCACGTCGGGCACGCTCTCGCGGCCGCCCATGTCGATGTCGTTGGCCGAGAGGTAGCTGCCGTGCCCGCCAAGCTGGGTCATGCCGGCCTCGAAGGCTACGCGCGTGCGCAGCGAAGGCTTCTCGAACACCAGCGCGAGCGTCTTGCCGCGCAGCGGCATATCGGCGTGGCCGCCGGCGTGCCACTCGGTCTTCAGGGCCTGCGCGCGCGCGAGCAGCGCCTCGGCCTGTTCGCGCGTCAGGTCGGCGGCGGAAAGAAAGTGTTTGATCATAGCGAACCTCCGGTTGTTTTGTTCGAAATCTTCACACCAGCGGGCGCGCCCGGCGTGAGCTTATGCGGCGTTGCGCGCGGCCCTAGCGCGCAGGCCGCGCCCGACGTGCAGCGCCAGCATGGCTAGCGTACCGGCAACCACCAGCAGGGCGCTGGCGGCTGGCCCCGAGCGCGCCAGGAGTATGCCCTGCAGCCAGGGCAGCAATATTCCGCCGAGGCTGCCCATCGACGCCGCAACGCTCACGGCGCTGCCCTGCGCCTCGCCAAAGCTGTCGGCGACGATCGCGATGACGGTGGGGAACACTGGCCCAAAGCACAGCCCCAGCAGCAGCACTGCCGCGATCGTCGCCGAGGGGTAGCCAATGCTCAGCGCCAGCAGCAGGCCGCCGGCCAGCGCCCCGCTCAGGCACAGCTGCAGCAGCCGGTTTGGCGCGAGCCGGGCGCTCAGCAGCGCGCCAAGCACCCGCCCGACGGTGATCGCCATCCAGAAGCCGGCGGTGATCAGCGCCCCGGCGCTCGCGCCGAGCGAGGTCGTGCGCTGAATGTAGGTGGCGGTCCAGCCCGAAAGGCTGATCTCGGTGCCGACGTACAGCAGCAGCAGGGCGCCAAGCGCCCAGAGCAGCGGCGAGCGATAGACTGCTGCCGCGCGCGCCGCCTGGGCTGGCCGGCTCTGCGCTGCAGCCGGCGTGAGGCGCGGCAGCAGCAGCACCAGCGCGGCCGGTACAAGCGCCAGCGCCGCGCCCAGGCCCAGCACCGGGGTGGCGATGCCCCACAGCCCCAGCGACATCACCGCGACCGCCGGGCCGGCCATGTCGCCGATCCCAAAGAAAATATTCGTCAGGTTGAGCGCGGCGGCGCCACGGCCGGCAAACATGCGCACAATCAGAATATTGCAGACGATCACGAGCACGCCCTGGCCCAGGCCGGCCACCAGCGCGCCCGCCAGCGTCAGCGCCAGCGATGGGCTGGTGGCGTAGCCAAGCGTGCCCGCCACAAACAGCGCCACGCCGGCGATCAGCACCACGCGCTGGTCGAGCCGGTCGCTGAGCGGGCCGGTCGCCAGCTGCGCCACCAGCGCGCCCAGGAACAGCGCGCTGAAGAGCGCGCCAACATCCTCGATCGGGTGGCCGGTGCGCGCGGCCAGCTCGGGCAGCGCCGGGCCTACCGCCGACATGGCCATGCCCAGTGCTAGGAAGCACAGGCAGACGAGCGCGAGCGCGATGCGCGCCTGCCTGGCGGCCCCGCGATCGACGGGCGCAGGGTGTTCTACAGGCACGCGCGGGCCTGCTCGATCTGCAGGCGCACGGCGGCCGGCGCGGTGGCCCCCGGCACCTGCCGGCTGGCGGCCGAGCGCGCCGGGCTGAACACGTCGAGCACATCTTCCTCGAATGCCGCGTGGCAGGTACGGTACACCTCGAACGGCAGCGCCGAGAGCGCCACGCCGCGCGCCTCGGCCGCGCGCACCAGCGCGCCCACGGCCTTGTGCGCCTCGCGGAACGGCACCGCGCGCTCGACCAGGTAGTCGGCCAGGTCGGTGGCGAGCATGGCGTCGTCGATCGCAGCGTGCATGCGCCCGGTGTTGAAGCGCGCGGTGGCGATTGCGCCGGCAGCCACCGGCAGCGCCAGCTCGAGCGTATCGGCAGCGTCGAACAGCGGCTCTTTGTCTTCCTGCAGGTCTTTGTCGTAGGCTGCGGGCAGGCCCTTCAGCACCGTCAGCATGCCCACCAGGTGGCCCACCAGCCGGCCCGACTTGCCGCGCAGCAGCTCGAACGAGTCGGGGTTTTTCTTCTGCGGCATCAGGCTCGAGCCGGTGGAGTAGGCGTCGGCGAGCGTCACGAAGCCAAACTCGCTGGTGCTATAGATCACCATATCCTCGGCGAGGCGGCTGAGGTGCGTGCCGATCGTGGCCGCGCAGAACAGGAACTCGGCCACGAAGTCGCGGTCGCTGACCGCGTCGAGGCTGTTCGGGCTCGCGGCGGCGAAGCCCAGGTCGGCCGCGAGCGCCGCCCGGTCGATGTTCAGCGGCGTGCCGGCCAGCGCGCCCGAACCGAGCGGCAGCACCGCCGCGCGCCTGGCGCAGTCGGCCAGGCGCGCGCGGTCGCGCTGGATCGGCCAGAAGTGCGAGAGCAGCCAGTGCGCCAGCAGGATCGGCTGGGCGCGCTGCAGGTGGGTGTAGCCGGGCAGCAGCGCCTCGCCGGCGGCCTCGGACTGGGCCAGCAGGGCCGCCTGTAGCTCGCGCAGGCCGGCGTCGGCGCGCGCGATCGCGCCAAGCGTCCACAGCCGCACGTCGGTGGCCACCTGGTCGTTGCGGCTGCGGCCGGTGTGCAGCTTGCCGGCGACTGCGCCGGCCAGCTCGCCCAGGCGCCGCTCGACCGCGCTGTGGATGTCTTCGTCGTCGGGCCGGGCCTGGAAGCGGCCTTCGGCATACTCGGCGCGCACTGCGTCGAGCCCGGCCAGCAGCGCGGCCAGCTCGCCGTCGCTGAGGATCCCGGCGGTGTGCAGCTGGCGCGCCCAGGCCGCGCTGCCGCGAATATCCTCGGCCCACAGCCGCCAGTCGAACGGGTAGGAGTTTTGAAAGCGCGCCATGCGCTCGTCGATCGACTCAGAGAAGCGTCCGCCCCACATTGTATCCTCCAGCGGTCAGGCGTCAGAAGCCAGGCGTTAGGTGCCAAAGGCCAGAATTCCGCAGGCAGGGGCCGGGATCAGGGAAAGCCGTACCCCTGGCTTGTGAGTTCTGGCCCTGAGTTTTAGTGCAGGTTATCACACATCCGAACCGGGTTTGACGAAAGACGGAAGAAGGAAGACGAAAGAAGGCGCTGATTCGTCGTCTGTCTTTCGTCCTGAAAACTCGGATCGAACCTGCGGTAGCCTGTGCTTAGGTCGTATAGTGTGCGTTGATCTCGACATATTCTTTGCTGAAGTCGCATGTCCAGACGGTGGCGGCGGCGGCGCCAAGGCCGAGGTCGAGGTTCACGTACACCGGGTCTTCGCGCAGCAGCGCGGCGGCGGCCGGCTCGGCGTAGGCGAGCGGCAGGCCAGCGGCCACCACCGCCACCTGGGCGCCGCCGGGGTGGCCAAAGCTCAGCGAGAGGCGCTCGGCGTCGATCTCGGCGCCGCTGTAGCCGGCCGCGCACAGCACCCGGCCCCAGTTCGGGTCGCCGCCGTGCACCGCGCACTTAAACAGCGGCGAGCGGGCGATGCTGTCGGCAACCTGGTGGGCCTGGGCTTCGTCGGCCGCGCCGCCGACGCGGATCTCGATCAGGCGAGTGGCGCCCTCGCCGTCGCGCGCGACCTGCTTGGCCAGATCGACGCACACGCCGGTCAGGGCTTCTACGAATTGCTCGAAAGCTGTGGCGGGCTGGGCATCGCGCGCGCCCTCTGCGCTGATCTCAACACCCGAGGCGCCCGAGGCGAGCAGCAGCAGCGTATCGTTGGTGCTCATGTCGCCGTCGACGCTGACGCAGTTGAAGCTGCGGCCAGCCGCCTGGCGCAGCGCGGCCTGCAGCAGCTCGGGCGCCACGGCCGCGTCGGTAGTGACGATCGCCAGCATGGTGGCCATGTTCGGGTGGATCATGCCCGAGCCCTTGCACATGCCGGCGATCGTGACGGGCTGGCCGCCGATCTGGGCTACGGCGCGCGCCACCTTCGGGCGCGTGTCGGTGGTCATGATCGCGCGCGCGGCGATTGGCGCGCCGTGCTGCGCGGCGGCGGTAGATGTGACGGCGGCAAGGCCCTGCGCGACCTTGTCCATGTCGAGGTGCCGGCCGATCACGCCGGTGGAGAGCACCAGCACATCGTCGGGCTGGCAGCGCAGGCCATAGGCCGCCAGCTCGGCCATGCGGCGCGCGTCGGCCATGCCGCGCGGGCCGGTGCAGGCGTTGGCGTTGCCGGCGTTGGTGATCACGGCGCGGATGCCGCTAGCGTTCTTCGCCAGGATCTGCTGGTCGTAGATCACCGGCGCGGCCTTGACGCGGTTGGTAGTGAACACGCCGGCGGCGCTGCATGGCCCCTCGGCGGCGATCAGCGCCAGGTCGAGGTTGCCGCTGGGCTTCAGGCCGCAGGCGGTGGCGGCGGCGCGGAAACCGGGGGCCAGGGTGAATGTGCTGATACTGTCGTTCATGGTGTTCCTCTTACGCCTCGGGTTGAATTTTGAGCGGTGACACAATCCTCAGAAATTGCCTGAGAAGGGACCACCAAGACACGAAGACACCAGGAACGTGTATGTCGTGTTGGTGCTTTTTCAGCGTATTGCCGCTTGGTGCCTTGGTGGTACACAGGCTTTTCAAACAGCCTCCCAGGCCGGTATGCGCCGGCGGGCTTCGCCGGGGTGGCCGAGGGCTTTAGCTCGATGGCGTGCGGGTAAAGCGTATCTCCCGCGCCTGCCCATCGTCCTCGAACTCGGCCGGCCGATCGGCCTGCCAGCGATCCGGCCCTTTCACCCGTACAGCGACGGTGCGGCTTGCCGGGGTATACTGGCCCGCGCGGGCGCCGATCGTAAACACCAGGTCGTCGCCTTCGCGGCGCAGTGTGTAGCGCGTGGTGCAGTGCTGGCCGCGCTCGTAGGCAAAGGTGTGGCCATCGTCTTCATAGAAGGTTAGCTCGCCGTCGCCGGGAAACAGGTCGAGCGCCAGCGCGTCGAGCGGGCGCTCGTCGGCGTAGCGCATAGCCGGGCCGCTAGGGATGATCGCGCCGGCGCGGGCGTACAGCGGCATGCGCTCGAGCGGCGCGTCGGCGAGGATCGGCGCGCCGCGCTCGGCGGTGCCAACCCGCTCGCCGCTCCACCAGTCGTACCACTCGCCGCGCGGCAGGAACACCGCGCGGAAGCGCCGGCCGGGGTGGTACACCGGCGCGGCCATGAGCGCCGGCCCGAGCATCACCTGGTCGTGGATCTGGTAGGTGGCCGGGTCGTCGGGGAAGTGGAACAGCAGCGGGCGCAGCACCGGCGCGCCGCTCTGCGATGCCTCCCAGAACAGCGTGTACATGTACGGCAGCAGCCGGTAGCGCAGCTGCAGATACTCGCGGCAGATCGCCTCGATCTCGGGGCCGAATACCCAGGGCTCGTGGCGCTCGGTTTCGGCGTGCGAGTGCCCGCGACAGAACGGCGTCAGCGCCCCCAGCTGCATCCAGCGTGCGAATAGCTCGCCGCTGGCATTTCCAAAGAAGCCGCCCACGTCGGTGCCGACAAACGGCACGCCCGAGAGGCCCATGTTCATCAGCTGCGGCATGGTCAGCTCGAGGTGCTCCCACCACGAGCTGTTATCGCCCATCCAGCAGGCGCTCCAGCGCTGGATGCCGGCGAAGGCCGAGCGCGTCAGCACAAACGGCCGCTCGTCGCTGTGCGCGCGCAGGCCCTCATACGAGGCGCGGGCCATGCCGTAGCCGTACATGTTGTGCACCTCGGCGTGGGTGGTGCGCTCGCCGTCGGGGCCTTGCGGCGCGTCGAGGTCGATCGTGCCGACATCGCCGGCGCCCTCGCCGAACGGCCGCTGAAACACCGCCGGCTCGTTCATGTCGTTCCAGATGCCGCGCACGCCCATGTCGGCCAGCGCCTTCTGCTGCTGGCCCCACCAGGCGCGCACCTCGGGCCGGGTGTAGTCGGCGAACACCGAGTCGTCGGGCCAGACGTAGCCGTGAAAGATCGTGCCGTCGGCGCGCGTGATGAACATGCCGCGCGCCAGGCCGTCGCTGTACACGTGGTAGTCCGGGTCGATCTTCACGCCCGGGTCGATGATCGTAACCGCCTTGAAGCCGGCGGCGCGCATATCGGCCAGCAGGCGCGGCGGGTCGGGGAAGCGTGCCGCGTCCCAGGTGAACACGCGGTAGCCGCGCATGTAGTCGATGTCGAAGTGGATCACGTCGCAGGGCAGGTCGCGCGCGCGGAACTCGGCGATCAGCTCGCGCACCATCGCCTCGGAGGTGTAGCCCCAGCGGCTCTGGTGGTAGCCGAGCGCCCAGCGCGGCGGCAGCGGCGCGCGCCCTAGCAGCGCGCTGAGCTGCTCGAGCGCCGCGGCCGGCGCCGGGCCGTAGGCCAGGTAGTAGTCGATCGCGCCGCCGTCGGCGCGCATCTGCCACTCGCCGTAGCGCGCGGCGCCCATGTCGAACTCGCTGCGCCAGGTGTTGTTGAAGAACAGGCAGTAGGCCAGGCCGGGCCGCAGCGCCATGAGCACAGGCATGGCGATGTACAGCGGGTCGGTGCCGGGGCCGTGGCCCCAGGCCGGGTCGGTCGTCCAGTTGATCATGCGGCGGCCGAGCTTGTCGAGCTGGCCGGTGCGCTCGCCGAAGCCGTAGAAGTGCTCGCCGGCGCCGATGCGCTTGGCGCAGGCCACCGCGCCGCCCGGCTCCCAGCGCGCGCCGGTGGTGTCGGCGCAGAACTGCGCGCCGCTGGCGTCGGCGAAGGCGACGCGCGCGTCGGCCTTGGCTATGCGCACGCTGATCGCGCCGGTGTCGAGCACCACTGCGTCGTCTTCGTCGCGCACGTCGAAGGGCACGGCGGCAAAGGCTTCGTCGGGCGCGGCGGCGGCCCACGAGCGGCGCGGCGCGAAGGTGCCGCCCGGCCCGACGCTCACGCGCACCAGGCGCGGCGCCAGCACGCTCACGCGCAGCCGCGCCGCGCCGCACTCGAGCATGAGCGCCTGGCCTTCGCGCGTGAAGGAGCGGACTGTACCGGGCGCATTGGGTAATTCTGGCATGAATTTCTGCTCTGCTTGCTGCTAGAGCTGCTTTTCAAGCAGCGTCGCTTCCCACCCGCTGTCTTCGACAACCGTGCCGCGCTCGGCGAACCCGGCGCGCCGGTAGTAGGCCCGCAAGGCCAGGTTCGGCCCCATGCAGTCCAGCCGTAACAAGCGCCGGCCGCGCGCCAGCGCCTCGCGCTCGGCCCAGCGCAGCAGCGCCAGCCCGAGGCCCTGGCCGGCCGCTGCCCTGCTGATCGCCAGGCCGTGAACATACAGCGCGTCGCCGCGGTCCTGGCCCCACAGCGCCTCGTCGGCCGGCAGGAGCGCGAGCGTGCCGACGGCGGCGCCACCGCGCCACGCCAGGTAGCAGCAGCCCTGCGCGATCCGCTCGCGCGTCTCGCGCTGCTCGTGCGCCGATGGCGGCCAGACCGATGACCACTGGTGAATGCCGCGCGCCGCGAGCCAGGCGCCGGCCTCGTACAGCAGCCGGTCGACAATCTCGGCCTGCTCGGCGGTCGCCGGCGCGACGACGAGATCCTGATCGTCCATAGCACCTCAACGAGCGCTCGTCCGCAGGCTGCACAGTGGCACGTGTGCATCTTCTGTGTGCGGTTTTCCGCGCGTAGCGCGGAAAAACCGCACACGCATCTGCCGAAGGCTGTACGCGCCAGCTGCGTACGTTCTACCGGGCACGCAGCCGGCAAGGCGACAAGCAGACGGGCACATAGGCGAAGTGCCGCTTGCCTCCTTGCCGGCCTTCGGAGGGCTACTCTTGCGGCCGGAGCCCGTGTTTGGCCTTGTCGCTGCCCTCGACCAGCGCGCGCACCTTCACCGGCAGGCCGAAGATCTTGATAAAGCCCTCGGCGTCTTTCTGGTTGTAGGTTTGGCTCATGGTGAAGCTGGCGATGTCGGGGTTGTACAGGCTCGCGGCGGCCTTGCGGCCCACCAGCGTGGCGTTGCCCTTGTAGAGCTTCAGGCGCACCGTGCCGGTGACGTTCTGCTGGGTGACGTTGAAGAACGCCTGCAGCGCCTCGCGCAGCGGCGTGTACCACAGGCCGTTGTAGACCAGCTCGGCGTAGCGATGCGCCACCACGTCTTTGTAGTGCATGGTCTCGCGGTCGAGCGTGAGCTGCTCGAGGCCCTGGTGGGCCGCGCGCAGGATCGTGCCGCCCGGCGTCTCGTAGACGCCGTGGCTCTTCATGCCCACCAGCCGGTTCTCGACCAAGTCGACGCGGCCGACGCCGTGCTTGGCGCCGAGGTCGTTCAGCGCAACCAGCAGCTCGACCGGGCCGAGCCGCTGGCCGTTCACGCTCACCGGCGTGCCCTGCTCAAAGCCAACCTCGACGTACTCGGGCGTGTCGGGGGCCTGCTCGGGCGACACCGACAGGGTGAACATGGCCTCCTCGGGCTCGTTCCACGGGTCTTCGAGCACGCCGCCCTCGTGCGAAATATGCCAGATATTGCGGTCGCGGCTGTAGATCGACTTGAGCGTCGCCGTGACCGGCACATTATGCTCGGCGGCGTAGTCGAGCGCGTCCTCGCGCGAGCGGATGTCCCACTCGCGCCAGGGCACGATCGCCTTGAGGTGCGGCGCGAAGGCCATGTACGTCACCTCGAAGCGCACCTGGTCGTTGCCCTTGCCGGTGCAGCCGTGCGCCAGCGCGTCGGCGCCCTCCTGCAGGGCGATCTCGGCCTGGCGGCGGGCGATCAGCGGGCGCGCCACCGAGGTGCCCAGCAGGTACAGCCGCTCGTAGATCGCGCCCGACTGCAGCATGGGGAACAGGAAATCGCGCACGAACTCCTCGCGCAGATCCTCGACATAGCACTTCGACGCGCCGCTGGCCTTGGCCTTCTCCTCCAGCCCGGTCAGCTCGTCGGCCTGGCCGAGGTTCGCGCAGTAGCACACCACCTCGGGGTTGCCGTAGTTCTGCTTCAGCCACGGCACGATGATGCTGGTGTCGAGGCCGCCCGAGTAGGCAAGCACGACTTTCTTGACATTGGGTTTCACGATTTGCTCCTCATTGGCCGATGAAAGGATGTACGATAGACACGTAGAACTTACACAGATGGTGTGCTCAGCCTTCGGCAGAGCGGTACTTTTCGACGTACAAGCGGATCGCGATCGATCATGAGAACAGCACCTCGATGTCTTCGCGCGTGAGCGACTTGAACACCCCGCCCTCGGCGCCAATCACCTGGTCGACGATCGCGCGCTTGTGCTCCTGCAGCAGCAGGATCTTCTCTTCGACGGTATCGCGCGCGATCAGCTTGTACACAAACACCGGCTTGTCCTGCCCGATGCGGTGGGTGCGGTCGGTGGCCTGCTGCTCGACCGCCGGGTTCCACCAGGGGTCGATATGGATCACATAGTCGGCGGCGGTGAGGTTCAGGCCAACGCCGCCGGCCTTGAGGCTGATCAGGAAGAACGGCAGGTCGTCGTTGTTCTGAAAGCGATCGACCTCGCCCTGGCGGTCGCGCGTCTGGCCGTCGAGGTAGCAGTAGGGCACCTTGCGGTCGTCGAGCGCCTCGCGCACGAGCGCGAGCATCTGCACGAACTGCGAGAACACCAGCGCGCGGTGGCCCTCGGCGCGCAGCGTGTCGAGGGTGTCGAGCAGCAGCTCGAACTTGCCCGAAACGCCTTTGAACTTCGCGTCGACCAGGCGCGGGTGGTTGCTGATCTGGCGCAGGCGCAGCAGGCCCTCGAGGATCTTCATGCGCGCGTCGTTCATGCCGTCGTTGTCGATCAGGCCGAGCAGCAGCGCGCGGTAGTAGTCGCGCTGCTTGTCGTACAGCTTGCGCTGGGTCGGCTCCATGTCGCACATCACGATCTCTTCGCTGCGCGGCGGCAAGTCGGCCGCAACTTGGTCTTTGGTGCGGCGCAGGATGAACGGGTAGACCATCTTGCGCAGGAACTGGGCGGTGTCGCCGTTCTGCTGGCGCTCGATCGGCGTCACAAACTCCTCGCGGAAATAGCCGACATCGCCGAGCAGGCCGGGGTTGAGAAACGCGAACTGCGACCACAGCTCGAGCGTTGAGTTCTCGATCGGCGTGCCGGTGAGCACCAGGCGGTGGCTGCCGCGCAGCAGCCGCGCGGCCTTCGACGTCTCGGCCAGCGGGTTCTTGATCGCCTGCGACTCGTCGAGCACGATGTAGTTGAACTGGTACTGGCGCAGCTTCTCGACATCGCGCAGCATGGTGCCATAGGTTGTCAGCACCAGGTCGTGCTTGGCGAACTCGGCCGGGTCGGCGATGCGGCCCTGGTCGGCGTGCACATACACTGCCAGCTCGGGCGTAAACTTCTCGGCCTCGCGCTGCCAGTTGAACAACAGCGAGCGCGGCATGACGATCAGGCTGGCGGGGGCCTCGTTCTCGGCCTCGTAGAGCGACTCGAGGAACGCGAGGGTGCAGATCGTCTTGCCGGTGCCCATGTCGTCGGCCAGGCAGCCGCCAAAGCCATACTCGCGCAGGAAGTGCATCCAGTCGTAGCCGAACTTCTGGTAGGGCCGCAGCTGGCCTTTGAAGGTAGTGGGCAGCGGCTGCGGCTCGATCCGCTCGAAGCCGCGCAGCTTCTCGCGGCGCTGCTCGAACGCCTCGTCGGCGCGGGCGCGGTCGGCGTCGGCCAGCAGCTGGTCGAGCATGGTGATATGGTGCTGCGAGAAGCGCAGGTCGTCGCCGTGCTCCTGGCCGAGCGCGAGCAGGTGGCGGTAGCGATCGATCCACTCCTCGGGCAGCTGGCCGATCGTGCCGTCGGCGAGCTTGACATATTTCTCGCGCTTTTTGATCGCGTGGCGGATGTCTTTCAGCGACACCGACAGATCGCCGTAGTTCACGACCGCCGTCACGTCGAACCAGTCGATGCCGCTGCTGACATTGAACGAGATCGTGGGGGTGTTGCGGTTGACGCGCGCCAGCGTGAGCGCCTCTTCGCCGTAGATCGTATAGCCGGCCTCGGCGAGCTTGGGCACCTGGTGCATCAGGAAGTCGATCGGGTGGACGGTTTTCTTCACCAGCCAGATGTGTGGCTCGGGGCCGCGCTTGAGGCTGTAGGACGAGAGGTTCTGCCAGGCTTCCTGCTCGCGCTGCGGCTGGCGGGCCACGCGCGCGAGCGAGGTGCTGCCGGGCTTGCGCAGCGTGGCCGTCTCGGGCAGGCGTTTATCGTAGGCCAGCTCGTACTCGCCGTAGCCGAAGCGCAGCTCGGCCTGCAGGCCCTCGGGGCTCTCGGCGAGGTACAGCCGCGGCTGGGGCGCGTCGGTGATATCGTGCCACTGCACCATGTCGCCGCGCACGGTGACGCGCTCGGTCAGCGGCAGCAGGTGCTTCTCGAGGAAGGTTTCCTCGTCTTCGGGCGGGATGGTAAGCTCGGGGTATTCGAGCAGCGCCTGCGCCAGGCCGTCGCCGCTTTTGAGCTGTACCAGCGTGTGGCCCAGCAGCAGCCACGGCGGGTCGGGCACCACCACAACCGTCTCGCGGCGCTTGATCGGCAGCACGCGATCGCCGACCGACACGCGCGCCACCAGGCGCAGGCCGGCCTTATGCTGGCTCAGCTCGGCCTCGACGGTGCCAAGCTCGGGCAGCACCTCGATGCGCTGCTGCAGCGGGTTGCCCTCGTGGCCGATATACACCAGGCTGCCGGGCAGCAGCGGCAGCACCGGCTCGTAGAAGGCATTCTCGCGGCCGTAGCTGTAGCCCGAGAGCATGTACGGGTTGCCGACCGCCAGGTTCACCGCCGCCAGCTCGGTCTCGCTGGCGCCGGGGTACGTCTGGCGGCTGATCCGGCTGCGGATGGGCTTGGCGTGGCTGGAGAGGTCGATCCGCGCGATCGCCGCAGCGATCGCCTCGTGGTCGCCGAGCTCGTGGCTGGCGAACAGGCGCGCGGCCAGCGAGTAGGGCACCACCGCCCAGCTATTGTTGCGCTCTTGCAGGCTAAACACAATCGGGCTGTAATTCACGCTCGGGCGGCGCGCCGAGGAGTGCGCGCTCTGGTCGAGCACGGCCTGCCAGAGCTTGGGCGGGTGCGCCACCAGGTACTCGTGCAGCTTCAGCGCGGCGGCCACGCGGTGGCGGCACAAATACCACTGGTAGCTTTCGCGGCAGGTGCAGCTGAGCGCGATCTGGTGCGCGTGCAGCCACACCGACACAGTGTATGGGCGGTTGGTCTTATGATCGCGCACCTGCAGCCGCGCCGAACTTTGCCCCACGCTCTCGATGCTTGCCCGGCCGGCGGCAAAATCATCGCGGCCGGCGGTGACATTCTGGGGTGGGGTATTTTTGCTGATCTGCTCGATGCTGAGCATATCGGCGGTGAGAAGGTTGATCATCGCTTCCTGCTCCCTTTGCAGGTGCCGCAGCTGCGCCTAACGTGGTATGTGCGATGTGCGGGCTGAGAACCTGTAGCAGCGCGGCGCTGTGCTTGGCCGAACCAGCGGCCAAAGCAAGTATCAGCGCTCTACTATAGCACGTCGGGCGTGGTGCTCTTGCAGCGAGCGCACCTTCAGCTCTTTGGCCTTGAGCGCGCGGATGGCGCTCACGGTGGCGGCCGCGCCGGTGAGCGTGGTGACGAGCATCACACCGTGGCGGATGGCGGCCGAACGTAGCGCCTGGCCGTCCTGGTAGGCGCGCGCGCCCAGCGGCGTGCTGATCACCAGCTGCACCTTGCCGGCGGCGATCAGGTCGGCAGTGGTGCTGCCGCCCTCGGAAACCTTGTTGACGGCGTCCACCGGCAGGCCGAGCTGGGCGAGCCAGGCGGCGGTGCCGCGGGTGGCGTAGAGCGAAAAGCCCAGGCGCACCAGGTCGCGCGCGATCCGGCTGATCGCGCCCTTGTCGAAATCGTTGACCGTCAGCAGCGCCCCGCCGGCGGTGGGGATCTTCTGGTTCGCGCCCATCTCGGCCTTGGCGAAGGCGTGGCCAAAGCTCGAGGCGTGGCCCATCACCTCGCCGGTCGAGCGCATCTCGGGGCTGAGGAACACCGCCGCGCCGGGGAACTTCTCGAACGGCAGCACCGCTTCTTTCACAAAGAAGCCGTCGAGCGCCGGCTCGGCCAGCAGGCCCAGCTCGGCCAGGGTTTTGCCGGCGGCCACCTGCGCGGCGATCCGCGCCAGCGGCACGCCAGTGGCCTTGGCGATAAACGGCACGGTGCGGCTCGAGCGCGGGTTCACCTCGAGCACATACACTTCGTCGTCCTTGATCGCATACTGCACGTTCATCAGGCCCCTGACGCCCAGGGCCATGCCGATGCGGATGGTCTCGTCGCGGATGATCGCCAGGTGGTAGGCGCTGACCTTGTAGGGCGGCATGACCATAGCCGAGTCGCCTGAGTGGACGCCGGCCTCTTCGACGTGCTCCATGATCCCGCCGATCACCACGCGCTGGCCATCGCCCACCGCGTCGACATCGACCTCAAAGGCGTCTTCGAGGTAGCGATCGATCAGCACCGGCTGGCCCTCGCTGATCCGCGCGGCCTCGTGCAGGTACTGCGCCAGACCGTCGTCGTCGTAGGCGATCGCCATGGCCCGGCCGCCGAGCACATACGAGGGCCGCACCAGCACCGGGTAGCCGATCCGCGCGGCGATCTCGCGCGCCGCCGGCAGGTCGGCGGCCATGCCACTTTCGGGCTGCTCGATCTCGAGCGAGCGCAACAGCGCGCCGAAGCGCCCGCGGTCCTCGGCCAGGTCGATCGCGTCTTGCGAGGTGCCCCAGATCGGCACGCCATAGGCCGCCAGGCCCTTCGCCAGGTTCAGCGGCGTTTGCCCGCCGAACTGCACCAGCACGGGGACGAAAGACGAGGGACGAAAGACGGGGGATGAAATGTCCTCATTTGTCTTTGGCCGTTCGTCTGTCGCCTCGCCCGACTCGCGCTCCCAGATGTTCAGCACATCCTCGAGCGTCAGCGGCTCGAAGTACAGCCGGTCCGAGGTATCGTAGTCGGTCGAGACGGTCTCGGGGTTGCAGTTGACCATGATCGTCTCGTAGCCCAGGTCGCGCAGCGCGAGGCAGGCGTGCACGCAGCAGTAGTCGAACTCGATGCCCTGGCCGATGCGGTTGGGGCCGCCGCCGAGGATCATCACCTTGGGCTTATCGGTCACCGCGGCCTCGTCGGCGCTGGCGTAGGTGCTGTACATGTACGGCGTGTGGGCCTCGAACTCGGCGGCGCAGGTGTCGATGCGGTGGTACACCGGGGTGATGCCGAGCGCCTTGCGCCGCGCGCGCACGTCCATTTCGCCTGGGCGAGCGGCGGGGGGCGAAGGAGGAAGGCCCGGCTCGGCCGAAGAAAAGCTTTGGTCTTCCGTCTTTTGTCTTTCGTCTGGGCGAAGGAGCAGTGCGATCTGCGCGTCCGCGAAGCCATTCTGCTTGGCCTCGCGCAGCAGCACAGCCGGCAGGCTGGCGAGGGTGTGGCCGGCCAGCTCGCGCTCGATCGCGATGATCGCGCCCAGCTGCTCGGCGAACCACGGGTCGTAGCCCGACGCGGCCGCCAGCTCGTCGGGGTGCATGCCGGCGCGCAGCGCATCGGCGGCGGCGAAGATGCGCTCGGGGCTTGGCGAGCCGAGCGCCGACAGCCAGGAGCCCTCGCCCGGCGATTGGCCGGCCCTCGGCTCTTGGCTCTTGGCTCTTTTCATCCCAAAGCCCACCGCGCCGATCTCGAGGCCGCGCATGGCCTTCTGAAACGCCTCGTTGAAAGTCGTGCCGATCGCCATCACCTCGCCGACGCTTTTCATCTGCGGGCCGAGCGTCGGGTCGACGCCGGGGAACTTCTCGAAGGCCCAGCGCGGGATCTTCACCACCACGTAGTCGAGGCTCGGCTCAAACGAGGCCGGCGTGACCTTGGTAATATCGTTGGGGATCTCGTCGAGGGTATAGCCCACCGCCAGCAGCGCGGCGATCTTGGCGATCGGGAAGCCGGTAGCCTTCGAGGCCAGCGCCGACGAGCGGCTGACGCGCGGGTTCATTTCGATCACGATCGTCGCGCCGTCGGCCGGGTTCACCGCGAACTGCACATTCGAGCCGCCCGTCTCGACGCCCACCACGCTCATTACGGTCTTGGCCTGGTCGCGCAGGCGCTGCAGCTCGCGGTCGGTGAGCGTCATGGCCGGGGCGACGGTGATCGAGTCGCCGGTGTGCACGCCCATGGGGTCGAGGTTCTCGATCGAGCAGACGACCACGAAGTTGTCGGCGCGGTCGCGCATCACCTCGAGCTCGTACTCCTTCCATCCCAGCACGCTCTGCTCGATCAGCACCTGGCCCACCGGCGAGGCGCGCAGGCCGCGGTCGGCGATATCGCGCAGCTGGGCTTCGTCGTAGGCCACGCCGCCGCCCGAGCCGCCAAGCGTGAACGAGGGCCGCACCAGCACCGGGTAGCCGATCTGCCGGGCCAGCGCCAGCGCGCCGTCCACGGTCGTCACCGTCTCGCCCTCGGGAACGCCGAGGCCGGCCTTGAGCATCGCCTCCTTGAAGAGCTGGCGATCCTCGGCCAGGTCGATCGCGTCGGGCGAGGCGCCGATCAGCTGCACGCCGTAGCGCTCGAGCACGCCGCTCTTGAACAGCCGCATCGCCAGGTTCAGGCCCGTCTGGCCGCCGACAGTCGGCAGGATCGCGTCGGGGCGCTCGCGCTCGATGATCCGCTCGACGATCCCGGGGGTCAGCGGCTCGATGTAGGTCGCGTCGGCGAACTGCGGGTCGGTCATGATCGTGGCGGGGTTCGAGTTCACCAGGATCACGCGGTAGCCCTCGCGGCGCAGCACCTTGCACGCCTGCACGCCAGAGTAATCGAACTCGCACGCCTGGCCGATCACAATCGGCCCCGCGCCGATGATCAGGATGCTTTTGATGTCAGTACGCTTGGGCAATATCTTATCCCTTTGCCACAAAGACGCGAAGGCACGAAGGCTTAAATGACGACGCGTCTGATGCCATTCTTCATAAGAGGGACATTGAAGTTAATGAGAAAGCCTAAACGCTTCTTTGCCAGCCGTAAGTGACTCAGTATCTGAGCCATATAGACCGGGTGCATCTCGTCAGTCGCCTTGAGTTCGCATATAACAGAGTCTTCCACGAGCAGATCGAGACGTAACGCTTCCTCAAAGGTTATGTCATCGTATACTATCGGCAGGGCAACCTGTCGTTGGCAGCGCAGTCCACGTTTTCCCAGCTCATGATGGAGGCAAACTTCATACACATTCTCGAGCAAACCCGGGCCAAGCGCTTTATGAACAGTGACGGCCGCATCGACAATTATAGTCGCGATTCGCTCTTCTTCGGTTGATAATTGACGATAAGCCATCGGCAATTCCTTCGAGTCTTTGCGTCTTTGTGGCTATCTTTCTGCTCTCATGAGGGCGACGAACTGGTCGAACAGGTACGATGCGTCGTGCGGGCCGGGCGCAGCCTCGGGGTGGTACTGCACGCTGAAGGCGCGCAGGTCGGGGGCGCGCAGGCCCTCGCAGCAGCCGTCGTTCAGGTTGGTGTGCGTCACCTCCACGCCGGCCGGCAGGGTTGTGTCGTCGACGGCGAAGCCGTGGTTGTGGCTCGAGATCTCGACGCGCCCGGTGTCGCTGAAGCGCACCGGCTGGTTGCCGCCGTGGTGGCCGAAGCGCAGCTTGTAGGTGCTGCCGCCCAGCGCCAGGCCGAGGATCTGGTGGCCCAGGCAGATGCCGAAGAGCGGGCGCTTGCCCAGCAGCTCGCGCACCGACGCCACGGCGTACGTCACGGCGGCGGGGTCGCCGGGGCCGTTTGAGAGAAACACGCCGTCGGGGTTCAGCGCCAGCACGTCGGCGGCGGGCGTGTTCGCCGGCACCACCGTCACGCGGCAGCCGCGCTCGGCCATCAGCCGCAGGATATTGCGCTTCATGCCGAAGTCGTAGGCTACGACGTGGAGCGCGGGCGCGCCGTCGGCATCGCCGGCCGGGTGCTTGGCGGCCCACTCCGCCGCAGGCGGCTCGGCCCAGTGGTACGGCTCGGCGCAGGTCACGTGCGGCACCAGGTCGAGCCCCTCCATCGAGGGGGCGCCGCGCGCCGCCGCGACCAGCCGCTCGGCGTCGGGCTCGGCCGACGAGATCACGCCGCGCAGCGCGCCGGCCTCGCGGATGTGGCGCACCAGCGCGCGGGTGTCGACATCGCTGATGCCGACGATGCCGTGCTCGCGCAGGTACTCGCCGAGCGGCGCGGTAGCGCGCCAGCTGCTGACGCGCGGGCTGGCGGCGCGCACCACAAAGCCGGCGAGCCACGGCTTCACGCTTTCCTCGTCCTCGAGGTTCACGCCGGTGTTGCCGATATGCGGCGCGGTCATCACCACGATCTGGCCGTAGTACGAGGGGTCGGTCAGCACCTCCTGGTAGCCGGTCATGGCGGTGTTGAAGATCACCTCGCCGGCGCGCTCGCCGATCGCGCCCAGGGCGAAACCCGGCCAGGTGGTGCCGTCTTCGAGAGCTAGCAGGGCGGGGGTGCGCTGTGGCATCGAGATCCCTCTCTCATTGTTACAATTCCACCACCACGGCGGTCTCGTCGCAGGCGTGCTGCAGCGGGCAGATCACGCAATCTTTCCATACCTTCTCGGGAAAGCGCGCGCGGTCGGTGATTGCGAAGCCCAGGCGCGTGAAGAACGACACCGCGCGCGTGAGCGCGAACACGGTGGGGATGCCGCGCTGGCGCGCGCGCTCGACCAGGCCGCGCACGATCAGCGCGCCGATGCCGTAGCTGCGGAACTCGGGCAGCACCGCCAGCGACCGCACCTCGACGAGCGTTGGGCTCATGGCTACCAGCGAGCCGATGCCGACCACGCGGCCGCCGACCTCGGCCACCAGCCAGTCGGCCAGCGACGCGCGGATGTTCTCGGGGCTGCGCGGCAGCAGGTGGCCGATGCGGGCGTTCTCGTTCACCACCGCGACGATGGCGAAGATGTCGGGCTCTGCGGCCGGCCGTACAATCGGCGACCCGGCCGGGGCGGTGTAGATGGGATTTTCGGCGACCCGAGCGATCATTCGAGTTTCCTTTTGTATTGCGGTGCTTGACCAATTGTGTACCATGCGCGACAGCTCCGAGACGGCCAGCCTAGCGCGGCGCCGGAGGGAAGGCGGGCAGCACGGCGGCGGCGATCGCCTCAAGCTCGGCCATGTCGTCCCAGCCGAACCACTGCAGCATCACGCGCTGCGCGCCAGCCGCTGCGATTGCGTGCAGCTGCTCGGCAAGGTCGGGCGCGGTGCCGGCCACGATCCCGCGCTGGCGCAGCTCGGCCGGCGTGCCGCCCCACTCGGCCGCGCGCTGGCGCAGCTCGGCGTCGTCGCGGCCGAACACCATGCCGGTCATCAGGGTGCGGCGTACGTCGCCGGGTGCGCGCCCGGCATCGGCGATCAGCGCGTCGAGCTGTGCCTGGAGCTCGCCGAAGCGCTGGGGCGTCACGTACACGGCATTCCACTCCTGGGCATAGCGCGCGGCCAGCGGCAGGGTGTACTTCGGGCCGTTGCCGCCGATCACGATCGGCGGGCCGCCGGGGCGGCGCGGGCGCGGCAGCAGCGTTGCCTCGCGCAGGGTGTAGTACTTACCCTCGAACGAGGCCGGCGCGTCGCCGCGCAGCAGCAGCGACACCACCTCGAGCGCCTCGCCGAAGCGCGCCATACGCTCGGTGGTGCCGAGCAGGCTGTAGCCGAACATGCTGTGCTCGCGGGTTTGCCAGCCGGCGCCCAGGCCGAACTGCAGCCGCCCGCCCGACAGGTCGTCGACGGCAAGCGCCGTGCGCGCCAGCATCACCGGCTCGCGGAACGAGACCGGCGACACCAGCGGGCCGAACTCGATCCGCTGGGTGTGGCTGGCCAGCCACGTCAGCGACACCCACGCCTCCAGCGCGTCGCTGCTAGGCGGCTCGGCGTCGGTGAAGTGGTCGGATCGGTACAGCCCGGCGAAGCCCAGCCGCTCGACCGCCGCGGCCACGCGCTGCCAGATCGGCCACGTCACGCCGCTCTGGCCCTCGATCATGATCGCTACGTCCATTGCTGCTCCTCTCGTCGCTGGGTGCTACGGCACAATCAGCGTGCCGGTGCCGCCGGCCAGGCCGGCCAGGTTGGTGATCCGCGCGGCGCGCACGCCGGCCGCCAGCGCGGTGAGCGCGGCGCGCACCTTGGGGATCATCCCACCATAAATCGTGCCGTCGCCGATCAGCGCCTCGATCGCGGCGGCGCTGAGCTGCGGGGCCAGCTGATCGTGCACCAGCACGCCGGGCACGTTCGTCACAAATACCACCTCGGCGTCGGCCAGCGCCGCCGCGATTGCGCCGGCGGCCTCGTCGGCGTTCACGTTATAGGTGCCGTCGGGGCCAAGCGAGATCGGCGCGATCACCGGCACCACGCCCTGCGCCAGCAGATCGCGCAGCAGCTCGGCGCGCACCGCAACCGGCCGCCCGACGCGCCCGAGGTCGCCGGCGGGGTGGCTGGCCTTCTCAACCCGGATCAGCCCGCGGTCGACACCCGAAAGGCCAAGCGCGTCGGCGCCGGCAGCCGCAAGCGCCGCGACCAGGCGCGTGCTCACCAGGCCGCACAGCACCATCTCGGCCGCGTGCAGCGCGGTGGCGTCGGTGTAGCGCAGGCCGGCCACAAAGCGCGGCTCGCCGCCGAGCGCGGCCTGGATCTGGCCGATCTCTTTGCCGCCGCCGTGTACCAGCACCGGCTGCGGCCGCAGGCTCGCCACCGCGCGCGCCAGCTCGGCCACGAACGCCGGGTCGTCGAGCTCGTTGCCGCCGATCTTCAGAACCAGCTGTGAGCTGTGAGCTGTGAGTGTTGAGTTCGCAGGACTAATGACGCTCATGGAACCTCGCCAGTTGTCTTGACGATCGATGTCAAGATGCCTCTTCGACATTTCTACGCTAGGAGCCCCAGGGTCTCTTCCAGGCCAAACATCACGTTCATATTCTGGATCGCCTGGCCGGCCGCGCCCTTCACCAGGTTGTCTTCGCTGGTCATCACAATCAGCACGCCCGGCGCGGCCAGCGTAAGCGAGATCGCGCACAGGTTGGTGTGGACGGTATGCGCGAGCGTGGCAAGCTGGCCTTTGGGCAGCAGCCGCACGAACGGCTCGCCGGCGTACTGCTCGGCGAAGAGCGCGCGCACCTGGTCTTCGCCCAGGTCGGCGGGGACGCGCAGGTACAGTGTGCTGAGGATGCCGCGGTTCACCGGCAGCAGGTACGGTGTGAAAATAATCTGCGGCGCGAGGTTGCCGGCCAGCCGCGCGGCCTCCTGCTCGATCTCGCCGACGTGGCGGTGAACGCGGCCGATGCTGTAGGGCGCCAGGCTCTCGTTCACCTCGACGAACGAGGTGTTCTGCTTGGGCGCGCGGCCGGCGCCCGACACGCCCGACTTCGCGTCGATAATGATCGTCGGGTCGGCCAGGGCGCCGGCGCGCAGCAGCGGCGCCAGGCCCAGCAGCGCGCCAGTGGGGTAGCAGCCGGGGTTGGCGATCAGCGCGGCGTCGCGCAGCGCGGCGCGGTTCAGCTCGGGCAGGCCGTAGGGCGCGGGCAGCAGCTCGGGCGCGGGGTGGTCGTGGCCGTACCAGCGCTTGTACGCCTCGGGCGTAGCCAGCCGGAAATCGGCCGAGAGGTCGATCACCCGCACGCCGGCGGCCCGCGCGCGCCGGGCCGTCTGGCCGGCGACGCCGTGTGGCAGGCCCAGGAACACCACGTCGGCCTCGCCGATCGGCGCGTCGTCGGGGGCGATCAGCTGAGTGTTGAGCGGGCCGGGGTAGACATCGGCCAGCGCCTTGCCGGCCTGCGACTCGGAGGTAGCGAACACGACGCGTGCCTGCGGGTGGCGCCCCAGCCAGCGCAGCAGCTCGTAGCCGGCGTAGCCGGTGACGCCAAAAATACCGACCTTCAGCATGGATTGACCCCCGCACATACAAAAACCCCTGGGCCCAGGTGGGTCCAGGGGTGGTTCACGATCTCTCGCGCCGGCCGGGCGCCGATGCAACCTTTGCTGCGCACGCCCTAACCGCCCCCCGAACCCTCGCGGGCCGGACGACGTGTGCGACGACGCAGCGTATAATTGTTGCACGACAGCTGCTTCATAACGGCGCTAATGATATATCTGTGTGGGGTTCTTGTCAAGCGCCGAGCCGCAGTGTCCAGGGCTCGTGCAACGTCTTTCGACCTTTCCCCTTCCCTCCTCTGTCATGGGAGGGGGTAACACATCTGGCTGTGTGGTGGTCGCCGCCGCGACCGCACCACACAGCCAACAACCATCCTCCTCTCCCGCGCGGGAGAGGGCCGACTTTGCACGAGCCCTGCTTCTGTAAACTCAGACCCTCTCTCGCCCCCGTGTGTGAAGGGGCGCGCTCTGGTAGATGCTATTTGACAATTCGCCGCGCCCATGCCATAATCGGAAAATCACTACTTATTTAATCAGCAAAGGTTCAGCGCCATGAGCCCAATGGTCAAGCAGCCGCTGACGATCGAGCACGCGCTGCTCGGTTTTTTGCGGCAGCAGCCCATGCATGCCTACGAGATCCACCAGACGCTGCTGCGCAATGAGGCGCTTGGCCTGGTGTGGCACCTGAAGCAGAGCCTGGTGTACGTGATGCTCGAGCGCCTCGAGGCCGAGGGCTACCTCAGCGCCGCGCTCGAGCCACAGGGCAGCCGCCCGCCGCGCAAGATCCTGCAGCTCACGCCAGCCGGCCAGCGCGCCTTCGCCGGCTGGCTGGCCGCGCCGGTTGCGCATGGCCGCGACTTCCGGCTGGAGTTTCTGGCGAAGCTGTATTTCATCAGCCACGACCCGGCGAGCGCAGGCGCGCTGATCCGCACCCAGCAGGCTGCCTGCCGCAGCTGGCTCGCCGACCTGCGCGCGCAGGCCGAGGCGCTGGGCGGCGAGCGCACCTACGACTGGCTGGTGCTGCAATTTCGCATCGGCCAGATTGACGCGATCCTGGCCTGGCTCGATACCTGCGCCGCCACCGTGCTCCCGGTACCAGCATAGCCCTTTCCGCCAGTGTTCGCCCGGCCCACTATATGAAAGGAGCCATGTGTATGCTTCGCCCACGCTGGTTGTTCGTGCTGGCGCTGCTCGCGGCTGTGCTTGCGGCGTGCGGCGGCACGCCCGCCGCCGCCCCAGCCCCGACAACCGCCCCTGCTGCCGCCCCGGCCGCAGCCGGCGACCTGACGGTGTTTGCAGCAGCGTCGCTCACCGACGCCTTCAAGCAGATCGGCCAGCAGTTCGGCGCGGCCAACGGCGGCGCGAGCATCACCTTCAACTTCGCCGGCTCCGACCAGCTAGCCACGCAGATCGGCCAGGGCGCGCCCGCCGACGTATTCGCCTCGGCCAACAAAAAGCAGATGGACGTGGTGATCCGAGCCGGCGATGTGATCAGCGGCACCGAGAAGACGTTTGTGCGCAACCGCCTGGTGGTGATCTACCCCAAAGACAACCCGGCCAAGCTCGCGGCGCTGAAGGATCTGGCCAACCCCGGTGTCAAGCTGGTGCTGGCGAACAAGCATGTGCCGGTGGGCGGCTACGCGCTCGACTTCCTGGCCAAAGCCTCGAAGCTGCCCGAGTACACCGCAGCCTACAGCCCAACCGTGCTGAGCAATGTGGTGTCGTACGAAGAGAGTGTAAAGTCGGTGCTGAGCAAAATCGCGCTGGGCGAAGCCGACGCCGGGATCGTCTACACCACCGACGCGGCGACGGTGAGGGATGGCTCGGTCGCCCAGATCGCCATCCCCGATACCCTGAACACAATCGCGACCTACCCGATCGCGGCGACGAAAAACGCCAAGCATGCCGACCTGGCCAAGAAGTTCGTCGACTACGTGCTCGGGCCCGAGGGCCAGCAGGTGCTGGCGAAATACGGCTTCATCCCGGTCAAGTGACAGGACTTACGCGGTCGCCTGAGCTATGGGCTTGTTCTGCCTGCGGCAGCATGGTACTTCGCTTTCTTTTGTGCTCAGATTTTCGCGCAAAGCGCGAAAATCTGAGCACCTTCCATGAAAAAGTACCGCGACGAGCAAGCGGCTGGAGGCACGTACATGCGGGTTCGCGGGCGGCGAAGCCGCCCCCGGACTTTGATTTTGAGATGCCCTGCCCGGCGAACCGGGCAGGGCATCTCAAAAATAAAGCGATCAAACCGAGTTCGTATCAGGCCGGCACCGGCGTGCGCGCGCGCAGCCAGCCGACGATCTCGGCCAGTACGTCGGCCTGCTCGGGCTCGTTGTGCATCTCGTGGCGCAGGCCATCCCAGCGCTTAAACGTGCAGCCGGGGGCGCGAGCCGCGAACTCCTGGCTGGCTGCCGCCGAGGTGATCGGGTCGGCGCCGCCGTGCATGAGCAGCAGCGGCAGCCGCAGCTCGGCGGCATGCTCGAGCGCCCACAGGCCGGCGGCGTAGAGCGCGGTATACATGCGCGCCGAGATCTTGCTGTGCACCAGCGGGTCGGCAATATACGCCGCGCCCACCGCCGGGTCGCGCGAGAGGCCCTCGGTGTCCAGGCCGGTGTCCTGGATCAGCGCCGGGTAGATCCGATCCATCGCGCGGCCGAGCAGCACCTGGAACTTTGGCGGCTCGAACGCCAGCCGCAGCCACGGCGACGTGACCACCGCGCCGTCGAGCGCGGGGCGGCGGCGCAGCAGGTAGTTGAGCGTCACGTTGCCGCCCATGCTGTGGCCATACACGAACTGCGGCAGGCCGGCGAAGCGCTCGGCTGCGGCGCGCGCCAGCCCATCCACGTCGTCGAGCAGCGCCTCGTAGCTCGGGGTGTGGCCGCGCAGCCCGCCCGACTTGCCGTGCCCGCGGTGGTCGCCTGTGACAACCGCGTAGCCCGCGCCGGTGAGCGCGGCGGCCACGTGGCGGTAGCGCCCGCAGTGCTCGCCAAAGCCGTGCACCAGCGTCACCGCCGCGCGCGGCGGGCCTTCGGGTTCCCAGCACTGCGCGTGCAGCTGCGTGCCGTCGCCGGCCGCGCGCGCCCACTCGAACTGCTTCATCGTCGTTCCTTTTGTTGCGTCTGGCCTTTGCCGCTTGATCTGTGTGGTTTTTCCGCACGAAGCGCGGAAAGCGGCACCCAACATGCTGCTGCAGCAGGCAGAATCGGCGCGCGCCGCGATCATACCGCCGAGTCGCCCGCCGCTCGGTAGCCGTGCCACCGCCCGCGCACTACTCGACGGTGTACTCGCCGTCGACCACGCCCTCGTCGGCCTTGCCGCCGCCCGAGGCCTGGCCCTGCGGCTCGCTGTAGGCGCCCTGGCCGACCTGCATCATCAGCTGCTGCAGCTCGCCCGAGAGCGATCGCATACGATCCTCGTTCTCCTGAGCGACGGCCTCGCGCAGGTCTTTGATCAGGCTCTCGGCCCGGCCCTTCTGCACCGAGTCGACTTTGTCGCCCAGCTCGTTCAGGCTCTTCTCGCTCTGGTAGGCCAGGCTGTCGCTCTGGTTCTTCAGCTCGACGATCTCGCGCCGGCGCTTGTCCTCGGCCGCGTGCGACTCGGCATCGCGCACCATCCGGTCGACCTCGTCCTTGTTCAGGTTGGTGCTGGCCGTGATCGTAATGCGCTGCTCCTTGCCGGTGGCCTTGTCCTTCGCGCTGACATTCAGGATGCCGTTGGCGTCGATGTCGAACGTCACCTCGACCTGCGGCACGCCGCGCGGCGCCGGCGGAATGCCCTCGAGCCGGAACTTGCCGAGGGTCATGTTGTCGTTGGCCATCTCGCGCTCGCCCTGCAGGATGTGGATATCCACCGCCGTCTGGCCGTCGGCTGCGGTCGAGAAGATCTCGCTCTTGCGCGTCGGGATGGTGGTGTTGCGCTCGATCAGCCGCGTCATCACGCCGCCGAGCGTCTCGACGCCCAGCGACAGCGGCGTCACGTCCAGCAGCACCACGTCCTTCACGTCGCCGCCCAGCACGCCGCCCTGAATGGCCGCGCCGATCGCCACGACCTCGTCGGGGTTCACGCTCTTGTTCGGCTCTTTGCCGGTGAGCTTGCGCACCAGCTCTTGCACCACCGGCATGCGCGTGCTGCCGCCCACCAGCACCACCTCGTCGAGCTGGCTAGCCTGCAGCCCGGCGTCTTTCAGCGCCTGCTGGAACGGGCCCTTCAGCCGGTCGGTGAGCGGCTGCGTCAGCTGCTCGAACTTGCTGCGGTTCAGCTTGATCTGCAGGTGCTTCGGCCCGCTGGCATCGGCGGTGATAAACGGCAGGTTCACCTCGGTCTCGCTCATGCTCGACAGCTCGATCTTGGCCTTCTCGGCGGCCTCCTTCAAGCGCTGCAGCGCCTGGCGATCCTTGCCCAGGTCGATGCCCTGGTCCTTCCTGAACTCCTCGATCAGCCAGTTGACGATCTTCTGGTCGTAGTCGTCGCCGCCGAGGTGCGTGTCGCCATTCGTCGCCTTGACTTCCACCACGCCATCGCCGACCTCGAGCACCGACACGTCGAACGTGCCGCCGCCCAGGTCGAACACCAGAATCGTCTCGTCCTTCTTCTTGTCGAGGCCGTACGCCAGCGCGGCCGCCGTCGGCTCGTTGATGATCCGCAGCACCTCGAGCCCGGCGATCTTGCCGGCATCCTTGGTGGCCTGGCGCTGGCTGTCGTTGAAGTAGGCCGGAACCGTGATCACCGCCTGCGTCACCGTCTCGCCCAGGTACGCCTCGGCGTCGGCCTTCAGCTTCTGCAGCACCATGGCCGAGATCTCCTGCGGCGCGTACTCTTTGGCCGTCTGGGCCGAGTGGATGCGCACGTCGGCGCGCGGGCCTTTGGAAACCTTGAACGGCACCATCTCGCGCTCGACGTTGGTCTCGTCGAAGTTGCGGCCGATGAAGCGCTTGATCGAGAAGAATGTATTCTCGGGGTTGATCGTCGCCTGGCGCTTGGCCGTCTGGCCCACCAGGCGCTCGCCATTTTTTGTAAACGCAACGACCGATGGGGTGGTGCGGTTGCCCTCGGCGTTGGGGATCACGACGGCGTCGCCGCCCTCCATCACCGCCACGCACGAGTTCGTGGTTCCCAGGTCGATACCGACTATCTTTGCCATGCTATTCCTCACTTCTATGAACTACGAGTTGCGTTCGAGGCGCGAGCAGCTGCTGCACAACCTTTCCGCAACTCGCGCTGCCATTAGTGTACTGTATTTGCGATAGTGGGCTATAAGAGCGGCGTTAGAGAAATGTTAGAATCGGCGAGCGAGGCCGGGCGTGCATGCCTCAGGCTGCCCGCCAGAGGCCACACCGCGCGCCGGGCGGCGCTTCTGACAGGAAATTATCAGCATCTTGTAATGTAATTATCAGCTATAGTTCGCGGGCGGCAGTGTATCATAGCAAGGCTTAGGGCAGCGCAGGTACCCATACAACGCATTGGAGACACAGATGCTCTGGTTGATCTGGATCGCGATCATGCTGCTGACGCCCATTCTCGCCGGTGTGAGCGTATGGCGCGAGACGCGCGCCAACGCCGAGCCGGCCATCGCCGAGCCAAGCGGCGATCGGCTGCAGGCGTAGCCCACTCCTAACCCCTCGCCATTCCCTTTCCATAGGCGCGCGGAAGCCCGCAGGCGGTGTAGCCTGCGGGTTTGGTGTGTTATAGTATGGGCTCGCGCAACGCGCCCGCCGTGGGGCGTTCACGTTCGGCACGGCGGCACTATGTTTGGCCTCCGGCGGCCGCGCGCAGCAGGAGAACAGAGCGTTGACTGGAACCGCAGATCTGATCGGCACAACCTTAGGCGCATACGAGCTGCACGCGCTGCTCGGCAGCGGCGGCATGGCCCGCGTGTACCGCGCCACCGACACGCGGCTGCGCCGCGAGGTTGCCGTCAAGGTGCTCACCGCGCAGGCCGCGCGCACCCCCGGCCTGCCCGAGCGCTTCCAGCAAGAGGCGCGGCTGATCGCCAGCCTGCGCCACCCCAATATCGTCCAGGTGTACGATTTCGGCGAGCACGCCGGCTACACCTACATGGTGCAAGAGCTGCTGGCTGGCCCGACGCTGGCGCAGCAGCTGGCCACGCAGGCCGCCACCGGCCGGCGCTTCGAGCGCGCCCAGGTGCTCGAGATCGTGCGCCAGCTGGCCGCCGCGCTCGACGCGGCCCACGCCGCCGGCATCATCCACCGCGATGTCAAGCCCGCGAATGCGATCTGGAACGGCCGCGGCGACCTGGTGCTCACCGATTTCGGCATCGCCAAGGGCGCGCAGCCTGGCGCCGAGTTCACCCAGGCCGGCATGGTGGTCGGCACGCCCGACTACTTATCGCCCGAGCAGGCGCGCGGCCTGCCGCTCACATCCGCCAGCGACATCTACTCGCTGGGCGTGGTGCTGTACGAGCTGCTGGCTGGGCGCGCGCCCTTCCACGCCGATACGCCCATGGCCGCAGTGCTCGGCCACATCCAAGACGCGCCGCCGCCGCTGCGGCCATCGCGCCCCGACCTGCCGCCCGGCGTCGAGCAGGTGATCTTGCAGGCCATGGCCAAAGACCCGGCCGCGCGCTTTCGCAATGCCAGCGCGCTGGCGCGGGCGCTCGAGGCAGCCTGGCCGGCAACAGCCGCCCGCACGCTGCATAGCCAGCCAACCCAGGCCTGGGCGCCGCCCGCGCCCGCAGCCCCGCCACCCCAGCCCGAGCGGGCCGCGCCGCCCTCGGCGGTCGCCATACCGCCCGCCAGCCGCCCGGCGCCGCCGGCCGCGCCCGCGCAGCCGCGCCGCTCGCCGGTGGGCTGCGTGCTGATCGCGCTCCTGCTGCTGGGCGTGCTGGGCGGCGTAGGCGTGGCGGCGCTGCTGCTGGGTGGCAGCTTCCCCACGCCACCAGGCCCCCAGCCGGCCGCCACCGCTGCCCCCGTCGCCGCCGAGCCCACTGCGGCGCCGGCCCCAACCGAGGCGCCGCCGCCCACCGAAGCTCCACTGCCCACCGAAACACCCGCGCCCGCGCCGACCGAGCCGCCCGCGCCGACCGAAGCACCCGCGCCGACCGAGCCGCCGCCCACCGAAACACCTGTGCCCGCGCCAACCGAGACGCCACCCGCCATCCTGCTCGACCCGTCGGTGGGGCAGCTGCGCGAGCTGCTGCTGGCCGGGCTAGCCGACGGCCGCTCTGGCAAGCACGGCGACGATCTGCTCGCAAACCTCGAGCAGGCCGACCAGGCGCTGCGCGACAACAACGCCAAGCGCGCCACCGACCGCCTGCGCGACATTCAGAAGCGCGTAGCCGCCGACGCGCGCGACAGCGCGATCGACCTTCAGTTCGCCCAGCAGACGCTCGACGGCGTCGACGCGATCGCGCGCGCCTATAATCTGAAACTGCCCACGGTAAAGCTCAAAGGCTAGCCAGCCCGAAGCCAGCCACGACGGGTATGGTATAATGCGCGTCTGACTGACGCAGTGAATGGGAGGGAATGTGACCTATTCGCTGGCGCTGGGGCCATTTCATCCTGCTTTGCGCGGGCCGCAGCGCTTCGAGCTGAAGCTCCACGGCGAGCAGATCGCCGACATCGAATATCACGACGGATTCAACGAGCGGGGCTGCGCCGAGCGGCTGCCGCGCCTGGATCTACCACAGGCTCTTCACCTCGTCTCTCGAATCTGCGGCACCTGCTCGCTCGCGCACACGCTGGCGTTCTGCCAGGCGCTCGAGGCGCTCTGCGCGATCGAAGTGCCCGGCCGCGCCCAGGCGCTGCGCTGCGTCGCCGCCGAGCTCGAGCGCATCGCCTCGCACGCGCGCGCCGCCGCCGCGATCCTGCGGGCGCTGGGCATGGATCGCTACGCCGCCGACCTCGACGGCCCGCGCGAGCTGGCGCTCACGTCGCTCGCGGCGATCGGCGACGCGCGCGTCATCCCAAACCTGTGCCTGCCCGGCGGCGTGCGCCGCGACCTTACACCGCGCGACCTCGAGGCGCTGCGCCAGGCGCTGCCCCAGCTGAACCGCAGCCTCTACCGCTTCGCCGACCGGCTGATCGACCACCGGCCGCTGCTGGCGCGCACCGTCGGGGTTGGCGTGCTGCCGCGCGCCGCCGCCGAGCAGTTTGGCGTGCACGGGCCGCTCGCGCGCGCGTCGGGCATCGCCCGCGACACCCGGCTCGATCAGCCGTATGCCTGCTATGCGCAGCTTGATTTCAAGCCGATCACCCAGGACGGCGGCGATGTCTACGCCCGGCTGATTCTGCTGCTGCTCGAAGCCTACGAGAGCGCCAAGCTGATCGAGCAGGCGCTTGAAGCCTTGCCCGGGGGCGAGTGGCGCGGCGAGATCCCCACCAGCCTGCCCAAGGGCCAGGCCAGCGCCGCCGCCGAAGGGCCGCGCGGCGCCATTCGCTACTCGCTCGAAAGCGACGGGCGGCGCCTCACGCACGCGCGCATCGACGCGCCGCGCCAGCTCGATCGCTTGCTGGCGCGCACGCTGCTCTCGAACGCGCTGATCGACAACGCCGTAGCCATTATTGCCTCGGCCGATGTGTGTACGGCCTGCGCCGAGCGCTGAACCATACAGGGAATCGTTCGCATGCTCGTTCTGCTCTTCAGCCTGCCCTGCCTCGTCGCGCTGGCCTGCCTGGCGCTGAACCAGTCGGTGCCGACGCGCCGGCTTGGCGTTGGCGCGGCGGCCACGCTGCTGGCGTACGGGCTTGCGCTGCTGGCCGCCAGGGCGCGTGGCGGGCTGCCGCTGACGCTGGCCGAGTTCACGTGGATGGCGATCGATAGCCGGTCGCTACAGGTAGTGCTGCGCTTCGACGCACTGAGCTGGGGCCTGGCGCTGCTGGCGCTGCTGGGCGGCGGCCTGGCGCTGCTGGTGCTGGCGCTGGGCCTGCCCCCGGCGCTGCGCGGCTTTGGCGGGCTGTTCGGCGCGGCGCTGCTGGCGCTGTTCGCCAGCGCCGTGGGCCTGGCAAACCAGGGCCTGGCGCTGCTGCCGTTTGCGTGGGCGCTGGTGGCGCTGCTGAGCTTTCTGGCGCTGCGCGCCAGCGGCGCGCTGGCCGGCTCCGACGCGCCGGTGGTGGTGCTGCTGGCCGGGCTGTGCAGCGCGCTGGTGCTGCAGGGCGCGGCGCTGCTGGGGCCGCTCGAGCCGGGCACGCCGGTGGCGCTGGCGGCGCTGCTCTGCTGGACGCTGCTGGGCCTGCTGGCGTTTGGCGCGCCGCCGTTCCACGCGCCGCAGCAAGAGCTGGCCGAGGCCCCGGCGGCGCTGGCAGGCGCGCTGCTGCCGCTCGGCCTGCCGCTGCTGGGCGGCGCCGCGCTTATCCGCTTCATGGCTGGGCAGAGCGCCACGCTGCCGGGCGGCTGGCGGCTTGCGCTGACGCTGCTGGGCCTGCTGGCGCTGTTCGCAAGCGCTGCTGGCGCGCTGGGCACCACCCGGCTGCGCCGCTGGCTGGCCTGGCAGTTCAGCGCGCAGCTGGGCGTGCTGCTGATCTGCGCCGGCCAGGGCGGCGCCGCACTGTCGGTGGCCGCGCCGGCGCTGCTGCTCAACGCGGTGCTCTCGACACTTGCGTGCTTCCTTGCGGTGGCGCTGCTGGTGCGCCACACCGGCACCGACGACATGGCCGAAAGCGCGCTGGCCGCGCCGCTGATCTGGCCCGGCGCGCTGCTGCTCGTCGGCGCGGCCTCGGCGGTGGGGCTGCCGGGCGTGTGGGGCTTCTGGCCGCGCCTCTGGCTGCTCGAAGCGCTGCAGGGCAGCGCGCCGTGGGCGGTTGCGCCGCTGCTGGCTGGCGGCACGCTGCTGGCGCTGGCCTTTGTGCCGCCGCTGGCGGTGTTCTGGCGGCGCGACGCATTGGTGGGCCAGCAGCTCGCGCCGCCGGCCGGCGATGCTCGCCTGGCGCTGCTGGTTGCCGGCGTGGCCGGGCTGCCGCTCATCCTGCTGGGCGCGGCGCCGGCGGCTGCTTGGCGCGGCTGGCTAGAAGATGTGCCGGCCGCGCTTGGCGCTGCCGGGGCCAGCCCGTCGCTGCCGGGGCTGCTGGCGCAGCTCGCGTGCGGGCTCGCCGCGCTGCTGCTGCTGAGCCTGCCGCTGGCGCTGCGCGCGCGCGGCGCCGCCGCCCCCGACGAGCCCGCCGCAGAGCCAAGCTCCGGGGTGGTGGCGCCGGCTGGCCTGGGCGCGAGCCTGCGGGCGCTGGCGGCGCTGGCTGCCCCCAACGAGGCGTTCGCCAGCGCCTGGCGCGCGCTTGTACTCGCCAGCGATGCGCTGCGGCGTGGGCTGGCACTGTTCGAGCAGCGCTACTACCTGGCCGGCCTGCTGATCGCCGTGATTGTCGTCGTCCTGCTGTTCATTCAGTGAGCACTTTCGCCGTGCGGGTCCAATCGCAACCTGCTCACCGCCAGCCCGAGTACCGGCAGCGTAACGCCGTCGCTACCGGCCAAGCTACATGACCATACTTGCCCAAAACCTGCCGGTGCTGCTAGTGGCCTTCTCAGGCGCGCTGATACTGCTGCTGCGCGACTGGCGCATCACCTTTTCGGCGCTGCTGCTGAACTACGTCGGCGTGGCGCTGTTCCTGGCGCGCCAGCAGTTCATCCAGCCCGATCTGCAGCTCGGCGGCCTGGCGCTCAGCACCACCGTGCTGGTGAAGCTGATCACCGGCGCTGCTGCCACCGCGATCCTGGCGATCACCGCGCTGACGTTCTCGCGCGAGTATAATCAGGAGGATCTCGACGAGTTCTCGCTGGCCGAGCTGCGCCGCGCCGCGCGCCGCGCCCAACGCCAGCGCGCCGCCGAGCCGTTTCGCGCATCCGATTATTTCATCCCGTTCTGGACGCTGATGCTCGCGACGCTCGCCAGCGTGGCGCTGCCGCGGCTCTACCCGATCGGCGCCGACTATTCGATCGACTTTGTGTGGTACTGGCTCGGGCTGATCGGCCTGTTTACCATGGTGGTGGCCGGCGATATATTGAAGGTCGGCCTGGGCCTGCTGCTGTGCATCGGCAGCATCGACGTGCTCTACACCGCGATCTCCAGTAGCGTGCAGGTGTTCCCGCTGGCGCTGCTCGGCCTGGTCGAGATCGTGCTCGCGCTGTCGATCGCCTACCTCAGCGGCCTGCTGTACGGCCGGCTGAAAACGCTCGAGCTGAACGAGCTGTATAAGCGCTAGCTATGATCTACCTGCTTCTGATATTCTTTCCGATCGCCATGGGCGCAGGCTGCTTTGTACTGCGTACGCAGACCCGGCTGGTGATCGCGGCGGCCGTGGCCACGGTACTGGCGCAGATCGCGCTGGTGCTTCAGCTGCCGCTCGACCAGCCTGCGCGCCTGCTGGGGCTGACGCTGACGCTCGACCCGCTCGGCCGGCTGTTTCTGCTCACATTCCTGGCGGTGGGCGCGCTGGCCTTGCTCGCGACGTGGCGCATCCCGCACGGCGAGAACTTTGTGCCGATCGCGCTCATGCTCCTCGGCATGACCAGCACCACCCTGCTGCTGCTGCAAGAGCCGTTCGTCGCCTCGCTGCTGCTGATCAGCACCGGGCTGCTGGCGGTGCTCGCGATCGTCGATTTGCCAACCGCCAGCTCGGCGCTGGTCGGCCGCGCCACGCTCGCCACCGCGCTGAAATACCTGGTGCTCATGCTGATCGCCGGCGTGATGATGTACATGGGTTTTGTGCTGGTGAACGCCGCCCAGCCGAACCTCGCCAACACGCGCATCTCGCCGACGCATCTCGTGCTGGCGCTGGCGGTGGTGGGCTTCGGCCTGCGCCTGGCGATTGTGCCGTTCCACTCGTGGCTGCCCGACCTGGCCGAAGACGCCGCGCCGATGGTGTCGGTGCTGGTGGTGGCGGTGGTGAATGTGACTAGCCTGCTGTTCCTGATCGTCTCGTTTCAGCTGGTGTTCTACCCATTCGAGGTCGTCGGCGGCCCCGACAACCAGCGCGGCATGCAGCTGCTGCTGGCGCTCGGCATTATCACGGCGCTGCTCGGCGCGCTGCTGGCGCTGGCACAAACCAGCATCCGCCGCACGATCGGCTACCTGGTGGTGTACGATGCCGGCATGGTGCTGTTCGGCCTGGCGACCATGGACAAAGTCGGCGTGACGGGCGCGCTGTTCGAGGCCTGGAATCAGACGATCGTGGTGCTGCTGCTGTTCGTGAGCATTGGCCTGCTCGAGCGCCCCGACGGCCGGCCGGCGAATGTGCTGCGGCACGACCTGCTGTGGCGCTGGCCGGTGGCCGGCACTGGCTTGCTGGGCGGCGGGCTGGCGCTGCTGGGTCTGCCGCCGTTCAACGGCTTCGCCAGCAAGCTGCTGCTCTACGAGGCCGCCGCGCGCAAGGGCGGGCTGTACCTGGTGCTGCTGCTGCTCGCCAGCGCGCTGGCGCTCCTGGCGCTCGTGCGCCTGGCCCGCGAGCGGCTATTCGGCAGCTCGGAAGAACAGCGCGTCGACGAGGCGCCGGTTCTGCTCGGCACCACCGATCTCGACCGCCCGGCCGACCGGCGGCTCGATCCTGAGCCGCGCGGCATGGCGCTGCTCACCGCGCTGCTGCTGGCGGTGTGCCTGGCGATCGGCCTGTACCCGCAGCCGCTGCTCTCGACGATCAACGAGGTTTCGCGCGGCCTGACGTTCTTTCAGCCATTTTAGCTATGATCAAAGTCTACCGCATTAACACAGGCTCGTGCGGCGGCTGCGACGCCGAGATCGAGGCGGCCGTGGCCGGCGCCGCAACCCTGGCCTGGGCCGATTCGCCGGCTGCCGCCGATGTGCTGCTGCTCACCGGGCCGCTGACGCCGCCCGCGCGCGAGGCGTTCCAGGCGCTGTGGCAGCGGCTCGGCGGGCACATTCGGCTGCTGGCGGTTGGCCGCTGCGCGATCGACGGCCACCCGTTCGGCCGCGGCGGCGTGGCCGATCTGCCGGGCCTCGGCGCGCGCACGCTCGACGGCTGCCCGCCCACGCCCGAAGCAATCGTTGAGGCGATCGGGCGCCTTGCGGCCGAGCAGAACCTATGAGTACGACGCTTGCGATTTTGCTGTACCCTGGCCTGGCGCTCGCGCTGCTGCTTGGCGTGCTGTTTGGCTGGCTGATCGAGCGGCGCACTCCGCCGGCGCCGCGCGCGTCGGCGCTGCGCGGCCTGGCCGGGCCTGCGGCGCTGGCGGGGATTGGCCTCACCGGGCTGGCGCTGACGCTGCTGCCGTGGCCGCTGCATCCCGCCGCAGGCTGGAGCGCGATCGGCAGCCCGGCCACGCTGTGGGCGCTTTTCGAAGGCGCGTTCCTGCTGCCGCTGCTGCCCGGCTTTGTGTCGGGGCGGCCATTTGCGGCCCGCGCCGCCGCGCGCGAAGCCCAGATCGGCGCCGCCGGCCGCTGTGTCTTCTGGCTGGCAGCCGGCAGCGCGCTCTGGAGCGGCGCCGGCTGGTCGCTGGCGCTGCTGCCAGGGCGCTTGCTGCTCGGCCTGGCCGGCCTGCTGGCGCTGCCGGTCGCGATCGGCTGCGGGCCATTCGGCGCCGAGCAAAGCCTGGCCGCCGCCGGCGCCGAAGAGGGCCTTGACGACAGCACCGCCGCTCTGGTACGCTTGGCGCGGCTGGTTCGCGGCGCGGCGCTGCTGGCGGCCCTGCCGCTGGCGCTGCTGCGCCCGCTGCTTGGCCCCGAGGCGCGGCTCGCGCCGGCGCTGGCGCTGGCGATTGTAGCCGCGCTGTTCGTGGCGGTGGCGCTGCTGCTGCGCCAGGTCGGCGCGCTGATGCCGCGCCTCACGCTGCCGGGCGCGCTGCGCTGGTGCTGGGGCCGGGCGCTGCCGCTGGCCCTGGCGGGCGTACTCTACCTGGCGCTGGTGCGCGGCTAGCGTGTTCCGCTCGCTGCGCGCGGGGTGCGCGTCGCTTACATCTCCACCGGGCGATACACCGCGCCCTTTCGAGATCCTTGCTTGCACTGTACAATGGCGAAAACAGCATGGACGCGATCGAAATCCAGGATCTTTATAAATCGTACGATGGCCTGAGCGTGCTGCGCGGCCTCGATCTGCGCGTGCCGCAGGGCAGCGTGTATGGCCTGCTCGGGCCAAACGGCTCGGGCAAATCCACGCTTATTCACCTGCTGCTCGGCTTCCTGAGGCCAAACCGCGGCACGCTGCGCGTGCTGGGCCAGCACGACCTCGCGCTGGTGCGCGGGCGGATCGGCTACCTGCCCGAGCGGCTGCGCTACCACCTGCACTACACCGGCCGCGAGTACCTGCGCTACCTCGGCCAGTTCAGCGACATGGCCGGGCCGCAGCTGGCGCGCCGCGTCGCCGACGAGCTCGATGCCGTGGGCCTCAGCGCCGCCGCCGACCGCCGCCTCGCGACATACTCGAAGGGCATGCTCCAGCGCCTCGGCATCGCACAGGCGCTGCTGGCCACCCCCGATATGCTGCTGATCGACGAGCCAACCTCGGGGCTCGACCCGGCTGGCCAGCGCGAGATACTCGATCTGCTGGGCGAGCTGCGCCAGCGCGGCCATACGATCTTCCTGGCGACGCACTTCCTCGACGAGATCGACCTGCTGTGCGATACCGTCGGCATTCTGTACGACGGCAGGCTGGCGGAACAGATCGATGTGCCTACACTGCGCGCGCCCGGCCGCTCGGCGCTGCTGAAGCTCGCCCACATCACTCCCGAGCTTCAGGCGCAGCTCGCGCAGCTCAGCCCGGCGGTGCGCTCCAGCGGGCGCGAGATCGCGCTTCAGCCAAACACGCCCGCGCTGCAGGCCCAGGTGCTGCGCGCGCTGCTCGACGCCAACGTGCCGATTATCTCGCTCGAACCGCAGAGCCGGCCGCTCGAAGAGATCTATATGCGCGTGGTGCGCGGTGAGCCAGGCGATCAGGCGCTGGAACAGGCGCCACCAGGCATGTTCGTGCCGCCTGGCCACCCCGACGCGCTCGCCGCCGCGCCGCCAGCCCGCCGCTCGAATGGCGATACGCTGCTGCGCGAGCTGCTTGGGCGCCCCGATGGCAAGGCCGGCCCGCCCGACTCTGAGCAAGCGAAGAAGTAACAGGTTCGCAGCTTCCAGCTTGCCACCCGCAACGTGTGAACCCCGCGTAACCCAAGGCGGTTTGCGAACCTGTGTCCCGAAGCAACCTGCAACCGTGTGAGTCCTATGGCCCGATCACTCTCGCGCACACTGCGCTTCACAATCTTCACGCTCGTCGAGTACACCCGCTCCGGCCGCATTCTGGTCGAGCTGGCGGCAACCACGATCTTCTTCTACATCTTCTTGCGGCGCTGGACATCCGCGCCGCCGCCGAACTACTTTTTCTCCACCGTCGCGCTGTTCGAGCTGGCGCTCAGCTTCTACACCTCGGCCTCGATCATGGCGCTTGGCGACCGGCCGCAGGGCTACCTGATCCTGGCGCGCCGGGTGGGCCGCAACGGCTACCTGCTAGGCTTGTACCTCGCAGTGCTGGCGATAGCCGTGGCGCTGTACGGCCTGATCAGCCTGGCGACCGCGCTCTACAACCCGGTGGCCGGGCTGACGCTGGCCGGCTGGCTGGCCGGCACCACGCCGCTGCTGCTGAATGTCGCGCTGCTGTCGGCGCTGCTGGCGCTCATGGCGCCGATGGTGCTGCCGGCCAGCGCGCGCCTGACGGTGCTGGCGCTGATCGCGGTGGCCTTTTCCGGCAGCCTGATCGGCGGGCAGACGCTGGCGGGCCTGCCGGGGCCGCTGGTGGCGGTGCTCAGCGTGCTGCGCACGATCTTCAGCACGCCGCTGCTGCCGGCGTTCACTGGCTTCGAGCTGGCGCTCAGCCGCGACTATAGCGGGCTGGCGCTGGCGATTCCCCTCGCGCAGTTCTCGCTCACACTGGGGCTGCTGGCGCTGGCGCTGTACGCGTTCGCCCGCCGCGAGATCATCTTCAGCGGCGCGTAGGCCGCACCCGAAAAGACGGCTTAGAGTAACCAGATCTAGCTGATTACTTGCTTTCGTGTGGGGGTTCAGCGGGCGGCGACGCCGCCCGCTGAATTTTCTTTTTGCGATGCCCTGCCCGGCGAAGCCGCCCGCTGAATTTTCTTTGTGCGAGGCCCTGCCCGGCGAAGCCGGGCAGGGCATCGCAAAAAGAAAGCGAGCAAACGGAGTTGATAAAAACTCAAGGTTGACAACGCCGTGCCATGCGAGTAGAGTTAACCCACGCACGGAGGCACGCGATGGCAACTGCGCGATGTCAGCGAGATGACCAACGCCTCTACCGGTTGCTCAAGGCACTCGGCAACCCGGTGCGCCTGCAGATTGTACGTTTTATACAAGATCACCCCCGCTGTATTGGCTACCAGATCCAACTCCACCTGCCCGACGACGTCGCCCGCGCGCAGTCGACATTATCGCAGCACCTCAAGATACTGCGTTCTGCTGGCATAATCCAGGCCCACGACGACGGGTCGGCAACTTGCTACGCGCTCGACCACGAGATGCTGGGCTGGCTGCGCGAGCAATTAGCCGATATGTAAGATTTGTACAGGCTTGACCGTCCGGTATCGATTGTGCTACAATGAACAATCGAAAGGTATCAACGGTTTCTTAACCTCGACGACAATCAAACAAGGTGCTAGCGCGCGATCCACGCCGATCGCACAGGGCACCACAGCCTTGTATACAGGAGAGGATCATGGCCCAACAGTTACGGCTGGTTATCGCCGACGACGAATCGCTCATCCGCATGAACCTGAAAGAGACCCTGGTCGGCCTTGGCTACCTGGTGGTTGGCGAGGCTGGCGACGGCGTGAGCGTGGTGAATCTGGCGCGCGAGCTGCGGCCCGATCTGGTGATCATGGACATCAAGATGCCCAAGCTCGACGGCATTCAGGCCGCCAAGGTGCTGACGGAAGATAAGATCGCGCCGGTGCTGCTGCTCACGGCCTACTCCGATCGCGAGCTTGTCGACCGCGCGCGCGAGGCTGGGGTGGTGAACTATATTGTGAAGCCATTCCGCGATGCCGAGCTGCTGCCGGCGATCGAGATCGCCATGGCCCGCTACTCCGAATTTCAGGAGATGGACAAGAAGATCGGCAACCTTGAAGAAACCCTCGAGACGCGCAAGCTGGTGGAGCGCGCCAAGGGCGTGCTGATGGACACGCAGGGCCTCAAGGAGCAAGAAGCCTTTCGCAAGATTCAGCAGCTTTCGATGAACACGCGCAAATCAATGCGCGAGATCGCTCAGGCGATCCTGCTGACCGCGCAGATCGAGAAATAGGAGCGTTCTTTGGACGCCCCGGCCACGCAATCAGGCGCGCCCAGCCCCCGCCGGGGGCCGGGCGCGCTGTTGATTATGCTGCGCGCCGCGCTGCCCTACGTGCTCACGGCGCTGGCGGCGGTAGCCCTGAGCCTGCTGGTTCAGTCGCTCTGGCAGCCCACGCCACAGCCAGCCGTAGTTGTGCCGACGCGCGAGCCGCCCGCCGCCACCACCGTAGCCGCCACCCCCCGCCAGATCGCCACCGCCCCAACCGCGCTGCCGCTCTCGCAGGGCATTAGCCAGCAGGAACTGGCCGATGTCCGCGCCGAGGCCGATCGCAAGCAGGCCCAGATCTACCTGCTGCTGGCGATTGTGCAGATCGACGACGCCGAGGCCGCACTGCGCAGCAATGAGCTTGCGAGCGTCGACCAGTCGCTCGTGGCGATCGATAGCTCGCTCCAGCTGGCCTACGATCGCTACGAGCGCGCAGGCGACTCGGCCAGCGACGCAGTGGCGCAGCGCCGCATGGAGGTGAGCAAAATGCACGACGACCTGTATCTCTACCCCGAACACATGGATCAGCGCCTGAACACGCTGCGCCAGCTCACACTCGCGCTGATCACCGAGCCGGCCCGGTGAAGTCTAAGGGACTTGGAAATTGGTCATCATCCGGCGGGAGGTTTGGAGGGTCGCAGACCCTCCAAAGATATTCGTTTTTCGCGCTGTGGCAGAGCCGCAGCTCTGCCACAGCGCGAAAGAGCATCTGCGGGGGCGGCAAAGCCGCCCCAAACCCCCACGAATGTTATTTCCAACGAAGTCTAATGCTCGCCCGCCCAGCTCGCCGCGTCGGGCAAGGTGACATCGCGCAGCACGCCGTCGTCGTCGATGATCAGCGCGGCGGTGGCCTCGCTTGGCCGCAGCTCGCGCAGCGTCTCCACCGCATCGCGCCGGTATAATCGCCGGCGGCCGATTGCCTGGCGGAACGAGCTCAGCAGCCCGCGGCTGACATACGCGTATAGCGTGGCCTTCTTCACCCCGAGCAGCGCGACCGCCTCGTCGCCGTCGAGATATTCCACCCCATCGATCATCTGCATGGTAGCACTCCTGACGCTCCGGATGCCTTGATGCTAGTATAGCGGTTATTGATTCGCCGAGTCAATATATATGCAACCCTTTCTCTTTAAGATGCCCTGCCCGATGAAGCCGGGCAGGGCCTTAGAAGCTGCCTGAAAGGGTGGTTTGGAACGACGAAGTCCCCTCAAATATCACTCGTTCTGGCGGGCGGCGGCCACGAATGTGGCCGCCACCCGCCATACAGCAAGTGATCAGCTCAAAGAGTATGAGCTACGGCGGAATGGGAATCAATATATATAAAGTAGTATTGATATATATCAAGTACCGTGCTAGGATAAAGCACGCGATGCGTCTGCCGCAGCGAGCGGCGGTGTTTTCCGTACGGAGGAGCAACCCTATGGCTAGCGAAACGCCAACACGCGGGCTAGAGAATGTGGTGGTGGCCAGCACCCACCTGAGCGCGATCGACGGCAACGCCGGCAACCTGAGCTATGTTGGATACAACATTCACGATCTGGCGGCGCGCGCCGGCTTCGAAGAGGTGGCGTACCTGCTATGGCACGGCGATCTGCCGCTCGCCGCCGAGCTGGGCGCGTTCGGCGCGCGCCTGGCAGCCGAGCGCGCGCTAACCGCCGACGAGCTGGCGCTTGTGCGCGGCATCGCCGCGCGCGGCCACGGCATGGACGCGCTACGCACGCTGGTTTCGGGCCTGGCGCAGCTCGACGACCAGGCGGCCGAAACCAGCGACGAGCATGTCGAGCGCATCGGCGTGCGCGTGCTGGCGAAGATGCCGACGCTGATTGCCGCCTGGGATCGCATGCGCCGCGGCGCTGCGCCAGTTGCGCCCGACCCGAACCTGCCGCATGCCGCCAACTTTCTGTATATGCTGCGCGGCACGCCCCCCGCGCCGGCCGAGGCGCATGCCTTCGACTGCTACATGGTGCTGCTGGCCGAGCACGGCCTGAACGCCTCGACCTTCGCGGCGCGGGTGGCCATCGGCGCGCAGGCCGACGCATACTGCGCACTGGTAGCGGCGATCGGCACGCTGAAGGGCTTGCTGCACGGCGGCGCAAACCAGAAAGCGATGGAGACATTCCTGGCGATCGAGCAGCCCGACCGCGCCGCCGAGTATATCGAGAGCTTGCTGGCGGCCCATGGCCGGCTGATGGGCGTGGGCCACCGGATCTACAAGGTCGAAGACCCGCGCGTGCGGCATCTGCGGCGGCAGGTTCAGCTGCTAGCCGCAGGCGGCGAAAGCCGCTGGCAGGCCATCGCCGACGCAGTTGGCCGGGTGGTAGCCGAGCACCCGCACTTCACACGCCGCCAGCTCAACCCAAACGTCGAGTTCTACAGCGCGCCGCTGCTGTATACCCTCGGCCTGCCGCTCGACCTTTTCACCGCGGCGTTCGCGCTTAGCCGCGTGGCCGGCTGGGTCGGGCACATCCGCGAGCAGCTGGCCGACAACCGGCTCATTCGCCCCAAGGCCGACTACTCAGGCCCGGCGCCGCGCGGGTTTGTGGCGCTAAACGAGCGCGGCTGATCTATTATAATATTGCCATCGCCCGCCGAGCAGGGGCTGTGGCGCCGCACCCCTGCTCGGCATGCTGCCGCAGTAATACCAAATCCGGCTGATCGCTTGGATTATGGTGGGGGTTCGGGGGCGGCGAAGCCACCCCGAATTCTTTTCGCAGGCGCCCGGCAAGCCGGGCGCGCCAAGAAAACACAAGTAATCAAACGGAGTTGGTATAACATCGGTTGCCGGCGCACGCCGCCGGTTATGGAAGGAGCCTCATGAAGGCACTTGTGTGGGAAGCGCCGCGCCTGATGCGCATGCGCGCGCAGGCCGACCCGGCGCCGCAGCCGGGCGAAGCGCTCATAAAAGTGGCCTACGCCGGGATCTGCGGCTCGGAGCTGAGCGGCTACCTCGGGCACAATGCTCTGCGCGTGCCGCCGCTGGTGATGGGGCACGAGTTTGCCGGCGAGATCGTGGCGCTGGGCGAGGCCGCGCGCGCGCAGCACCCGAACCTCGCGACCGGCCAGCACGTCACCGCCAACCCGATGTGGTACTGCGGCGCGTGCGGCTTCTGCGCGCGCGGCCAGACGCACCTGTGCGCTAACCGCAGGCTGATCGGCGCGCACCGGCCAGGCGCCTACGCCGAGTATGTCGCCGTGCCCGCCGAGCTGATCGCGCCACTGCCCACGGGCCTGACGTTGCGCCAGGGCGCGCTGGCCGAGCCGGTGGCCGTGGCCATGCGCATCGGCGAGCTGGCCGGCCCGCTTGGCGGCGAGGCCGCGCTGGTGCTCGGCGCCGGCCCGATCGGGCTGCTGGTGCTGCAGGTGCTGCTCGCCCAGGGCGCGCGCCAGGTGCTCGTGGCCGACCTCGACGCCGCGCGGCTGGCGATGGCTGCCGAGCTTGGCGGCACCCCGCTCGACCCGCGCGCCGCCGACGTGGCGGCGGCGGCACGCGCCGCCAGCGGCGGACTGGGCGTGCCGGTTTCCGTCGACGCGGTGGGCGCCGCCGCCACGCGCGCCAGCTGCGTGAGCGCCACCCGCTCGGCCGGTACGCTGATCCTGAGCGGCCTGCACGAAGAGACCAGCGCCATGCCCGCCGCCGAGATCATCCGCCGCGAGATCACGGTGCGCGGCAGCTTCTGCTACACCCGCGAAAACTTCGCCGCCGCAATCGCCGCGCTCCAAAGCGGCAGCATCCGCCTCGACCCGTGGATCGTCGAGGCGCCGCTCGAGGACGGCGGCGCCTGGTTTGATCGCCTGATCGACGCGCCCGGCGCAGTGGCAAAGGTGCTGCTGATTCCTAAGAGCCTGTTTGAAAAGGGGTGCGCGAGGGGCTATGCCCCTCGCACTTCCCTTTTCAAACAACTTCTTAGAAACTCGGAAATCCCGCTTCGTTGGGCCTGCGGCAGCATGGTACGTGTGCAGCTTCTGTGTGCGGTTTTGCGCGCGGAGCGCGGAAAACCGCACACGATACGGAGACAGAGTACTGCTCTGCCGAAGGCTGGAAGCGCCAACTTCATAAGTCCGAAGACTTTAGTTGGAAGTACCAATCGTGGGGTTTGGGTGCCGCAACGAGCTGGAACGCTGGCCTGAGCCATGCGTCCCCTGCAGAAGAGTCGGGAGACATGCTCATGAACGATAGCGCGCGTATCGCGGTGGTGGGCGCCGGCTGGTGGGCCACCAGCGTGCACATTCCCGCGCTGCTGGCGAACCCGGCGGCCGAGCTAGCCGCGCTGTGCGACGCCGACTCGCAGCGCCTGGCGGCCGCCGCGCAGGAGTTCGGCGTGCAGCGCACGTATACCAGCCTGGCCGAGATGCTGGCGCACGAGCGCCTCGACGGCGCGATCATCGCTACGCCACACGCCACGCACTACGCCCTGGCGCGCGCGTGCCTAGCCGCCGGGCTGCACGTGCTGGTAGAAAAGCCGCTGACGCTGTACGCCGCCGAGGCCCGCGATCTCGTGCGGCTGGCGCGCGCGCAAGGCCGCGAGCTGCTGGTGGGCTACCCCTGGAGCTACAGCCCGCTGGTGGTGCGCCTGCGCGACCTGCTGGCCTCGGGCGCGCTAGGCGCCGGGCAGTTCGTGAGCTGCGTGTTCAACTCGTACACGCTGAACCTGCTGCGGGGCGACGACCACGCCGATCGGCCGGGCGCCTACCGCGTGCACGGGCCGGGCGCAGTCTACAGCCAGCCGCAGCTCTCGGGCGGCGGGCACGGCCACCTGCAGCTCACCCACTCGATCGGCCTGATGAGCTTTGTGAGCGGGCTGCGGCCGCGCCGCGTCAGCGCGCTGATGAACAACCACGGCTTGGCGCTCGACTTGGTCGACGCGATTGTGGTGGAGTTCGAGGGGGGCGCGCTGGGCGTGCTGGGCGGCAGCAGCAACGCCCGCCCCTCGAACCTCGACCTGCAGATCCACTGCGAGCGCGGCGCGCTGCTGCTCGACATGCTCGGCGGCAGCGCGCGCATCCACGGCGCCGACGGCGCCGTCGAGACGGTTCAGCTCAGCGCCGAGGATGCCGCCTACCCTGCGGCAGCGCCCTCGGCCAACCTTGTGGCGATTGCGCGCGGCCAGGCGGGCAACGGCTCGCCGGGCGAGCCGGGCTGGCGCACCGTCGAGGTGCTGGACGCGGCCTATCGCTCGGCGCGCGCCGGCGGCCAGCCGGTGCTGATCGACGAGCTGTATGCCGGCGAGCCATTGCACAGCGCCGGCCAAGAGGCTGCCTGAAAAGCCGGCTTTTTGAGCGCCTTCGTCCTTCCAAACCACTTTTTCAGCGGGCTTCGAAGTAGCGCCAGACAGGAACAACAGCTATGAAAATCACCGAAGTGCGCGCGATGCGCCTGAGCCTGCCGCCCAGCGCCAAACCCGTGGCCCCGCGCCGGCCCGGCTGGTGGCAGCACGCCGAAGTGGCCAACCCCATGTCGCGCTACCCGCAGTACAAAGCGCATCGCAATTCGTGGCTGCCAAAATGGGGCGACGTGTGGTGCAAAGTCACGCTTGAAGATGGCACCTGGGGCCTCGGGCACACCGGCATCGGCATGCCGGCGGCGGCGGTGATCGAGCAGCACCTCGGGCCACTGCTGGTTGGCGAAGACGCGCTGGCCGCCGAAAAGATCGCCGATATGCTGTTCCGCCTCACCAAGCCATACGGCTCGGCCGGGCTGGCCTCGTACGCGGTCAGCGCGATCGACCTGGCGCTGTGGGACGCGCGCGGCAAGCTGCTGGGCCAGCCGGTGTACGCGCTGCTGGGCGGCCCGCAGAAACAGCGCATGTTCTGCTACGCCACCGGCAACGATGTCGACTGGTTCGTCGAGCTGGGGTTCCGCGCTGCCAAGCTGGCCTGCCCATACGGCCCGGCCGACGGCATCGACGGCATCCGTAAGAACGAGGAGCTGGTGGCCTGGGCGCGCGAGCTGCTCGGCGACGACGGCGAGCTCATGCTCGACTGCTGGATGGCCTTCGATGTCGAGTACGCCGTGCGCCTGGCCGAGGCGCTGCGGCCCTACCGGCTCAGGTGGATGGAGGAGTGCCTCATTCCGGAGGACTTCGACGGGCACCTAGCGCTGCGCGAGCGCCTGCCGTGGCAGCCGCTGGCCACCGGCGAGCACTGGTACACCCACGTGCCATTCCAGTGGGCCGCCAGCCACCGCGCCGTCGATATTCTCCAGCCCGACGTCGAGTGGTGCGGCGGGGTCAGCGCACTGCGCAAGATCGCCGCGTCGGCCGCCGCGGCCGGCCTGAGCGTGATCCCGCACGCCGGCGGGAACA